>NZ_CP121682.1:5136704-5438863 GCF_029760955.1 Streptomyces cathayae
CGCCAGGAGGTCGGTGCGGATGGGACCCCCACCGGCCAGATGCCGGTCGTACGGCACGGAGACGACGGTGACCCCGGCCTCCTTGAGGTGCCCCGCGGCCGTCTTGTCGTCGAGGAGCATGTCGGGGGTGCCCGACACCAGCGCCACGACCGTCGTGGCCAGGGCGGAGTGCGGCAACCGGGCCAGCCAGTCCAGCACCTGACGGGTGGCGTTCACCCCCTCCGCGGTGGCCGGCGCCACCACCACCCGGGCGTGCGCGGTGTCCATGGCGGTGCGGGCCACCTCGCCGGGGAGCGTCTCGCAGTCGACCACGGTCACGGCGAAGTAGCGGCGCAGCGCCAGCGTCACCTTGCGGTACGCCGTCATGTCGAGCGGCGGACCGACCTGGCCCCGGCTCGCCGGCAGCAGCCAGCCGCCGTCGGACACCGGCACCAAGTAGCCGGTCACGTCCGTCAGTTGCATGGACGGATGGAGGATCGACGCGAGATCGGCGCACGTCCAGCGCACCGCCTCCGCACCCATCCGCACCGGCAGGGTGCCCAGCGCGGCATCCGCCTCCAGGGTCAGCACCGGGTCGTGCCGGTAGTGGTTGAGGGTGCGCCCGAGCAACGCCGAGACGGTGGACTTTCCGACACCGCCGCGGATGGAAGTGACGGCCACCACCCGGCCCGTGGTGACGGGCTGCTGCAACTCCCGGGCGATCCGCGTCTGTTCGGCGACGTCCTGGGCCACGGACGAGGTGAGCTTGCGCAGCGCCCTCCCCGTGCGCCGGGTCACGGAGTCACCGTGCAGGGGGCGGCCCAGGGCGAGGAGGAGGCGGGGATCGAGGGTGGGGGAGGACTCGGGGGCGGGGGCCGCGGGGAGGCGGGGGCCGCGAGTGGGGACGGGGGCAGGGTCGGGGACGGCGGGCGCCGCGGGCCGCTCCGGGACCGGCCCAGCGGCGGCCCGGTCAGCCGATATGGGGGAAGGGGACACCAGGCCGTCCGGAGCGCCGGATGCGGACGGGGAGGCGGAGGCGTCCGGGAGCACTGCACCGGGGGCGTGCGGGCCGGGAGAGTGCGGGCCGGGCGCGTCACCTTCAGTGCCCGCCCCCGCCCCCGCTTCCGCACCGGTGTGCGTACCCGCATCCGAAGGGCCGCTCCCCCCGCCGCCCAGCTCCCGCAGTACGTCCCGCTGCCAGTCGCCGCCACTGCCACTGCGACTGTCACTGCCACTGCCACTGCCATTGCCGTGCGCCGACGGCTGCTCCCGCCCCTGCTCCCCGTTCGTCATGCCGCCGCGCCCCTCAAGCCCCTAAGCGAAGGTGTCGAGCAGTCGCCCGTACACACCGAACACGCCGACCAGCAGCGGAAGCAGCGCGATGACCCCCACCGACTCGAGCAGGTCACCGGCCCGCCGCAGCCGGACCCGTACGTGCTCGGCCGGCTGCACGGCGAGCACGAGGAGCGGCAGGACCGCCAGCACCACGAGGACGGCCAGCGATGCCATGGCCGAGGACCGCTCCGCCCACACCGCCAGCAACCGCACGGCGACGCCCGCCGCGGCGACCAGCAGCACGACCACCTCGGCGACCAGCGGAAACGCCCGGGCCCGCAGCGCCAGCACCACCGCGACGACCGCGGCCAGCGGCACCGTCCACCCGGAGGGATTCCGCAGCGCCAGCACGGCGGCCACGGCGGCCGACCCCGCCAGAGTGACCGTGGCGAGCACCAGCCCGCGGTGGGCGGCGCCCAGGGCGACGGACACCTGGTGGCGGCTGACGGAGACCCCGCCGGCCCGGCGGTCGTCGAGCCCGGAGAGCCCGGACGCCATCAGCGCGAGCCGCGGCAGCACGCCGAGCACCACCACCGAGACCACGCCGACAACGGCCCCGACACGGGCCTGCTGCTCCACCGTTCCGGCGCCGGACTGCACGGCGACGACGACCTCCCAGCCGACGGCGGTCAGAGCCACGGCCCCGGCCCCCACCAGCCCGCCCCGCCCCAACGGCGTGAACAGCCCGAGCAGGGCGAGGACCAGCACACTCACAGCAGCCACCCCGGCGAGCCGCAGCGCACCCGCCGACGACCCCCCGGCGACATCGACCAGGCTCCACACACCCAGCACACCGAGCGCGCCACCGGAACACAGCAGAGTCACGGCGAGCCCGTGCCTGCGCACCCGCCCCAGGACCGCACCCGCGACCGCCGCCGCACCGGCGGCGGCGAGCAGGGCACCGGCGACGACCGAACTGTCGTACCGCGCACGCGCGAACAGCGCGGCGACGACCACCCAGCCCACGCTCGCGACCCCTGCCGTGACCCGCCGCGCGGCCGGCCCCCACACCCATGCCCGATGACCGAGGTCCTCCGCCACCTCGTCGGTGACGTCGTGCACGACGGGGGCGGGCGGGGCGTCCTCCGCGCGGACGAGACGCAGGACGGCACCGTCACGGATGCCCGCCGTCTCCAGTGTGCTGTCGTGATCGAGCGCGGAGCCGTCCACCGTGACGAGGTGACGCGAGGCGGGCCGCCCCGCCACACGGTCGTCCAGCAACCGCATGATCTCGGGCAGCAGCAGCCCGACCGGCTCCCGCGCCGGAAGCACCAGGTCGACGCGGCGACGCTCACCGACGAGCGTGACCCGGCTCAACACCGTCGGCCCACCGGCCGTTTCCGTGCTCAAGTCCCCCGGAGACATCACGCTCGCGAACCTATCACCGGCTTGTAGGACTACTGGAGGGCGTGGAAACGCCGGGAGAGTACGGGCTGTTGCCCTGCCCCATCAGCCGATGCGAAACGAACGACCACCCCACACACCCCGCGCACAGCACGGCCGCGATCACCATCCCGGCGATCACCTTCCCCACCCGCTCGTCCACGGCCCGCCGTTGCCGCTGCGCCCCGAACAACAGGGCGTCCCGCAACCGCCGCCGCCGCACGGAAACGGATTCGAGAAGCTGACTGTCGTAGTCCTGGGCGGACATGCTGCTCATTCACCTCGTGTCGGGTCAGGTGGGGAATTCGCCGAGTCGGCTGCGCTTGAGCAGATTCACGGGCAGGTACTCCGACTCGACCTCGATCCTCCTGGAGCCACTTCCCAAGACGCATCGCGGCCCGGTGATCGGGAATTTGCTCAGGGCGCCTGCGAGTGGTCGTCGAGACGCCGGCTTCTCGTCGGTCGGCCGTCCTCGTCCCACCGGTATTCCTCTTGGACCGTGAGACCGCCGTCGTCGAAGGGCTGTCGGCGAAGCTGGAGGTGGCCGTGACGGGCTGAGTGATCCGCCGTAGTCCTTGTTCCGGAACGGGTCCTGGAACATCACCAGGGCTCGTTCCGTGTAACCGCCTTACAGGGAGCCGTCCTTGACGCTGTCGACGAAGGATCGCCAGGCCACCCCGTCCAGCATCATCACAGGGCCGGCCAGGTTCTTGCTGTCGCGGACGGGGACCGCGCCGGCGAAGTCATCGCAGACTTCGACGCAGGCATCCCCCTGCTGGCCCCCGCTGTAGGAGGACTTGCGCCAGCGGGCGCTGCTCAGGTCCCGGGTGACTCGCATGACTCGTATGTCTCCAACATCGTCTCGATCAGTGTTGCCGACTCGCGCGGCGAGAGGGCGTGGACCTTTTTCAGATCGTACTCTCGCATGTGCCGCGTGACGGCTTTCCGGTCGTCGATGATTTCGCCGTACCCAGAGCCTTCCTGGTACATGGTGGTCGAGTTGTCCGGGAGGGTCAGAAGGATGCGGGTGCCGCTCATCATGGCGCACGCGTCCGCCTCGAACGGGCTTACCTGGATGGTCGAGTGACGTGTATTGACCAGTGGCAGCAGTGCCGCGAGCTGCCCGCGCATTACCGCTGGGCTGCCTACGACCTGCCGTAGCGCCGCTTCGCCGAGGATCCACCAGAAGTCCGGTGGGCAGTCCCGTCGCAGGGTCTCCTGACGGCTCAGGCGATCCGCCACCAGGCCGTCGATCCCCCTTGGGCTCATCCCTGGCTCTCCTGCCGTGAACAGCGCGCGCATGTACGCCTCTGTCTGGAGCAGGCCAGGAATGAGACTCGCGCTGAACTCCTGAATCCGCACCGCCCGAGCCTCCAGCTCCAGGCAGTGATCGAACCGCCTCGGCGAGTACTCCCGCTTCACCGCCCCCCACAGCCCCTGGAACAACTCCCCCGTCCCGAAAGCCGCATCCAGCTTCTCCGAGATCGGCGGCAGCGGAAGCCGTTCCCCTGTCTCCACGCCGTGCAGGTGTGTCTTGCTGTAGTTGACGATGTCCGACATCCGGTCCAGCGACAGCCCGATGAGCTGGCGCTGACGGCGCAGCTCGACGCCGTACAGGTCGCGGGCGGAGTGGACGGGTTCGAGGTCGCGGGAGGGCTGGGTCATGGCGGTCGGTGCTCCCTTGCCGTGTGCCGTGTCGGCATGCCGTTCCGTGTCCCCGAGGGAACAGGGCATCCGTCAACGCTAGTCGCGTTCGGTGACATCATGGGTGCGAATAGTGAGAATGTGCAGGTGGCGGCTGTTCCGGAACGCGGTTCGGAACGCCGTCCCCCTGGTCGGCAGCCGTTGCCCGACGTGACGCTGAGGGGGTGAACAGTGAGAAGCGGCAGGAGGCCGCACCCTTGTCCTCCCGCGGGCACCAGACGACCGACGTGACGCCCCGCCCCGGTCGCCCCGAACGGGAGGAGACCCGGCTTCCGGTCGGTGAACTCGCTCTCGACGTACGGCGGGAGAAGCGCGGGATCGTCATGGACCATCAGGACGGGTTCGTATGGCTGCGCCCGGAGGGCGGCGGCACGGAGTGGACGGCACTGCCCGGCGACGTGCAGCCGTTGAACGTCCGTGAACGGGCTGAGGGGCTGATGTGGACGCGGGTGGCCAGGGCCAACGCCCGCAGCAGAGGGGAGGTTCTCTGAGGTGGGAGACGCGGAACAGGCGTGTGAGGACCTGCGCGACGCGCTCCGGGCGGCGGGGGTGACGTTGCCGTCCCTCGGGCTCGATGCCGCTTCGTACGCCGGGTCCGCTCCGCTCGCGCTGATCGACCTGGGGCGCTGCAACGTGGCCACGGCCCGTGCGCTCACCTCCGCGCTCCGGCCCGGTCAAGGGGCGGCACGGTGAGGCCGTCGGCGCTACCGTCGCATCTTCGGCGACCACACGGTCATGGAGCCCCGGCGGAGTCGGCCGGACGGCTACGAACGGACGGGCACGGCGTGATGTTCGCCCCGTCCGCCGAGCACCCCTGGCGTGACGTGTGGCCCCTGGTTGCGCAGGCCGGTGACGGTAACGCGTGGGTGACGGGCGCGTGTTGGTTGTACTGCCGCCGTGAGGGCGTGGCCGTGCTGTGGGTCGGTTCCGTGGCCACGCCCGGCGCGAGGGGAGACGCGTACGCGTGTGGCCCGTGCATCGCGGAGTTCGACCGTATGGTGCGCGTCCGGTCGCATCACCGTGACCGCAGCGCCGACCGGGTAGGGCAGCCCGCCGCGCACACCGGGCACGCGCACGCATCCCCGCTGCACACCGAAGAGCAACGCGTCCGCAACCGCTGTCGACGCACGGCTACGGGATCGAGGAGCTGGCTGTCGTCATCCTGAGCTGTCACGATCTGCGGCTGCCTGCCTCGCGGAGAACGCGGATCACGTCTCGAACTCGCCGACCCATGAACGCCTCAGCAGGTGCTTGGGCAAGTAATCGGACTCGACCTCGACCGGGAATTCGTTGTCGTAAGCCATGCAGGCCAACGCGAGGGGAGCGAGGGCCACCAGGCCGTCACCGCTCAGGGCGCGCGCCACGTCGCCGGCCCAGAACTGCTTGTGCCCGGTGGCGGCGTCAACCAGTGCAGTGTTGAACTGATCAATTTCCCGCAGCTGGAAGCGGTGGAAGAGTTCGAGCGGCGGATAAAGAATCTTCAGCATCGTTTCCTTGTCAGTGACGCTCTCCCGCTCGGGATCGGTGCCTTTGACCGCTGATACCAGCTTGTCCCACATCTCCGTTGCCCGACCGGCCCAGTAGCTTTGCAGAGCCTCCACCCAGTCGTAGACATAGTCGTCGAAAACCGCGCCCTCGGGAACAGAGGCACGGAGGAACGACACAGGTACCTGCATCAGTCGATCGAGACGGTCATTCTCGCGGCAGATCGTCGCCAAATAGACCGATGTGAGCCACGCCCCCGCATGCGTGTAAGGCGTCGGCCCCGTCGCAGGCAGGGTCTTCACCTCGCCCGCGCTTCCGATGCGGCACGGTACGGGCCCCTCGGCGGCTGTGGCGGAGTCGAACAGGGCGCAGCCGACCTGCATGGCGGTGACCCAGGCCTCCCACGTCTCAAGTCCGGCTGATTCGGGATCCGTCAGGCAGCGCCACTTCGCCATGGTCAGGGTGCTGCTCAGCGCCCGACGGCGGGACATCTCCGACCTTTCCAGTCGGTCGAGAACCCGGCGCGTCCCATCGGCGAGCGGCGCCATGGCCTCGGCCGCGTTGTCCGTGCGGAAGTCATGGCGCGGAACACTCGTGACCACATTCACCTCGTGTCATGTGGGGAATTCGCCCAGCCAGCTGCGTTTGAGCAGGTGTTGGGGCAGGTATTCCGATTCGACCTCGATGGGCCGTCCGGCGTCATGGGCGAGGCAGGTGAGGGCGAGGATCGCGAGGGGGATGTCGCCCTCACTTGTCTCCTGGCGCTCCTCGCTCGCCGTCCAGTACTCCCTGTGGAGCTGGAGTGCCTGGACCAGGGCCTCGTTGAATTGGTCGGGGTCCTGGCCGATGAAGCGGTAGAAGAGGTTGATCGGCGGATACAGGACCTTGAGCATCGTCTCGCGGTCGAGGAACCGCAGCCGGTCGGGGTCGGTCGCGTCGAATGCGGCGACGAGCTTGCCCCCGAGGCCGGGCCGCTCCAGCCAGTACGCCTGGAGGGCGTCCACCCAGTGGTAGATGTGCTCCTCGAACACGGCGCCGGAGGCCCGCAGCGTCTCGATCGGCACCTCGCACAACTGCGTCATCCGCACCTGGTCCCGGCAGACGACCGCCAGCCAGAAGGCTTCCAGCCAGGTGCCGGCGTCCGTGAAGTGCGTGATCCCCACGGCGGGGATCGTCCGCACTTCATGGCCGATCATGCACTCGACGGTGGAACCCCCCGGAGCGGTCGCCGAGGCGAACAGGGCGGATCCGACCTGCATGGCCATCACCCAGGCCTCCCACGTCTCCAACTTGTCGACGGTGGGGTCGTCGAGGCACAGGAACGCGGCCCTGTGGAGTGCCCGACTGAACGTCATGCCGAGGCTGTCCGGGTACTCCTCCAGGTCCTCGATGTCATCGAGGGTGCGCGCATTGGTTCTCTGCCGCAGTCTGTCCGGATCCGGGTGGATTCCCTCTTCTGGCGGTCGCGAAACAATAACTGACAATTCCCATTACCCCCGGCTCTCCAGTACACGTACATCGCCGCCACGTTCCCGCAGCCAACGCTCCAGATCGGCTCCGCTGATTTCTTGCCGGTCCTCCCGGCCTCTCATCTGGACAGGGCCGAAAAGGGTGCCCGACATCCCTTTGAATTCGGTCGTTTCATCCACGGTCACTTTGAACGTGTTCTCGCGGACGATCGCCTGGGAGAGGTCGGAGCCGCTGAAGTCGACGTCGATCAACGAGGCACCCATGAGACGGGTTCCCCGGAGCGAGGCGGCTGAGGAGTCGACCCCGTACAGCGACGCCTTGCCCAGGTCCGCGCCATCGAGAACCGCCCCCCGGAACACCGCGTCATCCAGGTTGACGCGCACCAACGAAGCCCACGTCAGGTCGGCTCCGGAGAAGTCAGCCCCTTCGGCGTCGGAGCGGTAGAGATCCACGCCGATCAGCCTGGCCCCGACCAGTTTGGCATCGGTGAACCAGGACTCCTGAAAGACGCAGCCGGAGAGATCCGCACCGCTCAGATCGAGACCGATCATGTCGATCCCCCCTTTGCCGCCTCCCTGGAGCCACTCTTGGAGACGTAATGCGGCCTGAGGGTAGGGAAGCCCTTCAGGTCTCATGCCGGTGGTCATCGAGACGCCAACTTCTCGTCGGTCGACCGTCCTCGTCCCACTCGTATTCCTCTCGGATCGTGAGACCGTCGTCGTCGAAATTTTTTCGTGATGCCAGGGTGCCGTTCGAGTGCCACTCTCTGAATTCTCCGCGAGGCAGACCCTCGCGTACGGTGCCTTCCGACCGAAGAGTGCCGTCCTTGTACCACTCGCGCGAAGAGCCGTTTTGTACACCGTCGGCATATGAGTCCAGGCTCACAAGCTTGCCGCCGAGGTGTTCAGTCACCTCGCCGGTGAAAGGCTCCCCTCGGTAGAGCAAGCGTTGCGCATCGTCCATATCTACTTCTGGGTCGTCGATATCAATTCGTTGTGTGGTAGCCATCAGGGAATCCAGTTCTCATCGCTCGGAGGGAAGCCAGTGAAACGTCCATGGCTGGACGGCACCCCTTGCAGCATGTGATTGCAATTGGCGCAGTAGGGAGCTGCTCTACCCGGAGCTCCTGTCGCTTTGTCTGACAAATAGGGGAACTCAACCGACGCGCGCATCTCGATGAGTGCGTCTTCCCCGTCGGGGAGACCCTTTTTGGTGCGCTCCCAGAGTAGTTCGTTTGCTGCCTTGACTTCGGCATGCCCCAAGGGATGGTCCTTGTGCGGCGGGCTCGATCGGATGGCTTCGTAACGGGCAGTCAAAGTGGGATGAAGTTTGTCCGGTAGGATAACGTCGTTCGGCTTCCCGTTGATACCTTCGATGATCTCGCCGGTACGCAGGTCGATCACGGATCCTACACAGGCGCCAGTCTGCTTCCGCGGAAAAACCTCTGCTTCCTTCGCCTGCCGGTATGCAGCACCGCGCTCGCGTGACAGCTGGTCGAGGTAGTCATTGACGGAACGGCCGTCGACATGAGTGATCAAACCGTTGGCCCGGGTGACCCTTGTCTCGGGGAGTTGGGCGAGCACTTTGTGGCCCGGACCAGGAGCAGGAGCGGAATCAAGATCTGCCCGGAGGGCCTCCGCTGCGGGGTCGCCGTGCGGAGTCACGCCAAGATCGTCATGGGAGTTCGGAGGCAATGGGTCGCTGTCGGCGTCGGGACGCGCCGACAGCCGGGACTCATCACCGAGACCATAATGGTCCGACCCGCCGTGGTGTGGTGCGTCCGCGTATGCCGGTCCTGGGCGACTGGGCGGCCCGTCGCCATGCGAGGGGTACCCCCCATGAGCTGATCCGGAGGGTGTCCCATGGCTGGGGGACGAACCGTTCATTGCATCGTGAGCCATGCTGCCCGCTGCACGGCCACCCGACGTGGTGGTGGGGTTGTTGGCTTTCCCCGGAGCCGAGTCTCCCGCCGCCCCGGCAACGTTGGCGTCGCCGGTATGAGCACCGACGGGGGCAGGATCACGACGGGCGAGACTTTCCAGCAGCTCCCGGTCCGCCGCCGACAGTTCCACCTTCGCCGGCGCCGCCGTCCCGTCCGCGCGGACGACCGAGCCGTCGTCCAGGTTCAGGCGGGTGCCGTCGGGCCACTCCACGACGTTGTCGCGGATGACCGGCGTGTCGTCGGCGACCCGGACCACGCTGCCGTCGGGCTGGACGCGCCCCGCACCGGCGAGGACGTCGTCGTAGGCGCCCGCGTGCACGCCCCGCAGGCCGGCGAACAGGTCGGCGACCTTGACCGTGCCGAACGTCGCGGCCTTGCCCAGGTACGTCATGGGATCGACCAGCCGGGCCGTCCTGCCGAGCGCGCCGACCGTGCGGGCCACCGCGCCGCTCTTCGCGGCTGCTCCGGCGCCTCCGGTGAACACAGTGGTCAGGACGTTGAAGGTGACCGCGCCGCCCGCCCGTGCGGGGTTCTCGCCCCACTGGTCCCAGGCGACCAGCGCCTTGCCCGTCTCCTTGACCGCGTTGCGGGAGTCGCGCAGGTAGGAGGGCAGTTTGTCCTCGGGCATCGCCCAGTAGGCGGCGCCGACGACGGGCACCGCGGTGATGAGCACGCCGGTCGCGAGCTTGCCGAGCCCTTTCCATGCCTCGCCCGCCGCGTCCCAGCCGTCGAAGCCGACGAGGGTGCCCAGGCCCTGGATCGTGCCCCACACCCCGTCGACGACGAATCCCTTGCCGAACTCCCACACCTGGTGGCCCAGCCAGTCGAGCCCGTGCCGCTCCTTCTCCACGATGTTGCCCCAGGGCAGTTCCTCGGACTGGTTCAGCAGCTCGGCGGTGAAGCCGTAGGTGCGGGTGCCGCGCTCCACCAGGCGCTTGTCCGCGCCGTCCTCGAGGATCAGCTTCGAGCCGCCCACCAGCGCGGTGATCGTGTCGTGGCAGGTGATCTCCGCCAGCCAGAAGGCCTCCGTGGTGGCGTTGACGTCGTACACCAGGTCGTTGTTGAGCTGGACGTTGTCGTCGTCCTCGCGCCAGTCGTCGTCTCCCGCTATCTGCTGCCGGAAGGTTTCCGCACGCCGCTTGAGGCTCTTCAGCCTGGCCACCAGCGGCTGGATCTCCGTCTCGTACGCGCTGAGGGCCGCCGCGACCTTCTCCAGATCGTCGGCGAACTCGTCCGCCTTGGCCGCCACCGGCGCGGTCGTGGCGAACAACTGCTCCGCCTCCGGTGCCGTGTAGCACGCCGACAGCCCCTGGAAGCGGGTGTGCACGTCGGATCCCGACTGGCGGAAGGCGAGGGCCTCCCCCGTCAGCAGCATGTGATCCGTGCCCAGTTGCTCCAGGTCGCCGGTGAACTGCGGGATCTTCTGCGGGTCGATCAGGTCCGTGCTCACGTGCCCCCCTGCGCCCCGCCCGCCCCCGGCAGGTCGATCTTCGGCTCCTTCAGCGCGTTCGCCTGGGCCTGCGCGGCCATCTTCAGATCGCCCTTGACGTACTCGTTGGTCGCGGTGGCCGCCCCGTTGAGGGAGTTCGACGTGCGCACCGCGACGTACATCAGCTTCTCCTGGTAGGCGGTGAAGAACTCGCCCAGCGCCGCCGCGACCGGCCCCTGGACCCCGCTCTTCTCCACGCCGCCCTGCTGGACCGTGCCGGCGGACTTCGCCGCACTCGGCAGCGTCTCCTGCAGGGCCTTCCCGGTGTCCGAGAGGCCCTCGGCCGCCTCCGCCGTCTTCGTGAGAACGCGCTGTACGCCGGACGGCGAGATGTCCCACCCCGTCATGTGGATTCCCCGTAACTCCCGTGCGCCGTCATTCCAGCCGTGCGCCGACGCGACCGCGTCAGCCGATGTTGTCGACCGCCGCCCGCGCCTTCGCCATCGTCGCCTGGGCCGTCCCGTCGTTGTCCTCGAGGGTGGTGCGCACCAGTTGGATGATGCTGCGTACCTCGTTGGCCGCGCGGTTCCAGCGCACTTCCTTGCCGTGGTACTCCTCGGAGACCCCGTCGGCCTGGAAGTCGGCCATGGCGGCCTTCACGGCCTTGTCGCGGTCGGCCAGTACGCGCTCCAACTGGCCGACGATGCCCTGCAGGCCGCCCTGCACCTCGCTCGACGCGCCGGTGTCGTAGGAGCGGCGGTCCAGATTCTGGCCCATCGTCAAAACCCCCTGTGGTTGTCGGTCTCTGTCCCGGCTACGGGTCTAGCGCGCGCCGAAGCGGGCCGCGTCGAAGTTCGCCGCACCCATGTTCTTGTGGGCGTTGTCCTGCTGTTCCACGTCACCGGTGCCGAACGCGGTGTCCATACCGCCCTGGCCTTCGAGGATCGCGCCCAGCGACTGGTTCAGCGCGGCGGTGATCTCGTCCGCCCGCGTCTTGAACGAGTCGAAGGCGACCTTTCCGGATCCGTTGAACTTGCCCTCCAGCGGCTCGGCCGCCTGGATGAGCATGCGGATCAGCGTGCCCAGGTCGGTGCTCGAACCGACCGTGTTCTTGCCCAGATCCGACAGGGTCGTGGACCCCATGTCGAACTTCATGTGTCACCCCCGTGCGTCACGTACACATCACAAACTCGTTCGAACATGCTGTCGCACAACCCGTCGCGGATGCAACGCCGTTGAGCATGATGTGACGTGATCCGGACATGTCGGGGACGACGTCCCACGGCTCGCCGGGAAAGTTTTTCCGCGAAGGCGTACAACCCTCCCCACACCCCGCGGGTCGTACGTGCTGTCAGGACTTCTGTGGGGGGACCCGGGGGGGATCCGAGAGGTTCTGACGGGGGAGGGAACAGGGGGAGGGAGCCGAGGGGGCCCGGTCGACGGACCGGGCCCCCTCGAAGCGTGCGGGACGTTCAGAAGAACACCCCGCACCGCAGCAGCACGTTCGCGTACGGTCGGGCCTCGCCGGTGCGGACGACGAGGCGGGCGCCGGCGGTCAGTTCCTTGAGGTGTTCGTGGGGGACCAGGTCGAGGGCGGGGAAGTGGCCCGCCAGCAGCTCCGCGGCGGCCGGGTTGGCCTGCCGGATCTCGGTGGCGGCCGTCGCGCCCTCGATGACCAGCTCGGCCAGCAGTCCCTCCAGCACCTCCGCGAAGGACGGCACCCCGGCCCGGAAGGCCAGGTCCACCACGCGCGGCCCGTCCGGGATCGGCATGCCCGCGTCGCACACCAGCACCCGGTCGGTGTGGCCCAGTTCGGCCAGCGCGCCGCACAGGTGCCGGTTCAGGATCCCGCCTTTCCTCACAGCGCCGCGACCTCCTCGGCCGTCGGGAAGGACACCTGCGCGCCCTCCCGGGTGACCGTCACCGCGCCCACCCGGGCCGCGTACGCCGCCGCGTCGGCCAGGGACTCGCCCAGACCCAGCCGCCAGGCCAGCGCGGCGGTGAAGGAGTCGCCCGCACCCGTGGTGTCCACGGCCCGCACCTTCACCGGGGGGATGCGGGAAACCCCGTCGGACGAGGCCACCAGCGAGCCCTCGCCGCCCAGCGTCACCACCACCGAGCGGGGGCCCTTCGCGAGCAGCAGCCGCGCCCAGTCCTCGGGCTCCTCGCCGGGACGTGCTCCCTCGCCGAGGATCACCTTCGCCTCGTGCTCGTTGACGATCAGCGGGTCGCAGACCGACAGCACCTCGTCCGGCAGGGGCTGCGGCGGCGACGGGTTCAGCACGAACCTGCTGTCCGGCGCCAGCGAACGCGCCACCTCCACCACCGTCTCCAGCGGGATCTCCAGCTGGGTGGAGACCACCCTGGCGGCGCGGAGGAGGTCCCCGGCGGCCCGTACGTCACCGGGGGTGAGCCGGCCGTTGGCGCCCGGGGAGACGACGATGCTGTTGTCCCCGGACGGGTCCACCGTGATCAGCGCGACGCCGGTCGGCGCCCCGCCCACCAGCACGCCCGCCGTGTCCACCCCGGCCTCCCGCTGCGAGTCCAGCAGCAGCCGTCCGTGCGCGTCGTCGCCGACCCGGGCCAGCAGGGCCGTCCGGGCGCCGAGCCGGGCGGCGGCGACCGCCTGGTTGGCGCCCTTGCCGCCCGGGTGGACGACCAGGTCGGAGCCGAGCACCGTCTCCCCGGCGTCCGGCCGGCGCTCGACGCCGATCACCAGGTCGGCGTTGGCCGACCCCACGACCAGCAGGTCGTAGTCGTACATGGAATGGCTCCCCACATGGTCGTCGTACGGTCGTCACACGGTTGTCTGCGGCACGGTCGTCCGGGGGCGGCCGGTCGTGATGACCGACCGCCCCCGGTCCTGATCGCTCGTCGGTGTCAGCCGCTGAACTCGGCCACGTTCTCCTTCGTGACCACCTTCACCGGAACCATCACCGTCTCGTCGATCTTCTTGCCCTCGGCGGCGCGCAGCGCGTTGTCCACCGCGATCCTGCCCAGTTCGCGCGGCTGCTGCGCGACGGACGCGTACAGCGTGCCCTGCTCGACCGCCTTGAGGCCGTCCGGCGTGCCGTCGAAGCCGACGACCTGGACGGACTTTCCGGCCTTGGAGCCGAGTGCCTTGATCGCGCCGAGCGCCATCTCGTCGTTCTCGGCGAACACGCCGTCGATGTCGGGGTGGGCCTGGAGCAGGTTCGTCATCACGTCGAGGCCCTTGGTGCGGTCGAAGTCCGCGGGCTGCTTGGCGACGACCTTGATGCCCGGGTACTCCTTCAGCCCCTCGGCGAAGCCGGAGCCGCGCTCGCGGCTGGCGGAGGTGCCCGCCTGGCCCTGGAGGATCACGATGGTGCCCTCGCCGCCCAGCTTCTCGGCGAGCGCCTCGGCGCCCTGCCGGCCGCCGGCCACGTTGTCGGAGGCGACCAGCGCGGACGTCTCGGCCTTGTTGACGCCGCGGTCCACGGCGATGACGGGGATGTCCGACTTGTTGGCGGAGCGCACCGCGGGTCCCGCAGCGTCCGAGTCCACCGGGTTGACGATGATCGCGTCGAGGCTGCCGCTGGTGAAGTTCTGCAGCTGGTTGGCCTGCTGCGAGGCGTCGTTCTGCGCGTCGGTGACGGTCAGGTCCAGGCCCTGCTTCCTCGCCTCCGCCTGCGCGCCCTCACGGATCTGCACGAAGAACGGGTTGTTGAGGGTCGACACGGACAGGCCGACCTTCTGCGCCTTCGCCTCCGAGGAGCCGTTGTGCAGGAAGGACAGCGCGCCGACGATCGCCGCCGCGACCACCGCGGCGAGCAGATAGGTCGCCGCCTGCTTCTTCCGGTCGCCTCCGCCCCCGCCCGGCGCACCGGACGCGGTCGGGGTCGCCCCCGCCTTGCGGCGCAGCGTGTCCAGGAGCACGGCCAGCGCGATGACCACGCCGATCACGACCTGCTGCCAGAACGCCGACACCGACAGGAGGTTGAGGCCGTTGCGCAGCACCGCCAGGATCAGCGCGCCGATCAGGGTTCCGGACGCCTTGCCGGTGCCGCCCGCGAGGGAGGCGCCGCCGATGACGACGGCGGCGATCGCGTCGAGTTCGTAGCCCTGCGCGGCCTGCGGCTGCGCGGAGGACAGCCGGGCGGCGAGCACGATGCCCGCGGCGGCGGCGAACAGGCCGGACAGCGCGTAGATGGCGAGCTTCTGCCGCTTCACCCGCAGCCCGGACAGCCGGGCCGCCTCCTCGTTGCCGCCGATGGCGTACATGGAGCGGCCGATGTACGTGCGGCCGAGGACGAACGCCGTGATCAGGCCCATGACGATCATCACGAGCACCGGCACCGGCAGCCAGCCGCCGAGGGTGTCACCGAGGTGCGAGACGGAGTCGGGGAACGGGATCGGGGAGCCCTGGGAGATCACCAGGGACAGACCGCGGGCCACCGACAGCATGGCGAGCGTCGCGATGAACGACGGCAGCCTGCCGTACGACACGAGGATGCCGTTGACCAGACCGCACGCGATGCCGGTGGCGATCGCCAGGAGCACCGCCAGCACCACGGGAACGCCCGCGGAGGTGGCGCTCCAGGCGAGGACGGTGGCCGACAGTGCGGCGACCGAACCGACCGACAGGTCGATGCCCGCGGAGACGATCACGAAGGTGACGCCGAAGGCGAGGATCGCGACGACCGCCGCCTGGACGCCGATGTTGAGCAGGTTGTCGGCCGTCAGGAAGTCGCCGGACAGCGCCGACATGGCGATGACGAGGACGATGAGCGCGGTGAGCGCCCCGTTGTCGAGCAGGAGGCGGCGCAGGCCGCCCGAGGCGGAGCCCCTGCCCCCCGTGCTCTTGAGTGTGTCAGTGGCCACGGGGGCCCTCCTTGCCGTTCTGGTCGGTGGTGCCGTCGTTCTTGCCGCCGGTGCCGGTGCCGGTGCCGGTGTTTGTGCCCGCGCCGGTGTCCGTGCCGGCGCCGACCGCGAGGGCCATCACGGCGTCCTGCGTGGCGCCCTCGGCCGGCAGTTCGCCCGCGATGCGGCCCTGGGCCATCACCAGCACCCGGTCGCTCATGCCGAGCACCTCGGGCAGGTCGCTGGAGATCATCAGGACGGCGGCGCCGGCCGCGGTGAGTTCGTTGATCAGCTGGTAGATCTCGACCTTGGCGCCGACGTCGATCCCGCGCGTCGGCTCGTCGAGGATCAGCACCCTGGTGTCGGCGAGCAGCCACTTGCCGATGACGACCTTCTGTTGGTTGCCGCCGGAGAGGGTGCGCACGTGCTGGCCGAGGCCCGCCATCCGCACCCCGAGCTGCTCGGCGATCCGGGCCGCCGCGGTGTGCTGGCCCTTGAGGTCGACGAGGCCCGCGCGGGTGGCCGAACGCAGCGTCACCAGACCCAGGTTCTCCTCGACCGAGGCGTCCAGGACGAGACCCTGGCCCTTGCGGTCCTCGGGGACGAGCCCCACCCCGGCCGTCATCGCCGCGTTGACGTCGTGCGCGCGCAGCGTACTGCCCGAGACCGTCACGGTCCCGCTGTCGTACGGGTCGGCGCCGAACACCGCGCGGACCACCTCGGTCCGCCCGGCGCCCACGAGACCCGCGATGCCGACGACCTCACCGGCGTGCACCTCGAAGCTCACGTCGTGGAAGACGCCGTCGCGGGTGAGGCCCTCGACCCGGAGCAGGGTGTCCCCGGCGTCGGGCCGACGGCGCGGGTACTGCTGCTCGATGGACCGGCCCACCATGAGGCGGACCAGTTCGTCCTCGGGCGTGGCGGCCGGGACCTGGCCGACGCTGCGGCCGTCCCGCAGGACGGTGACCCGGTCGCCCAGGGCGGCGATCTCCTCCAGGTGGTGCGTGATGAACACGATGCCCACGCCGTCCTCGCGCAGCCTGCGCACGATGGAGAAGAGCCGGTCGACCTCCTCGGAGGTCAGCACCGCGGTCGGCTCGTCCATGATCAGCACGCGCGTGTCCAGGCTCAGCGCCTTCGCGATCTCGACCATCTGCAGCCGTGCGATGCCGAGTTCGCGGACCCGCGCGGTGGGCGACACGCGGACGCCGACCCGCTCCAGGAGGACGGCGGCGTCGGCCTCCATCCGCTTGCGGTCGATCATCCCGAAGCGGCGCGGCTGCCGCCCCAGGAAGATGTTCTCGGCGACCGTCAGATCGGGTACGAGGTTGAACTCCTGGTAGATGGTGGCGATCCCGAGGCGCTCGGAGTCCTGCGCACCGTGGATGCGCACCTCCTCGCCGCCGACCAGGATGCGGCCCTCGTCGGGGGTGTAGGCGCCGGACAGCATCTTGATGAGGGTGCTCTTGCCCGCGCCGTTCTCACCGAGCAGCACGTGCACCTCGCCGCGGCGCAGGTCGAAGTCGACGCTGTCGAGGGCGACCACGCCCGGGAAGGTCTTGCGGATGCCCTCGATGCGCAGCAACTCGTCCGGGTTGCTCACGACGTACTCCTTTGTACGGGGGACGGGTGTACGGGGGACTGGATGGGTGCCGGAGGTTCGGACAGCGGCGGTTCGGACGCCGAGGGCCGGGGGGCCGGGGGGCGTGGGGCCGGTTCGCCGCACGAGCGGCGTACGACGAGCCGGGCGGGGAGGGTGACGGACTCACCGGGCCGCCCCTCGATCCGGTCGACCAGCGCGCGCACGGCGGCCCGCCCGAGGTCGCCCGTGGGCTGGGCGATCGCGGTGACCGGAGGATCGGTGTGCACGAACCAGGGGATGTCGTCGAACGCGGCGAGCCCGACGTCCTCGGGAACCCGCAGCCCGCGCGCCCGGACGGCGTCCAGCGCGCCGAGCGCCATCAGGTTGTCGGCCGCGAACACGACCTCGGGCGGCTCGGGCAGGGCGAGGAACCCCTCGGTGACCCGGCGGCCGCTGTCGGCCTGGAAGTCGCCCTGGCCGATGTAGGCGGCGGGCAGGGGGAGCCCGTACGCGCCGAGCGCCTCGCGGAAGGCGTCGACGCGCTCGCGTCCGGTCGTGGTGGCGGCCGGCCCCGCGATGATCGCGAGCCGCCGGTGCCCGAGCCCGTACAGGTGCGCCACGAGGTCCCGCACGGCCGTCCGCCCGTCCGACCGCACCACGGGCACGTCCACGCCCGGGATCCAGCGGTCGACGAACACCATGGGCGTCCCCGCACGGGCGGCCTCCAGCATCCGCGGCGAGCCGCCGTCGGTGGGGGAGACCAGCAGGCCGTCGATCCGGCGGTCCAGCAGGGTCGTGACGTGGTGGTCCTGGAGGTCGGGCCGCTCGTCGGCGTTGCCGATGATCACGCTGTAGCCCAGCGCGCGGGCCTCCTCCTCGACGGAGCGGGCCAGCTCGGTGAAGTACGGGTTCATGACGTCGCTGATCACCAGGCCGAGGGTGCGCGTCTGGTGGGTGCGCAGCGACCGGGCGACGGCGTTAGGGCGGTAGCCCAGCGACCGGACGGCGGCCAGCACGCGGGTACGGGCGTGTGCGCTGACCGACGGGTGATCGTTCAGGACACGCGACACCGTGGCGACCGAAACGCCCGCCTCGGCGGCGACGTCCTTGATGCTCGCCATCGCCTCCACCTCCTTGTGGAATCGATTACACGCACTGTGTACCGAGGATTGGAATCGATTACATGGGGGGAAGCAAGGGGGCGAAGGCGGCCGAAACCAAATCGTGACCGGAGCGTGGAGTGCCGCGTGCAGCCGACGCGTGCATAGGGAACTGATCACCGACTGCCACCGTCATGGTGTTCATGGTGTTCATGGCGCAGGGCGGGAGCACGATGGGCGAGGAGCCGGCGGGAGCGGAGCTGCTGCTGACGCTCCTCCTCATGGCAGCGGTCCCCACCCTCGTCGGAGGGGCGCTGCTCCTGTCCCTCTTCGGGCTGACGATGTGGGCGACGGCACCGCTACGACGACGCAGACGGGCCCGCGCCGAAGACGGCCGGACTCCGTCCGGCCGCTCACGCGACCACTAGGCGCGGCGACGAAAGCCCCGACCGGCGCGGGCCGTGAACCGGTCGGGGCTTCCGGAGTGCGGTTCACCGCGCCGGAGGCGTCGGCCGTCACGCCGACGGCGGAGACGAACTGTCGGTCAGGCCGGCGGCGAACCGGGCCGGGTGGACCTCAGTCAGTCGGCCGTCCGGTGAGGGGCAGCGGCTGACCCGGTACGGGTCGGATGCCCGGAACCGCTCGTCCACCGCCGCCGCGCGTACCGGAATCCCTGCGTGAACGATCGCGAGGACGGGTGGGCGGTGGCCCTACGCGTCTGCCGGGCGGGCAAACCCGTAGGCGCGCTCGACCTTGGCCACGTGGAGCGAGAACGAGGCGTACCAGTGCTCGTGTCCGTGTGCACGAACCGGGGCGTGCTCCGCGTGATCCCGCCAGGCGGCGATCGATTCCTCGTTCTTCCAGTACGACACCGTGATCCCCAGGCCGTCCGCACCGCGAGCGGAGTCGACACCGAGGAACCCCGGCTGCTCGGCGGCCAGTTCCAGCAGCCGCTCGGCCGTCTCCCCGTAGCCGTTGTCGCCGGCGGTCCGCACGGAGGTGAACACCACGGCGTAGTAGGGCGGGGCGGGCAGCAACGCGGGCGTGGGATCGGTCACGGAGATCCTTCCGACGGGCGACAGCGACAGTACCGCCTCAGAGGGTCTCGCACACCCGTCTGAACGCACAGCCTCACCGATCCGGTTGTCGGCCCACGCTTCTGGAGGGCCTGCCTGCGGGGAGCACGCACCGTCCCGAAGTCGTGAGTACTTCGGCCCCTCCTGTCCTGATACCGCTCACCTGAGCGTTCAAGTGACACATTCCCGCCGACTGCTCACGGTTTCCGGCAGGGCAGTCGTCCCCGGCCCGCGGCGCCGGGGCCACGCGGAATCCCTGCACCACCCGAGGGGGCACCATCCGGAGCTCAGGTCGCCTTCGAGCTCCGGACCGGGACACAGCGGGTCCACTCGCCGGAGGAGCACGGTGACGGGTCCACCGGCACGCGGCCGGAGCCCGTAAAGAGGGGGCCCGGCCGGCGCACCGGCCGGTCACGCGCGGCCGACGCCGTCCAGTTCGGCCATGTCCTCGTCGGAGAGGCAGAGCCCGGCGCCCGCGATGTTCTCGCGCAGGTGGGCGGTGGACGAGGTGCCGGGGATGAGCAGGATGTTCGGCGAGCGTCGCATCAGCCAGGCCAGCGCGACCGACATCGGCGTCGCCTCCAGCCGGCTCGCGACCCGCAGGAGGGCCTCGGACTGGAGCGGCGTGAAGCCGCCCAGTGGGAAGAACGGCACGTAGGCGATGCCGTCGGCGGCGAGGTGGTCGACGAGGTCGTCGTCGTGGCGGTGGGCGAGGTTGTACATGTTCTGCACACACACGATCGGGGCGATGCCGCGCGCCTCGGCGACCTGTTCCGCGGTGACGTTGCTGACGCCGAGGTGTCGGACCAGACCCTCCTGCTGGAGGGCGACCAGTGTTTCGAACGCCTCGGAGATCGAGTCCGGCCGGGGGCCCTGAGCGTCGCCCATGCGCATGTTGACCAGGTCGAGGGCCTCGACACCGAGGGAGCCGAGGTTCTCGTGGACCTGCCTGCGCAGGTCTTCGGGGCGCCGGGCCGTGGGCCAGCCGCCCTGCGCGTCGCGGGTCGCGCCCACCTTGGTGGCGATGAACAGCGACTCCGGGTAGGGGTACAGCGCTTCGCGGATCAGCTCGTTCGTGATGCGCGGTCCGTAGGCGTCACTGGTGTCGATGTGGGTGATCCCGAGGCCGACCGCCTCGCGCAGGACGGCCAGGGCGCCGTCGTGGTCGGCGGGCGGCCCCATGACCCACGGGCCGGCGAGCTGCATCGCGCCGTAGCCGAACCGGGTGACGGTCGAGTCACCCAGCTTCCAGGTTCCGCCGGGAAGAGGAGGAGTGAGGGCGGTCTCCATCGCAGTGCCTTTCGCTTGTGCCGGGGGTGGTGTCTCCGTCCCCCTTGCACCAGCATTGGAGACCTGCTTCCCCTCGGGAAGTAGGCACTCGGAAGTGCGTAACCACCCCAGAGGTTGGCAGTGAGATCGGTGACAACGACGAAGGCCGAGAAAAGGGCGCAGGCCAAGGCGGAGTACAACGCGTTCCTGGCGGTGTGCCCAAGCCGTCAGCTCCTCGACCGGATCTCGGACAAGTGGGTCGTCCTGATCCTGTGCGCACTGGGCGGTGACGCGTCCGAACGATCCGGCGCGTCGCACGCCCCGGAAGCGATGCGCTACTCCGAAATCGCCCGGCTGCTGGCGGGCGCCAGCCAGAAGATGCTGACCCAGACCCTACGGGCCCTCGAACGCGACGGCCTGCTCACCCGCACCGTGACACCCACGGTCCCCGTCACCGTCACCTACGAGCTGACCGACCTCGGCCTCTCGCTCCACCACCTGACCCGCGGGCTCAGGCAGTGGGCGCAGACTCACATGGACCAGGTCCTCACCAGCCGTGAGAAGCACGACGCGGGAGCTTCCTAGCGAGGACGGTGTTCTCCGTCTTGGCCGAGGGCCGGTCTGTGTCCGACCGTGAGGGACGCGCGGCGGGCGGATCGAGCCGCTGCTTCCGGACCGGTTGTCGGCGCGGGGCTCAGGAGGGCGTCGGCAGTGTCCGCGGACGCGCTTCGTGGCCGGCGAGGTGGAGTCTCAGGCGGGTGAGGTCCTCGGCCTCGACGAACACCTGCTGTCCCCAGTACGCGGTGAGGCGCTGGGCGACGTCGACCAGCCGACGGCGGTCCTCGGGCGTGTGCGCCGGGAAACGCGCATAACCGTGGTCGGCGATCTCGTTGCCCAGCTCGCTGAAGAGCACGGCCCGGAAGCGCTGCTCCTCCTCGTCGGTCAGCGGTGCGACGGCGGCCTCGGCCTCGGTGGGCCGCAACCGGACGTTGTAGAGGTCTCGCATCGCGTACGGCTCCGCCATCTGCTCGAGTTCGTCCGCGAGAGCCTACCGACCCCGGCCTCCCGGGCAGGGCCCGGGAGGTCCGACCCCACCCGTACCGTGGAACCGCGTCCCACCGGTCCGCAGCGACCGCCCGGTGAGCGGGGTGGGCCGGGTGCCGGAGTGCACGATGACTGAGGAGTTCGCCGTGCGCGAGTCGGAGAAACCTGCCTGGGGCCGAAGCCGAAAGGCGTGGCGTCAGTGCTCGTCGATCAGCTCGGTCGCGCGGATCACTGCGGTGAGGGCGTCGGGGTGGCCTGTGCGCCGGTGAACGTCAAGGCAGGTGTCGGCGAGCTTGATGACGTGTTCGTCCTGGTGGCGGACGGCAAGGGCGAAGGTCTCTTCCGCTGACCGGTGGGCGGTGGGGAGGGCGTGCCGAGGTGCGGGTGCGGTGGGGGTGTAGGCCGCGGCCACGGCCGCGCCGGCCGCCCAGGCCGCGTGCAGGCTCATGACCCACTGGGTGCTGGGGAGTGCGGGCAAGGTACGCAGGACGGCCATGGGCGCGGTGGCGGCGTGAACCAGCATGACGGGCGAGCCGTGCGCGTTCGGGAGGTAGTGCACGGCGGCAGCCGTCGTCAGATCGGCCAGCAGGTCCCGGGCCTGCCCGGCGTCCGCGGCGGGTCTCAGCGCGGCCAGCGCGATCGGCCAGCCGGTCAGGTCGGTGAGCTGGTCGAGCCGGTGGTTGATGCCCGCGGTCTGGTCGGGAACGCGCGGAACGCCTGCGAGAGCGGACGCCGGGTCGGCGGTTCCGGAAGGGGTGGCGGAGGGCACCCGCTGCCAGCGCGCCGCCCAGTAGCCGAGGGCTTGGCCGAGCTCGGCCAGGCGCGGTCCGTCCTCGTGGTCCAGCAGGGCGTGGACGGCGTGGCCGGTACGGATCACCCCGTGGGTGGCGCCGGCCGCGATGCCGGGCAGAAGCCGTGGCCACCACGTCTCCAGTACCGCGCGCCAGGGCTGTTCGGCCACCTCGCGTTCGAAGAACGCAAGCCAGTCACCGAGACGGCGGGGGTCCCCGAGCGCCGTGCGCCATTCGGCGGCGGTGATGGGCGAGACGCCGCGGGGCCGATCGTCCAGCCGGCTCATGTAGAGGTCCAACCAGCGGTGGACCTGTCGCGCGTGTCCGCGCCGGACCATGGACTCCACCGCCATGGGGCCGTGATTGGTCAGCCAGCCCTCGAATTCCGGTCCGGTCCGATGCAGCCGTTCGTAGGCCTCGTCGAGCGTGCCGTCGATTTTCATGTGATCTGACTCTAGCCACGCGATGGTGCGCCACCATCGGTCCAGGGATCCAGAAGCACCCCTACACCGGACCTAGGACCTTCGGACGGGCCCCCACATCCGGATCGGCCCGACCGGAAGGGAGCGAGCACGGTGGCTCGGACGCCGGCCGAGCAAGCGCTCGCCCCTTCGTCCACGCGCTCACAGCGGCTTCCCGGCGCTGAAGCCCGGACGGCCCGGCACTCTGTCACACCCCACCGGTACGGTCGGAGCATGTCCAACCAGTCCGCGGCGACCCCCGGTGAGCGGCGGCTCGCCACTCTCGAAGGTGTCCTCGAGCGCATCACGTACGCCAATGAGGACAACGGCTACACGGTCGCCCGGGTCGACACCGGCCGGGGCGCCGGCGACCTGCTCACCGTCGTCGGGGCGCTGCTCGGCGCCCAGGTGGGCGAGTCGCTGCGGATGGAGGGGCGGTGGGGGTCGCACCCGCAGTACGGCAAGCAGTTCCACGTGGAGAACTACACGACGCTGCTCCCGGCCACCGTCCAGGGCATCCGCCGCTACCTCGGCTCGGGGCTGGTCAAGGGCATCGGGCCGGTGTTCGCCGACCGCATCACCCAGCACTTCGGGCTGGACACCCTGACCGTCATCGAGGAGGAGCCCAAGCGGCTCGTCGAGGTGCCCGGTCTCGGTCCCAAGCGGACCAAGAAGATCGCCGACGCCTGGGAGGAGCAGAAGGCGATCAAGGAGGTCATGCTCTTCCTCCAGACCGTCGAGGTGTCGACGTCGATCGCCGTGCGGATCTACAAGAAGTACGGGGACGCCTCGATCTCCGTCGTGAAGAACCAGCCCTACCGGCTGGCGTCCGACGTGTGGGGCATCGGCTTCCTCACCGCCGACAGGATCGCCCAGTCCGTCGGCATTCCGCACGACAGCCCGGACCGGGTCAAGGCGGGCCTGCAGTACGCCCTGTCGCAGGCCACCGACCAGGGGCACTGCTACCTCCCCGAGGAGAAGCTGATCGCCGACGCGGTGAAGCTGCTCCAGGTGGACACCGGGCTCGTCATCGAGTGCCTCGCCGAGCTGGCCGCGGAGCCGGAGGAGGGCGAGGACCCCGGGGTCGTCCGGGAGAAGGTGCCCGACCCGCAGGGCGGCGACCCGGTCACCGCGGTCTACCTCGTCCCCTTCCACCGCGCCGAGCTGTCCCTCTCCGCCCAGCTGCTGCGGCTGCTGCGCACCGGCGAGGACCGGATGCCGGGCTTCAGGGACGTGGACTGGGCGAAGGCCCTCGGCTGGCTCAAGGGGCGTACCGGAACCGACCTGGCCCCCGAGCAGGAGGCCGCCGTGAAGCTGGCGCTCACCGAGAAGGTCGCGGTCCTCACCGGCGGACCGGGCTGCGGCAAGTCGTTCACCGTCCGCTCCATCGTGGAGCTGGCCCGCGCCAGGAAGGCCAAGGTGGTGCTCGCGGCGCCGACCGGCCGCGCCGCCAAGCGCCTGGCCGAGCTGACCGGCGCCGAGGCCTCCACCGTCCACCGCCTGCTGGAGCTCAAGCCCGGCGGCGACGCGGCCTATGACCGGGACCGGCCGCTGGACGCCGACCTGGTGGTGGTCGACGAGGCGTCCATGCTCGACCTGTTGCTGGCCAACAAGCTGGTCAAGGCAGTGGCCCCCGGCGCCCACCTGCTCTTCGTCGGCGACGTGGACCAGCTCCCCAGCGTCGGCGCGGGCGAGGTGCTCCGTGACCTGCTGGCGGACGGCGGTCCGGTGCCCGCCGTCCGCCTCACGCGCGTGTTCCGGCAGGCCCAGCAGTCGGGCGTGGTGACCAACGCGCACCGGATCAACGCCGGGCGGCACCCGCTCACCGACGGCATGAAGGACTTCTTCCTCTTCGTCGAGGACGACACCGAGGAGGCCGGCCGGCTCACCGTGGACGTGGCGGCGCGCCGCATCCCGGCGAGGTTCGGCCTCGACCCGCGCCGGGACGTGCAGGTGCTGGCCCCCATGCACCGCGGCCCGGCCGGCGCCGGCACGCTGAACGGGCTGCTCCAGCAGGCCGTCACCCCGGGCCGGCCGGACCTGCCCGAGAAGCGGTTCGGCGGCCGGGTCTTCCGCGTCGGCGACAAGGTCACCCAGATCCGCAACAATTACGAGAAGGGTGAGAACGGGGTCTTCAACGGAACCGTCGGCGTGGTCACCTCGCTCGACCCGGTCGACCAGCGGCTGACGGTGCTGACGGACGAGGACGAGGAGGTGCCGTACGAGTTCGACGAACTGGACGAACTGGCGCACGCCTACGCGGTGACCATCCACCGCTCCCAGGGCAGCGAGTACCCGGCCGTCGTCATCCCGGTGACCACGGGGGCCTGGATGATGCTCCAGCGCAACCTGCTCTACACGGCGGTCACCCGGGCCAAGCGGCTGGTCGTCCTGGTCGGCTCCCGCAGGGCGATCGGACAGGCGGTCCGCACGGTGTCGGCGGGCAGGCGCTGCACGGCGCTCGACTTCCGGCTCGCGGGCGTCTGATCCGCCGTTGTTGCGGTCCTTCGCCCCGGTCCCGAAAGAAAAATGATCGATCAAATGAGTCGCAAAGGTCACAGGGGCTTCCGGAAGCGCAACACAGCGGGCAGGATGAGAAAGTTGGCGGCACTCAGTGCCGCCGATAGGCCCGATGGTCGACCCCGAGTGCACTCTCCTGAGCCAAGTGGGGGATGGTAGAGACAGTCAGGGCACCTCGAAGATGAGGCACTACGTCGGTGAGGGAAGACGTGAGCGACAACTCTGTAGTACTGCGGTACGGCGACGGCGAGTACACCTACCCGGTGGTCGACAGCAGCGTCGGCGACAAGGGCTTCGACATCGGGAAGCTCCGCGCCCAGACCGGACTGGTGACGCTGGACAGC
Organism: Streptomyces cathayae; assembly: GCF_029760955.1. Lineage (GTDB taxonomy): Bacteria > Actinomycetota > Actinomycetes > Streptomycetales > Streptomycetaceae > Streptomyces > Streptomyces cathayae. Next base: position 5,162,440 of record NZ_CP121682.1, read on the forward strand.
GGTTACGGCAACACCGCCGCATACAAATCCGCGATCACGTACCTGGACGGCGAGGGAGGCATCCTCCGTTACCGCGGGTATCCGATCGAGCAGCTGGCCGAGCGCTCCTCCTTCCTGGAGGTCGCCTACCTGCTGATCAACGGTGAGCTGCCGACCGTCGACGAACTCAGCGTGTTCAAGAACAACATCACGCAGCACACCCTGCTGCACGAGGATGTCAAGAACTTTTACAAGGGCTTCCCGCGCGACGCCCATCCGATGGCCATGCTGTCCTCGGTCGTCTCGGCGCTGTCCACGTTCTACCAGGACAGCCACAACCCGTTCGACGAGCGCCAGCGCAACCTCTCCACCACCCGGCTGCTGGCCAAGCTCCCGACCATCGCGGCCTACGCGTACAAGAAGTCGATCGGTCACCCGTTCGTCTTCCCGCGCAACGACCTCAGTTACGTCGAGAACTTCCTGCGCATGACCTTCTCGGTCCCGGCCCAGGAGTACGAGCTCGACCCGGTGGTGGTCTCCGCCCTGGACAAGCTGCTCATCCTGCACGCGGACCACGAGCAGAACTGCTCGACCTCCACGGTGCGCCTGGTCGGTTCCTCGCAGGCGAACATGTTCGCCTCGATCTCCGCCGGAATCTCCGCCCTGTGGGGCCCGCTGCACGGTGGCGCCAACCAGTCGGTCCTGGAGATGCTCGAGGGCATCCAGGCCGACGGCGGCGACGTCGACTCCTTCATCCGCAAGGTGAAGAACAAGGAGGACGGCGTCCGCCTGATGGGCTTCGGCCACCGGGTCTACAAGAACTTCGACCCCCGCGCCAAGATCATCAAGGCTGCCGCGCACGAGGTGCTGTCCGCCCTCGGCAAGTCCGACGAGCTGCTGGACATCGCGCTGAAGCTGGAGGAGCACGCGCTCTCCGACGACTACTTCGTCTCGCGCAGCCTCTACCCGAACGTCGACTTCTACACCGGTCTGATCTACCGGGCCATGGGCTTCCCGAGCGAGATGTTCACGGTCCTGTTCGCCCTCGGCCGCCTTCCGGGCTGGATCGCCCAGTGGCACGAGATGATCAAGGAGCCGGGCTCCCGCATCGGCCGCCCGCGCCAGATCTACACGGGCGTGGTGGAACGGGACTTCGTCCCGGTCGAGCAGCGCTGACCGACACCGGTCACCGGTACTACGGACGCCGGACGGCATGCCCTCGGGGGTGTGCCGTCCGGTGTTTTCGTCGGCGGGCCGGGCCGCTCCCCGGCCGCTCGGGCCGGAACCCGGGTCCCGGAAAAGCGAGAAGGCGCCCCACGCCGGTCCCCCCACGGGCCGACGTCAGGGCGCCTTCCCATGTCCCGGTGCGGATTCCCCCCACGGGATCCGGCCGGGCGTCTGTGAAGAACAGCGCCTGAATCGCTGTGCGAGCACAATGAGCAGAACGGAGCCCACGGTCCTCATGCGGTCTGCCGGGACAGCGCACGGTCGGGAGGGCCGCTCAAAGCTCTCCGATGTACGTGCCCCGGCAACGCAGTCTGGGAAAGTCCCCCAAAGACATCCCCAGATGCCAGGTCGCGCCCCCCAAGACGCTTCCCGACATCGCCAACTTAGACCTTCGAACCCCTTCGATGGTTACGTTCACTTCACTGTGATCTGCGTCTCCTGCGTATGTCCGTTACCTGCACAAGGGTCCCGTTATCGCCAATGGGACCCGAGCGTAAGGACGGTGCGTACGCCTTGTGAAGAGCTTATGTGAAAGGTCGTACCGGACTCCAGGGGTTCTCGGCTGCTGTTCCATAAAGCCGAGTGAGTGAGCGTAACCCTGCACGGGTGAGTGTCGTTGTCCGGTTGTGAATCTGACGGAGTGGGCCAGGGCGCAGGGTGTGCACCCGCAGACGGCGTACCGGTGGTTCCGTGAGGGGACGTTGCCGGTGCCTGCCCGGCGGGTGGGTCCGCGCACGATCCTGGTGAACATCGACGCTGTTGCCGTGCCCGCGGCGGTGGGCGGGCTGGGTCTGTATGCCCGGGTGTCGTCGCATGAGCAGAAGGCGGATCTGGAGCGTCAGGTGGCTCGCCTGTCACGGTGGGCGGCGCAGGCCGGTCAGCGTGTGGTGCGGGTCGAGCCGGAGGTCGGTTCGGGGTTGACTGGCCGTCGGCCGGGGGCCGGGCGGCTGCTCGCCGACCCCGAGGTGGCCACGGTGGTGGTCGAGCACCGGGACCGGCTGGGCCGGATGAACACCGAACTCGTCGAGGCCGCCCTGTCCGCGACGGGCCGCCGTCTGGTCGTCCTGGACGACGGCGGGGCCGAGGACGACCTGGTGCGGGACATGACCGAGGCGCTGACGTGGTTCTGTGCCCGCCGGTACGGGCGCAGGTCGGCGAAGAGCCGTGCCCGCAAGGCGCTGGAGGCCGCCGGGCATGGCTGAGCCGAAGAAGAAGCCGCTCAGGGCCATCAAGGCGCCGTTCGTCGCCGACGGACCCACCGGCGTCAGCATCCGCACCCGTCTCAAGGGCCTCACGCCCGGGGACGACAAGGTGTTGCGCCTGGTCGGCGCGCACCTGGGCTCGCTGGCCTCCGCTGATCTCAAGCGCAGGTGTGCTGACAGCCTGGAGCACTCCGCCGACACGTGGGTCGAGCGCAAGCGTGCCCTGACCGCCGATTCCTCGTCCCGTTGGGCCGGTTCGATCACCAAGGCGTCGCACGATCAGTGGGCGCTGTCCCGTCGTGCTCAGCTCGCGCACATCCAGGGGCTGGAAGCGGGCGTCGAGACGATTGCTCACCGGCTGTCCCTGCCCGTGGGTGAGAGGGGATCCAAGCGGGCGCCGGGCGGCTACCGCACCCGGCGGGAGTGGTTCGCCAAGACCCGGCGCCTGCATGTGCTGGAGGACCGGCTGGAACGCGAGCGGTCCGATCGTGCGGCCGGTGTCGTGCACGTGGTGCGGGGCGGGAAGCGGCTGGCCCGCAACCGGCACCATCTGGAAGCCGCCCGGCTCACCGCCGGGCAGTGGCGGCAGCGCTGGGAGGCCGAACGCTGGTTCCTGCAGGCAGACGGGGAGTCGGGCAAGCCCTGCGGGAACGAGACCATCCGCGTCAGCCCCGACGGCGGGGCCGGCATCAAGCTCCCGGCCCCGCTGGCGCACCTGGCCAACGCGCCGCACGGCCGGTACGTCCTCACCGGCCGGATCGACTTCCGGCACCGGGGCCAGGAGTGGGCCGACCGCGTGTCCGCGAACCGGGCGGTGGCCTACCGCATCCACTACGACGTGGACCGTGACCGCTGGTGCCTCACGGCCTCCTGGACGATCCCCCCGGTCCAGACCGTTCCCCTGGTGCAGGCCCGCTCGGGTGGTCTGATCGGCGTGGACACCAACGCCGACCACCTCGCCGCCTGGCGGCTGGACGAGCACGGCAACCCGATGGGTGAGCCCCGCCGCTTCCGCTACGACCTCGACGGCACCGCCCAGCACCGGGACGCCCAGGTGCGGCACGCCCTCACCCGACTGCTGCACTGGGCTCGACGCGAAGGCGTCGCCATCGCGGTCGAGGACCTGGACTTCGGCGCGGAGAAGACGCGAGAGAAGCACGGCCGCAAAAAGCGGTTCCGCAGGCTCATCAGCGGCATGCCCGTCGCCAGGCTGCGGGCACGGCTGGTGTCGATGGCGGCCGAACTCGGCATCGCCGTCGTCGTCGTCGACCCCGCCTACACCTCTCGCTGGGGAGCCGAGCACTGGCAGAAGCCCCTCACCTCGAAGAACCGCAGGACCACCCGTCACGACGCCGCCGGCGTCGCGATCGGAAGGCGCGCCCTCGGGCACCGTGTCCGGCGACGGACGGCACCGCCCCCACACGACCGGAGTGATCGTGTGGGGCATCGGACCGCCCAGGCCGGACACCGTGCCCGGGGGCGTGAGGGACCCCGCCCCCGCGTTCCCGGACCACGGACACGATCCGTGTCGCCGGACGCGGAGCGAACGCGGGCGACCAGGACACCCAACACCGTTCGGGAGGTCCGCAGTGAGCAGGAATGGGTCCAGGACTCACTCCTGCTCACTGACTAGGAACGGTTCATCAGGTCGAGATCTCAATGAAACGCCCTTCGGCGGCGGGTCGGCCGGTGCGGCGGAGGCCGGCCGGGGCACCGTGTCCTCAGGCCTTGCCCGCCAGTTCGAAACCGGCCTCGTCGACGGCGGCGCGGACGGCCTCCTCGTCGAGCGGGGCCGCGGAGACGACGGTGACCACGCCGGTGGCGGCGACGGCCTTCACCGAGGAGACCCCGGGGATCCCGGAGAGCTCGCCGGAGACGGCGCCCTCGCAGTGGCCGCAGCTCATGCCGCTCACCTTGTAGACGGTGGTGACGGAACCCTGGGTGTCGGTCTGGGCGGTCATTGGTTACTCCCTCGTCGAGACGTACGGGGTTGAGGGGGCCCGCGGGGGCCACGCGTTCCAGACTATACCCCTAGGGGGTATGAATCCAGGATCGTCGGGACTCTCCCGGATCAAGGAGCCGACCGCGACAGGACGGGGGTCCGCGGATAGCGTTCCGCCGCAAACGGTGATCGCCGGGAAGGGGCGGGGAGGCACCGGGGTGCGCGTACGGCACTCCGCGCCGGCCCCGCGCCACCGGCGCGGACGGAAGGCGGGCCGGTCATGCGCGCGGTGGTGTTCGAGCGGTACGGGGAACCGGCCGAGGTGCGGGAGGTCGCGGACCCGGAACCCGCGGAGCACGGGGTCGTGGTGCGGGTCGAGGCCACCGGCCTGTGCCGCAGCGACTGGCACGGCTGGCAGGGCCACGACCCGGACATCACGCTGCCGCACGTGCCCGGCCACGAACTGGCCGGCGTCGTCGAGGCGGTCGGCGCGCGGGTCACCGGCCGGAGGGTCGGCGACCGGGTCACCGTCCCCTTCGTCTGCGCCTGCGGCAGCTGCCCGGCCTGCGCGGCCGGGGACCAGCAGGTGTGCGAGCGGCAGACCCAGCCCGGCTTCACCCACTGGGGCTCGTTCGCCCAGTACGTGGCCCTGGACCACGCCGACGTGAACCTGGTCGACGTCCCCGAGGGCATGTCCTTCGCGACGGCCGCCTCCCTGGGCTGCCGTTTCGCCACGGCCTACCGGGCGGTGGTGCAGCAGGGCCGGGTGGCGGCGGGGGAGTCCGTCGCGGTGCACGGCTGCGGCGGGGTGGGCCTGTCCGCCGTGATGATCGCGGCGGCCGCGGGCGCCCGGGTCGTCGCCGTCGACGTGTCCCCCCGGGCCCTGGACCTGGCCCGGAGGTTCGGCGCGGCCCAGTGCGTGGACGGATCCGGGACGCAGGACACCGCGGCCGCGGTCCGCGACCTCACCGGCGGGGGCGCCCACCTCTCCCTGGACGCCCTGGGCTCACCCGCCACCTGCGCCGCCTCCGTGAACGGCCTGCGCCGCCGGGGCCGACACGTCCAGGTCGGCCTGCTGCCCTCACCGACGGGCACGACCCCGGTGCCGATGGCCCGGGCCGTCGCCCTGGAGCTGGAACTCCTCGGCAGCCACGGCATGGCCGCACACGCCTACCCCCCGATGCTGGAGCTGGTCCGGGCGGGCGTCCTGCGCCCCGACCTGCTGGTGACACGCACCATCGGCCTGGACGCCGTCCCGTCGGCCCTGGCGGCGATGGGCACGGCACCGGGCGCGGGCGCGACGGTCATCGAGCCCTGGAGGTGAGCACCGCCCGCGTCCGCCCGGGGCCGGACGCGGGCGGTGCCGTACGGATCGGCTAGTCCCGGCGGCCCCGGTTGCCGGGCCGGGCCGCCACCCAGCGGCGCACCGTGTCCGCGTACCAGTACGGTTTGCCGCTCTCCACGTGGTCGGGCGGGGGCAGCAGACCGTGCTTGCGGTAGGAGCGTACGGTGTCCGGCTGCACCTTGATGTGCGCCGCGATGTCCTTGTACGACCACAGACGTCGGTCGGTCATGCGTCGTTCCTCCCCGCGAGCACCACGGAGGCGGCCAGGGGGCGGCCGTCAGGGGGAGCCGGGTGCTGCGCTGGCGATCACCCAGCGTTCTGCCCGGTCAACGACGCGTTACGGGACGGGTGGGCGGCTGTGTGCGGGACGTGACGGAAGAACCGCCTGTGCGGGACATCTGTGACAGGGGCGGGGTGTTTGTGACACAAGTGGCACAAAGGCCCTCGCCGGTCCGTCGGCGGGGCGGGTTGATCCGTCCGGGGTGTTCCGGACGAACCGGACGGGTCCGTGGAGGCCCCGTCGAGATCTGGTCCGTATGTCTGGACAAAACATTGACAGGGCTTCGCCGCACGACTAGAAACCGGGGGAGAGCCGTACCAGGACGCCCCGGGAGCACCGGACACCGCGACACGGCGACACGGCACGAAGGGAACGCGATCGCGATGGCGTACGACCTGATCACCATGGGCCGCATCGGAGTGGACCTCTACCCGCTCCAGACCGGTGTCCCGCTTCCGCAGGTCACCTCCTTCGGCAAGTTCCTCGGCGGCTCGGCGACGAACGTCGCGGTCGCCGCCGCCCGCCTCGGACGGCACACGGCGGTGATCAGCCGCACCGGCGACGACCCCTTCGGCACCTACCTCCACCAGGAGCTGCGCGGCTTCGGCGTGGACGACCGCTGGGTCACCGCGGTCCCCGGGCTGCCCACCCCGGTCACCTTCTGCGAGGTGTTCCCGCCGGACGACTTCCCGCTGTACTTCTACCGCCTGCCCAAGGCCCCCGACCTGGAGATCGACGCCCACGAACTCGACCTGGACGCCATCCGTGACGCGCGCGTCTTCTGGGTCACCGGCACCGGACTGAGCGAGGAGCCCAGCCGCACCGCGACCCTCGGCGCGCTCGCCCACCGGGCCAAGGCCGGCACCACCGTCTTCGACCTGGACTGGCGCCCGATGTTCTGGCCCGACCCCGACCAGGCCCGCCCCTTCTACCAGGAGGCCCTGCGCCACACCACCGTCGCCGTGGGCAACCTGGACGAGGTGGAGGTCGCCACCGGCGTCCGCGAACCCCACGCCGCCGCCCGCGCACTGCTGGCCGCCGGCGTCGAACTCGCCGTGGTCAAGCAGGGACCGAAGGGCGTCCTCGCGGTCAGCGCCACGGGCGAGAGCGCCGAGGTCCCGCCGCTCCCGGTGAACGTCCTCAACGGCCTCGGCGCCGGCGACGCCTTCGGCGGCTCCCTCTGCCACGGCCTGCTCGCCGGCTGGAGCCTGGAGCGGACCATGAGATACGCCAACGCCGCCGGAGCCATCGTCGCCTCCCGGCTCGAGTGCTCCTCCGCGATGCCCACCGAGGACGAGATCGAGGCGGCGGTCACCGCGGGGGCCGTGCGATGACCTACGTGCACTTCGGCCGGGCGCGTTCCGGCCGCACCCCGGGGCACCGCTGACGGCCGGCCCCGGCACCGATCGCCTCCGGCGCGGGAGGCCGCTTTGCTTTGGCAGGAGCGAAGTGCGTGCGATGACTCCCCGCCCGCTACGGCCCCGCGCCGGAGGTCCCCGGCCCCGAACCCACCGGGGCTCACCCGTCCCCACCCACCCGGATTTCCCCCGCCCCACCCACCCCGATCTCCCCCGGCCCGAGTGTCCACGGGGAGACCGGAACGCCCGACAGTGTGTCGGGCGCGCCACGCGCCCGATGCTGATGGGATGAACCTGATGAATCCATGGCACGTGAAGAACCGACGCCGCCCTCTGTGAAGGAGTACTGGGTCATGACGAAGATCGTCAACCACTGGATCGGCGGCAAGACCGCCGAAGGCACGTCGGGCACGTACGGGCCGGTGACCGACCCGGCGACCGGCGAGATCACCACGAAGGTCGCGTTCGCCTCCGTGGAGGAGGTGGACGCCGCGGTCGCCGCCGCCCAGGAGGCGTACCTGACCTGGGGGCGGTCCTCCCTGGCCAAGCGGACCTCCGTCCTCTTCGCCTTCCGGGCGCTGCTGGACGCGCACCGCGACGAGATCGCCGAACTGATCACCGCCGAGCACGGCAAGGTGCACTCCGACGCGCTCGGCGAGGTCGCGCGCGGACTGGAGATCGTCGACCTGGCCTGCGGGATCAGCGTGCAGCTCAAGGGAGAGCTGTCCACGGAGGTCGCCACCCGGGTCGACGTCGCCTCGATCCGCCAGCCGCTGGGCGTCGTGGCGGGCATCACCCCGTTCAACTTCCCGGCGATGGTGCCGCTGTGGATGTTCCCGCTGGCCATCGCCTGCGGCAACACCTTCGTGCTGAAGCCGTCCGAGAAGGACCCGTCGGCCGCCGTCCGCCTCGCCGAACTGCTCTCGGAGGCCGGGCTGCCGGACGGCGTCTTCAACGTCGTCCACGGCGACAAGCTCGCCGTCGACCGCCTCCTCGCCCACCCCGACGTCAAGGCCGTCTCCTTCGTCGGCTCCACCCCCATCGCCCGTTACATCCACACCACCGCCTCGGCGAACGGCAAGCGCGTCCAGGCCCTGGGCGGCGCCAAGAACCACATGCTGGTGCTGCCCGACGCCGACCTGGACGCGGCGGCCGACGCCGCCGTCTCCGCCGCCTACGGCTCGGCGGGGGAGCGCTGTATGGCGATCTCCGCGGTCGTCGCCGTCGGCGCGATCGGCGACACCCTGGTGGAGAAGATCCGCGAGCGCGCCGAGAAGATCAGGATCGGTCCCGGCAACGACCCGGCCTCCGAGATGGGCCCGCTGATCACCAGGGCCCACCGCGACAAGGTCGCCTCCTACGTGGCGGACGCGGCGGGCGAGGGCGCCGAGGTCGTCCTGGACGGCACCGGCCACACCGTCGAGGGCCACGAGGGCGGCCACTGGATCGGCATCTCCCTGCTGGACAAGGTGCCCACGTCCGCGAAGGCCTACCAGGACGAGATCTTCGGCCCGGTGCTGTGCGTGCTGCGCACCGAGACGTACGAGGAGGCCCTGGACCTCATCAACTCCTCGCCGTACGGCAACGGGACCGCGATCTTCACCCGGGACGGCGGCGCCGCCCGCCGCTTCCAGCTGGAGGTCGAGGCCGGCATGGTCGGCGTGAACGTCCCGATCCCGGTCCCCGTCGGCTACCACTCCTTCGGCGGCTGGAAGGACTCCCTCTTCGGCGACCACCACATCTACGGCAACGACGGCACGCACTTCTACACCCGCGGCAAGGTCGTCACCACCCGCTGGCCCGACCCCTCCGACGCCCCCACCGGCATCGACCTGGGCTTCCCCCGCAACCACTGACGGCGCGGACCGTCATCCCGGCCGGCCGGGACCGTGCTCACCCCCACGGTCCCGGCCGACCGGGCGCAGCCGCTCCGGGGGCACGGTCCACTCCCGGCCCCCGCCGACGGGACGCACGAACGCGGTCGGTCGCGGGCGCTGATCCCCTCGCCAGGGAGGCACGTACGCGGTGACGTCCTGGAGGATCCCCACGCGCCCGGATTCCGGGTCCTCCACCAGGCTGCCGCGCGGGAGGCTTTCCGTTCCCCGAGGCGGTGCGAGCCAGTCCACGTCCGACTGCCGTCCGGTCACCGCAGGCCGTCCCGGTGGCTGCTCCAGTGGTTGAGCTCCCGGAGCCGCTCGCTCAGCGTTCGCCCGCCTCCCCGCGGCGCGGACTCCGGCGGCGGCTCGTCCCGGCCTTCCTCGGCCGCGCACACCAGGCCGTTCCTCAGGCAGACCAGTAACCGCAGCATCAGGCTCCGCTCGTCAGCCGTGAGCGGCTCCGTCCCCCCGCTCACAGTGCCGTTCCGGCTGCCCGTAGAACGGCCGCGAGCCTACGAGCGGTCTCCAGGTTGCAGCGCCCGAGGTCAATGAGCGGGACGGCATGGCATGCCGCGACCGTGGGAACGTCCAGTGCCAGTGAGGGCAGTGTGACCCCGACACCGGCCAGCGCCACCCCCAACTCCTCCCGCACGGCCTCCGCCTGCTGAATTCCGTCCATCACCGCTTCGAGTTCCTTGTCCGTCATTTACCTGCTCCGGTCGTTCGTCACGTGTTGCACTCGAAGCATCACGCTGAGCAGGTGACGCGGCCAGGGCCGACGCGTTGCCGCTCCGCGAGGCAGCGGACGCGGTACGAGGGGCAGGGGAGTTGGCCGATGAACGTACGGCCGGAGCGGCAGGACAGCAACGAGGACTCCGCGCGGGGCGCGCTCGGCAGCACCCTGCGCTACCTCCGCGAGAAGGCGGGCAAGTCGCTGAGCCAGCTCGCCGAGGACACCAACTACGACAAGAGCTACCTGTACCGGCTGGAAGCCGCCGAACGCATCTCCAAGCGACCGGTGATGGAGGACCTGGACACGTACTACGAGACCGGGGACCTGCTGGTTCGGCTGTGGAAGCTGGCGCGGATGGAGGTGTTCAAGGACCAGTACAAGGCGTTCATGCGGCTGGAGGCCACGGCCAACGTGATGCACATGTACACCCCTGGCGTTCCTGGTCTGCTTCAGACGGAGGCGTACGCCAGGGTTGTGCTGTCGCTATGGCAGGTGCAGCCAGATGAAGAGGCATTGGAGGAACAGGTTGTCGCGCGTATCGGGCGTCAGGAGTTGCTTCACCGAAAGCCCAAACCTGTCATCCGAGTGATCATCGATGAAGCGGCACTGCGGCGCACTGTGGCCGACCCCAAGATTTGGGACGACCAGTTGCTCCACCTCGTCTACTCGGCAGCCCAGCCCACGATCACCATCCAGGTACTGCCGTTCAGCGCAGGGGTTCACCCGCTCAACAGGGGCTCACTCCACCTGTTGTGGCAACCTGACGGAACCTCTGTTGCCTACTTGGAAGGCAACACGTCCGGTGAACTGCTCGAAGAATCTGACGATATCCATAAGTTCCGTTTGGCCTACGATCGGGTGCGAGATGTGGCGTTGACGCCACAGGACTCGGTGATGTTCATCGAGCGCGTCCTGGAGGAGCTCCGATCATGAGCCGTACAACCGATCTTGGTGCCGTTAACTGGCGCAAGTCGAGCTACAGCGACGGAGGAGCAGACAACTGCGTCGAGGTTGCCCATGGCCTCCCCGCCGTTGTCCCCGTCCGAGACAGCAAGACCCCGCACGGCCCGGTCCTCAGCTTCCCCACCACCGCCTGGACCGCCTTCCTCAGCACCCTCAAGGGGCCCGGTCACCCGACTGCCTGATGCGTAGCCACTGACTTATGGAACAGTCCTGCGTCGGCGGGGAAGACGCGCCCCTCAGCCAACCACGGAGAGTGACCGCCACTGCAGACCAGGGCGGACGGTGAGTTGGGTCTGGAGTTGCGTTCCTCGGCCTCCCGGAGGGTGATCGCCACCGCATGATCGAGTGGGAGGCGGATCGGCCCCGGTGGGTTGCGATCCTCGGCCACCCCGGAGGGTGACCGCCACTCTGGATGTCGACGCAGGGGGTGTCGTCATACGGTCCGTTGCGATCCTCGGCCACCCCGGAGGGTGACCGCCACAGGATCACTGCCGCGAGTCCGCCGCCCATCCACTTGTTGCGATCCTCGGCCACCCCGGAGGGTGACCGCCACACCCGTGAGGCAGTCCGGGGTAGACCGGCTCCTGGTTGCGATCCTCGGCCACCCCGGAGGGTGACCGCCACGGCCAACGGCGCGATCATCTACAACGTCGGCAAGGAGTTGCGATCCTCGGCCACCCCGGAGGGTGACCGCCACGTCGACGCCCTTGGACGCGGCACCCTTCACCCAGTCGTTGCGATCCTCGGCCACCCCGGAGGGTGACCGCCACTGGCGGGGCTGTCCACGAGCGTGCTGGCCCTCGCCGGGTTGCGATCCTCGGCCACCCCGGAGGGTGACCGCCACGTCGACCTCGTTGCCTGTGCCCTCAAGGGTGAAGTAGTTGCGATCCTCGGCCACCCCGGAGGGTGACCGCCACGCTGCCTGAGCAGCGGAAACAGCGTACTGCTCGCTGCGGTGCGGGTGAGTAGCGGGTGACAGAGCTGCCCAATGCGGACATTCGGCTTCGGTGCGATCCGCGTGTCGTGTGTGCGCTTCCGGTTCCGAAGCGGGCGTGCGGGAGGAAAACGCATCCGTCTGTCGGCCGGGCAGCGGACAACATGGTTCGTCAGAGTACGAGGTCTTCACGGTGGGGCTGGATCTGGGCGATGCCGAGGGTCTGGACGTGGTTGAAGCCGTCGGTGGGAAGCCGGTACAGCCGGATGCTGTCGGTGTCGGAGTCGATGATCTGGTCGAGGTCGTGGAGCAGTTTGAGGAGCGTCTTCTCGTCGGCGACGATCTCGAAGACGGATTTCTGGACTCGCAGGCCGTGGCCTTCGCAGTGTTTCGCGACGCGGCGAAGGCGGCGTCGGCCGGCTGGGCTGGTGGTGTCGACGTCGTAGGTGAGCAGCAGGTCCATCAGGAGGCCGTCCAGGGGAGGTAGCCGGGGAGTTCGCCTCTCAGGTGGCGGGCGAGGATGCGAGCCTGGACGACCGGGAGGAGGCCAGCGGGTACCTCCCGGCCGGCGATGGGATGCTCCCAGGTCTGGGTCTTCCATTCCTGCCAGGCTCCGATCAGTTCTTTGCGGCCGTCCTCGGTGAGGCTCACGGCGCCGCCGCTGAGATGGTCGAAGTGGCTGGCCCGCAGTTGCCGGCGGTTGAACTGGGTGAGGACGAAGCGGTCGGCGAGAACGGGGCGGAATTCCTCCATCAGGTCCAGCGCGAGGGCCGGTTTGCCGGGACGGAGGCCGTGGAGGAACCCGAGGTACGGGTCGAGGCCGACCTGTTCGAGGGCTCCGTGGACAAGGCTGCGGAGGAGGCCGTAGGTGAAGGAGAGCGCCGCGTTGACGGGGTCGGTGGGCGGACGCCGGTTGCGGTGGGTGAAGGGCGGTAGGTCGGTGGCGGTACTCAGGATGTGAGGGAGGGCAGCGAAGTAGTTGCGGGCTGCCTGGCCTTCTATGCCCATGACGACATCGATGGACTCCGCAGCGCTGAGCTTGTCGATAGCCGCGGCGAGATCTTCTGCGGCCTTGCGGGCGTGTTCGCGGCGTGCGGGTGCGGCGTCACGGGCGGCTCGTAGCAGGATCCACCGACTGTTGCGGATCTTGCCGGCCACGAGGTTCCGGGCGATGCCGAGGCGTGCGCCGGTGTCGTCATGGCGTTGGTGCTGCGCGTGCCGGAGAAGGACGTTGCTGCGGGCGGCGCCGTCGAGGCGGGCCAGGTAGCGGCCGCCTCTGCTCATCCAGGTGACGGGCCGCTTGTCCTGCGCGCAGCGGGTGATGAGTTCTGTGGAGAGATTGATGTGGCCGTAGACGACGATGCCGTCGAGCCGTCGCAGGGGCAGTGTGCGGCGTCCGGGGGTGTCGGGGAGGTGGATGCGGAGGGTGTCCTGTTCCAGCCGCAGGTCGGTGCCCTGGGTCTGGACGTAGAGGGTGTTGAGGAGTTCGGTGGTCACTCGTCGATGTCCTGGGTGTCGTCGAGGAGGTACAGGTCGTGCAGGGCCTGCTGGTAGCGGTGGGTGCCTGCGAGGAGTTTGGGCATGCAGTCGGTGGCCATGGAGCAGCGGCGGCAGCGGCTGTCGGCGACGGGGGGCGGGAGTGTGTGGTTGTGGCTCAGGAGGTTGCGGACGGCGTTCGTCGCATCGAGGACGCGGGTGCGGAGGGCTTCGTTGACGGTGACGATGTGGCGTCGCCGGTCGGTGCCGGAGTAGATGGCCGCTGTGGTGACCGGTTGCTTGAACATGTACTCGAGGCACATGGCTTGGGCGGCGACCTGGACGTCAGCGGGGCCGCCGGGGTGGTAGCGGCCCGATTTGTGCTCGACGGGGAGGACGGTGCCGTCCGCATGCAGTTCGACGGTGTCGCAGATTCCGGTCAGTCCATGGCCGTCGTGCCAGACGGGCAGGGCATGGAGAGTACGCACGGTGCCGCGGCCGCGGTTGCCGGGGGTGTCGACGCGCTGGTGGAGGAGGGTGCCGCGCACGGTGGCCGCATCGTCGGCGAAAGAGTCCTCGAGGAGGATCAGACCGCACTGGCGCGGACAGTAGGTGTAGTGCTCCAGGGCGGAGAGGGGGACTTGGGCCTGCTCTGCCTCTCCGCCCTGACGGGATGCGACGGTCATCCGATCAGAGTGGTGAGAGAAACGCCCTCGGGCAGGTCGGCCTCGTGGACGTCCACCTGGTAGTCGCTGAAGGCGCGGGCGGTGGCGTCGCCGGGCCCCTTGACGGTGACGCGGTCGAGGAGCTGGCGGGCGGGTGCCCTGCCGAACTTGTCGTCGTGGGTGAAGACATACAGGCCTCGAAGGTTCAACTCGCCGCGGGCCGCGGCACGGTCATGGTCGAACATGAGAGTGAAGGCGCGCCAGAACATGGCGAGGTCGTCGCAGGTGACGCCGGTGCGGCCGGCAAGGGGGGCGCTGAAGTGGCCTTCGCCGCGGTAGAGGCCGTAGGGGACGATGTGCTTGGAGCCCATCTCGGTGGTCTTCTTCTCGAGGTCCTCGCTCTTGGTGGGGGTGACGCGGGTGATGCCGAACTCGAAGGGGGTGATCGGGTCCACCGAGCGGGAGAAGGTGAGCTGGATCGGGCCGCGGACGCGGCCGGCCTGGCGGTTCTTCTGCCCGGTCGTCATGACGGCGCCGAACATGCGTACGTCGAAGAAGGTCCGGCACATCCACTGCTGCGCGTCGAGCTGGCTGGCCTCGGAGCCGACGGCGTCGGCCGCGTAGGCGCGTTCGTGCTGGCTGTTGAGGGCGACGCCGGCCTCGACGTAGATGTCGTAGCCGGGCTTGTTCTCCTCCTCGTTGAGGAGGGCTACGGTGTTGCGGATCTTCCTCTTGAGGGCGACGTCGGTGATCAGGCCCTGTCCGGAGACGGGGTCGGTGCGGGGCATTCCGCCGGCGTCCGGGTCACCGTTGGGGTTGCTGTCGCGGGCTTCGAGAAGGAAGACGAAGTCCATCTTGCGGTTCGGGTCGAGGTGCGGGTTGGTCATGGCGTTCTCCTGGGTACGAGCTGAGGTTTTCCGGACCGCGGCCGGTCGCTGGTGCGGTAGGGGCCAGGGCGGAGAGGAGTGGGGGCGCGTGAGGCGCAGTGCCTTGGGCGGGACTGCTACGCGGGCTCGCTAGCAGCCCCGTTGGTGGCCTGGTCCTTGTTCTTCTTGTGCGCGGCCTTGGCTGCGAAGTCCGCGGCGCGCTGCTGCTCGTAGCCGAGGACGAACTTGGCCTGCTGCTCGGTGGTGAGGAGCAGGGGAATACCGTCGTGGGGGTCGAAGGCGGCGAACGCCTCGGCCAGCCTCCTGCTGAGCGCGGTGTAGGCGGCCCCGTTGTCGCGGCGCAGCCGCTTGAGGTGGGCGTTGGCGCCCAGACGCAGGTTCTTGAACACGGCGGCCGGCGCGGTCATGGCGGTGCCGAAGAACTTGTCGCCGATGGTGGCCTTCACGTCCGGCAGCGCCGCGTACTGGATGGCTTCGAGGATGGCGAAGACGCGCCCGCACAGGTAGCCGGGGTCGAGCTGGGTGGAATCGAGGCGGTCGGCGGGGGCGGTCACCTGGTGGTCCTTCCGGTTCGGGTGGAGCGCGAGCCGTAGCA
The DNA here is from genome assembly GCF_029760955.1 of Streptomyces cathayae. Taxonomy (GTDB): domain Bacteria; phylum Actinomycetota; class Actinomycetes; order Streptomycetales; family Streptomycetaceae; genus Streptomyces; species Streptomyces cathayae. The sequence continues at coordinate 5,177,903 of NZ_CP121682.1, forward strand.
GGGCGATGCGCGGGGGGTCGACGCGCCGGTCCGCGCGGATGCGCTGCAGGAGGTGGGGCAGGAGGCGTGCGGGTACCGGCCCGCGGGTCAGGGCAGCGTGGAGAAGTTCTTGCTCCAGGCCCTTGGGGGCACTGCCGGAGACGTACTTGTTCGCCTTGGCGTCCCAGCGGCCTGCGGCGAGGGCGAGGCGCCACAGCGGGAAGTAGCGGTAGCTCTGGTTCCAGCCGTCGTAGACACGGTGATGTTCGAACCAGGCGCCGAGGTGGTTGCGGAGCCGTCCGACCGGAATGTCCAGCCAGTCGAGGACGACGGCCCGGGCGTTGTTAAGGCCCAGGGTCAGCGAGTAGTAGGCGTTGGGGTCGATCCGCTCGGCGGTGGCCGGGTCGGGGTGCTCGTGCAGCGAGGTAAGGAGCCGGGCCACCGCGGCGTCGGTGGCGGTGTCCAGCGTGCCGAAGAGGTCGTCGACCGGTTCTCGCGTCCACCACACGGTGACCGAGTCGGTGGCGCGTCGGCGGTTCGTGTCGCTGGCGAGCAGCAGGTTCAAAGCGGCCATGGCCCGTCCGCCGCACCGCTCGCACACGGGCGTGTTGACCAGCTGCAGGGCGCCGCCCCGTCCCTGTGCGGAGGCGTTGATGCTGACGAGCTGGGCGTCGCGGCCCCGGCCTCCCGTAGGAATGGCACCCGACTTGATGCTCTCGGGGATGGTGCTGAGCAGTTCGCCGTCCTTGCCGCAGACCAGGCACAGACCGGCGGCGTTCTTTCCGGACTTCCGGGACCGCACGCCGGCCGCCCACGCCTGACGCACGCTGGGCAGCAGGTGCAGCCAGGTGTTGTCGTGCGCCATCAGAGCGATGTTGTCGGCGGCCGTCATCTCCTCCGGCACCTCGAGCCCGTGCAGGACACCCGTGGTGACGAACGTCCGCACCGCCTCGGCGTAGGGGTCGTCCGGTGCCGCGTTTGCCCAGGCCAGCAGGAAATCCGCGTACGCATCGCGGCGGCGCCGGCCCTCCGCGACGGCACGCTCGGTCACCGGCTTGCCCGGGGCCTGCTTGGGCAGGGCGAGGACGTACTGGGCCGTGTCCACCATCAGATACGGCGGCGGCATCGTCCCGGACCGGTAGGCGTACGGGGCGGTCGTCTCCAGCGGCTTCTCGCCCTTGGCCGAACGCCGGTCCACGAAGCCGGCCGCGGTTCCGTCCGCGTTGAGCTGCAGGATCCACTGGATCCGCTTGGGCCGGTAGTACGGCGGCGGCAGCTCGTCGTCCGCCTCGGCTCGCGCCGCGTACTCGGTCAGACGGTGCAGGAGCATCCCGTACTCACCGCCCCATACCGGAGCCGTCGGCACGCCACGCGGACGAGACCGGCATCGCAACCGCGTCCGCCCCCAGCGGGGCGACCGGCACCGACATCACCCCCTGGTGCAGCTGCGCATGGAACCAGCGGTACTGCTCCCCACCGGAGGCGGGATAGACGATGGAGTGCAGCATGACACCGAGATCCTCGTCCCGGCCGATCGGCTGGGCGTCCGTCTGCGGCCCGAAGAAGGCGCTGAACTCCCGACAGCCGAGATAGGGCTCGGCGAAGCAGGCGCCCTTGTCGACGCGCCGGCGGAGCTGATCGCGGTACTTCTGCTCGGGCACATCCGCGGCGTGCGGAGCACGCAGGATCTGCGCGCGGATCCGGTAGTGCACATCGCGCAGCAGCATGCTGTTGCGCTGATCGCGGTCGGTCTCGACGTCGTAGCGGCGCCCGGGGTCCTTGCGCAGCGCGGCGACCTCCGTGGCGCTGACCACGGACTTCACCTCATTACGCCGGACCTGCGTCCACTCGATCGGCTTCAGCACCTCGATCGCCGTGATGACGTACGCCATCTCCGGCTTCCAGAAGATCGCCTCCAGCACCCCCACCGCGGCCGACGGCGTCATCACCGGGTACGAGACCCGCTCCACCTTCAGCTCGGGCCGGGTGAAGCAGGCTAGTGGCCCGGACACCTCCACCACCAGATCGGGAAACGTCCATCCCCCATTGCCTCGGCGGCCGGCCGAGGCAGGGGCCGCGCGTACGGCCATGCAGAAACCCCCCAAGTTGCTCACTCGACCCCCGAGTCGGTGGAGGAGTCGTAGTGACGGCGAAGAATAAGGACTCACACTGACAACGGCCCCTCACCAGCGGCTTTATCAGCGTCTTTCAACGGAACGCTGATACCGGCCGGCGCACTGAAGGCAGAGGAGCGCGAGGACCTCCCCGGGAGGGAGGCCTTCCCGCCGGCGCCGCATGCGCCTTCTGGGAGGGCCTCCCGCAGAGGCTGCGTCAGTCGATCACGAGCCAGAGCCTGAGCCTGGGCCTCGTAATCAAAACCAAAACGACGACGAGAATGAAAATCCCAACGGTCAAAGGAGCCGCATCTTTTACTGAATCAATCTGCACTGTTCTAACCCCTCGCCCCTTCATTGACTTCATGTGGTCTAGCTAAGACCTGTTGAAGTGTGACCGTAGGGGACACGGGTGGAGCAGGTGGGCGGTTTCACCGCAGATACCGCCGGGATACGACGAGAGACGTACCTGAAGTAGACGTGGCCCAGAGGCTGATGCCTCTGGGCCACGTGCTCGCTGTTCGGTCAGACCAGCTACACCACTATGAACTCAATGTTGCGATCCTCAGCCCCACCACCGGTCAGGGGACGGGGAGGCTGCCACAGGCCCGTATCGGGCCGCCCGCCTATCGTGGCACTCCGGCAGCCGTCTTCAGGAGAGAGTCACACCATGCCGTACGCGTCGAGGTCCTCTGGCTCGTCGGGGTCGAGACCGCGCCGCTCGTGGTAGGCGCCGTGCCAGAGCAGCAGGTCGCCCGTCACCGGGACTGCCAGCCCGGAGCACAGCGCGGCGTCGGCTTCCCTCTTCGGCAGGGAGGCCGTGTGCTGTTGGAGACTGCGCAGCACCTCCGGGCCGCATGGCCGGAACGGATCCGTCAGCTGTGCGACGGCCCCCTCGATCTGCTCCCGGTCACTCTCGTTGCGGATGACGATCACCGGGACACTGTGCTGGTCTTCGATCATCTGGAACTCCCGGTCCACCTGCGGGAAGTCAAGGGCGCTCCGCAGTTTCTGGATCTCCGCTCCCAAGCCGGACTCCGGATGCCCGCCCTGCTGGTAGGCGTAGCGTCGCTGGTAGTAGCTGTGTAGCGCGTCCAGATCGTCTGGCTCGGCAAGCGGCTGCGGTCCGAAGAACTGTTTCCCGGCCTGCACCGCGGCCTGGTACTCGGCACTGCGCGGCCGGCCGCCGTCTGCGGGGTCGAAGACGATCACGGTGCCGAAGGCCAGGCGTCCGTCACGGTTGCAGCGGCCGGCCGCCTGCTGCAGGGACTCCGCAGGCGCCCACGCCCGGTACACCCGCGGGAAGTCGACATCGACACCCGCCTCGATCAGACTGGTCGACACCACTTGAACCGGCTCGCCCCGGCGGAGCAGTGCGCGGATCTCTGCGATCACCTCCCTGCGGTGGGCACCGGTCATCCGCGTCGACAGATGCAGCACCAGACCCTCGGCGGATGCGGCTTCCAGGTGTCGGTGAAAACGTGCCGCATCCCTGGTGGTCCCGACCACCGTCAGCACCTGCGGGTGCTCCGCCGCCTCCCGCGCGATGCTCTCCAGCGTCACGTCCTGCCCCGTGCGCCACTCGTACTGCACCCGCCGCAAAGACTCGAACAGCGCCGCCGGATCGTCGACGACCGCCTTCCGCTCCAGCCCCTTCCACGCCGACAGCTCCCAGAACGACGGCTGGGTCGCCGAGACCAGCAACACCGTGACCCCGAAGTGATCCACCAGCCCCCGCAAGCCGCTCAGGATCGGTGCGAGAAGACGATCCGGCAGAGCCTGCACCTCATCCAGGACGATCACCGAGCCGGCTAGGTTGTGCAAGCGCCGCATCTGCGACGGCCGGTGAGAGAACAAGGACTCGAACAGCCTGACCGTGGTGGTCACCACGAACGGCGCGTCCCAGTTCTCCGCGGCCAGCTTCGCCGTCCGGGCACGCTGCCGCAGAACGTCACGCTGCTCCTCGGTCAGTTCACCGAGCGCAGCCCCCTCCGGGTCGAGGTCCACCGCACTGTGATGTTCCAGCACCACCGTCGGCTCGCCGCCCACGTCATCGGGGTCGAGCAGGTCCCGGTACACGGCCACGTTCTGTTCCGTGATCGAGATGAACGGCACCGCCAGGACGACCCGCCGCATGCCGTGCTCCGCCGCATGCCGCAGCGCGAAGCCGCCCGCGGCCATGGTCTTCGCCCCACCGGTCGGGACCTGGAGCACATACATCCCTGGCTCATCCGTCGCCGCCGCACACGCCTGCTCGTACACGGAATGCCTCAGGGCATCCACCGGGGAAGACTCCCGCCCCGCCAGGTACCGCTTCCTCCGGGCCTCGTAGCGCTCCACCAGAGCCGCCATGTCCACCGGCTCTCCCACCCGCGTCGGCGTACCGCCGAAGTGGGCGGACGTGTCGAGGTAATCCGCGTCCACGACGCAGGAGAACAGCATCCTCACCAGAAGGTCGAGCCCCAGCCGCTGATCCCGCTTCGGCAGGCCGAGCAACCAGCCGGGCGGGGCAATCCGCGACGGGCGGTGGATCTCCGGAACGATCCGCTCGACAGCGCGGATCGCCTCCTCCACCCGTGCGGCCTCCGAGCCACCGGGGCGGCCCTTGTGCAACTCGTCCCGGAGCCGCTCCATGTCCGGAAGCCCGCCATGATGCCCGAACACCACTGCCGCACATGCCAACTGCGTGTACCGCTCCGCCAGCACTGTGCCGGCATGCTTGTGCGGGATCCCCACCTTCCCTTTACCCCCGCGCGCCTCGACAGCCTTGAGCTTGTCCTGCCAAGCGCACGCCCCCTTGCCCACGTCGTGTACCAAGGCCAGATACTCCGCCAACTCGCCGGCCCCGAACACCTCTCCGAAGCGCCGCGCCAGCGCAGCCGAGCCACGCAAGTGGTCCTCCAACGTGTGCCGCGCCCCTGAGACAGCACTCAGACTGTGCGCATACAACGCACCCCCTACAGCCACACTGCTCCCTCTCCGCTCCGGACAGTGCCTCCACGCCCCACCGAGGCCAAGACCGTAGCCGCCATGTCTGACACTGGCCGGACAGAGCACCAAATCGGTAACCTCCAAGTCCTTCCCCCGTTGGCAGCACCCTGCTTCGGAACCGGAAGCACACACACGACACGCGGATCGCACCGAAGTCGAATGTCCGCATTGGGCAGCTCTGTCACCCGTTGCTTACCCGCACCGCAGCGAGCAGTACGCTGTTTTCGCTGCTCAGGCAGCGTGGCGGTCACCCTCCGGGGTGGCCGAGGATCGCAACTCGTCGTGGAGTTCGAAGCGGGCGGAGCCGAGGTTGGTGGCGGTCACCCTCCGGGGTGGCCGAGGATCGCAACCCCATCGCCACCATCTCCGCCAAGGAGGACGCGTGAGTGGCGGTCACCCTCCGGGGTGGCCGAGGATCGCAACGCCGGGGTCCTGGACATTCAGGACCGGATCAATCTGTGGCGGTCACCCTCCGGGGTGGCCGAGGATCGCAACACCATCATCGGCTCCTGGGGCCCCCACCACTCCCGGGTGGCGGTCACCCTCCGGGGTGGCCGAGGATCGCAACTTCCACTGGTCCTTGCCGAGGAGCCCCATCAGCCGGGGTGGCGGTCACCCTCCGGGGTGGCCGAGGATCGCAACGCCGTCGCGGTGCGCCAGCTGCTGCGGGAGGGGCGAGTGGCGGTCACCCTCCGGGGTGGCCGAGGATCGCAACAGTTTGGCCCGCCGGTCCATGAGGCGCAGCACGGTGGTGGCGGTCACCCTCCGGGGTGGCCGAGGATCGCAACACGGCCTCCTCGGTCAGCTCACCGTTGTCCGTCAGGAGTGGCGGTCACCCTCCGGGGTGGCCGAGGATCGCAACGAAGATCCATGCGTCAACCGTACGGGGTCGTCCCGTCGTGGCGGTCACCCTTCGGGGTGGCCGAGGATCGCAACAAGGTGGTCAAGTCGTGGCGCGTGCCCACCGACAAGGGTGGCGGTTACCCCCCGGGGTGGCCGAGGATCGCAACAACGGCCGTATCCGGTGGGGTGGCCTGGTCACGAACGTGGCGGTCACGCTCCGGGGTGGCCGAGGATCGCAACACCATCCACGCACGATGACTCCGGTGCCCTGGAGACGTAACGGTACCTCCGGGGCGGTCAGCAGTATGGCTTTTGCCTGGTCGCTGTGAGGGGCGTACGAGAGCAAGGGCATCTTCTTGCCGACGCTGCCCTTCTGGTTGCCAACGACCTTTCGCTCGGGCTCGGTTGCCTGGATGTCGGCCTGCGGGGACGGGGTCCTCCCCGCTGACGCGGGGGTGTGCGGGGGTGTTCCGCACCCCGATAGCTCCGGTACGCAGCCCAGGCCGGTGTACCGCGTCCGGTGTATGTGGGGGATCCGCGTACGACCGGGGGAGGGGATCGGTATCCCCCTGGGGGCAGCCGGAGGGCGCGGCGAGCCCCTTTAGGGTTCAGGCATGGACTTCCGAATGACCCAGCTGCGGGCCCGTCTGCGAGGGGGCGGGCGTGGCGGTGGACGGCGGCCGCGACGGATCGCAGCCGCCGCGGCCGCCGTCGTCGTGCTCGCCGGGGCCGGTACGTGGACCGCCGTCGCCGCCGAGGACGCGGCGCCCGCGGTCAGCCGGACCGACCGGATTGCGAGTACGGCCGACGGGGTGCGCATCGACACCTCGTACTTCACCGCCGGCCCGGCCGGCCGCCGCCCCGCCGTGCTGCTCGGGCACGGCTTCGGCGGCAGCAAGGACGACGTACGGCAGCAGGCCGAGGAGCTCGCGCGCGAGGGGTACGCGGTGCTGACCTGGTCCGCGCGCAGCTTCGGCGAGTCCACCGGGAAGATCGGGCTGAACGACCCGAAGGGCGAGGTCGCCGACGTCTCCCGGCTCATCGACTGGCTGGCCGAGCAGCCCGAGGTGCAGCTGGACGAGGAGGGCGACCCGCGCCTCGGCATGGCCGGTGCCTCCTACGGCGGGGCCATCGCGCTGCTCACCGCCGGGCACGACGACCGGGTGGACGCCCTCGCCCCCGCGATCACCTACTTCGACCTCGCCGAGGCGCTGTTCCCGAACGGCGTGTTCAAGAAGCTGTGGGCGGGCATCTTCGTCAACTCCGGTGGCGGCTGCGAGAAGTTCGAACCCGCGCTGTGCCGGATGTACGAGCGGGTCGCCGAGTCCGGCACCCCGGACGCCGAGGCCGTCAAGCTGCTCGAAGAGCGGTCCCCGTCCGCCGTCGCCGACCGCATCGACGTACCGACGCTGCTGATGCAGGGGCAGAACGACTCCCTGTTCCCGCTCGGCCACGCCGACGCCGCCGCGAAGGCGATCCGCGCCAACGGCGCCCCGGTCGACGTCGACTGGATCGCCGGCGGGCACGACGGCGGTGAACCGGAGGCGGACCGCGTCCGCGACCGGACCCGGGCCTGGTTCGACCGGTACCTGAAGGAGGACAAGGGGGCCGACACCGGCCCCGCCTTCCGCGTCACCCGCACCGGCGGCGTCGACTCCACCGACGGGCGGGCCGTGCTGAGCGGCGCGAGCGCGGACCGCTACCCGGGCCTGACCGGCGGCGGCAAGGACGTCCCGCTCACCGGACGCGAGCAGAGCTTCGCCAATCCGGCCGGCGCCAGCCCGCCCGCCGTCTCCGCCCTGCCCGGCCTCGGCGGTACCGGCGGCCTCTCCCAGCTGTCCTCGCTCGGCGTCGGCGTCTCCCTGGACTTCCCCGGCCAGCACGCCCGCTTCGAGTCGGCCCCGGTCACCGGCGACCTGCGGATCACCGGATCGCCGACGGCCACCGTGCACGTGAGGTCGACCAGTGACGACGCCGTCCTCTTCGGAAAGGTGTACGACGTCGGCCCGGACGGACGACAGCAGGTGCTGCCCTCCCAGCTGGTCACCCCGGTCCGCGTCGAGGACGCCAAGGCGGGCAAGGACGTGACCGTCACCTTCCCGGCCGTCGACCACGAGGTCCGCCAGGGCCACCGCCTGCGCCTGGTCCTCGCCTCCACCGACCTCGGCTACGCCTCACCGGCCGCCCCGGCGACGTACACCGTCTCCCTCAAGGGCGACCTCACCGTCCCCACCGCGCCCGGGGTGACCACCGCGGCGGCCCCGCTGCCCGCGTGGGTGTGGTGGCTGCCGCTCGCCGGAGCCGTGACCGCCCTCGTCCTGGTGCTCACCGGCCGCCGCCGCACGGCCGCCGCGCCCCCCGATCCCGCACTCGCGGACGTGCCCCTGCAGATCACGGACCTGAGCAAGCGCTACGCCCGCTCCACCGACCGGTACGCCGTGCGGAACCTGTCCTTCCGGGTGGAGAAGGGCCAGGTCCTCGGCCTGCTCGGGCCGAACGGCGCGGGCAAGACCACCACCCTGCGCATGCTGATGGGCCTGATCACCCCCGACGGCGGCGAGATCCGCGTCTTCGGTCACGCGATCCGCCCCGGTGCCCCGGTGCTCTCCCGGGTCGGCGCCTTCGTCGAGGGCGCGGGCTTCCTGCCGCACCTGTCCGGCCGGGAGAACCTGGAGCTGTACTGGCAGGCCACCGGGCGCCCGGCCGAGGACGCCCACCTGGACGAGGCCCTGGAGATCGCGGGCCTCGGCGACGCCCTCGCCCGCGCGGTGCGCACCTACTCCCAGGGCATGCGCCAGCGCCTGGCCATCGCCCAGGCCATGCTCGGCCTGCCCGACCTGCTCATCCTGGACGAGCCGACCAACGGACTGGACCCGCCGCAGATCCGCGAGATGCGCGAGGTGATGATCCGGTACGCGGCCGCCGGCCGCACGGTGATCGTCTCCAGCCATCTGCTGTCGGAGGTGGAGCAGTCCTGCACCCACCTCGTCGTCATGGACCGCGGCAGGCTGGTCCAGGCCGGTCCGGTGCGGGAGATCGTCGGCTCCGGCGACACCCTGCTCGTGGGCACCGCGTCCCCCGTGGACGAGCCGCTCGCCGAGAAGGTGGCCGCCCTGCCGGGCGTCGCCTCGGCGGTCCGCGCCGACGACGGGCTGCTGGTCCGCCTCGACGCCGACGGCACCGCCGCCCGACTGGTCGCCGAACTGGTCCGGCTGGACGTGCCGGTGGAGTCGGTGGGCCCGCACCGCCGCCTCGAAGACGCCTTCCTCACGCTGATCGGAGGTTCCGCATGAGCACGCTCACCGAGCGGAACGGGCCCACGGAACCGGCCGGGCCCACCGGACCCGGAGCGCCGGCCGGGCCCGTGGAGGTGGCCGACGGCTACCGCGCGGGCCGCACCCTGCCGCTGCGGGTCGAACTGGTCCGGCAGCTGAAGCGCCGCCGCACGCTCGTCATGGGCGCGATCCTCGCCGCCCTGCCGTTCGTCCTGGCCGTCGCCTTCGCCATCGGAGGTGAGCCGGAGGGCCGGGAGGGCCGGATCACCCTGATGGACACGGCCACCGCCTCCGGCGCCAACTTCGCCGCCGTGAACCTGTTCGTCTCGGCGGGCTTCCTGCTGGTCATCCCGGTCGCCCTGTTCTGCGGGGACACGGTCGCCTCGGAGGCCGGCTGGTCCTCGCTGCGCTATCTGCTCGCCGCGCCGGTGCCGCGCATGCGGCTGCTGTGGTCCAAGCTCGTCGTCGGGCTGGGGCTCAGCCTCGCCGCGATGGTGCTGCTGCCGGTCGTCGCGCTCGCCGTCGGCACCGCCGCCTACGGCTGGGGCCCGCTGCGGATCCCCACCGGCGGCTCGCTGGACCCCGCGACGGCGGCGCAGCGGCTCGTGGTGGTCGTGGCGTACATCTTCGTGTCCCAGCTGGTCACCGCCGGGCTCGCGTTCTGGCTGTCGACGCGCACCGACGCCCCGCTGGGCGCGGTCGGCGGAGCCGTCGGACTGACCATCGTCGGCAACGTCCTCGACGCGGTGACCGCCCTCGGCGACTGGCGGAACTTCCTGCCCGCGCACTGGCAGTTCGCCTGGGCGGACGCCGTCCAGCCGGACCCGGAGTGGTCCGGCATGATCCAGGGCACCGCGGTCTCCGTGACGTACGCGTTGGTGCTGTTCGCGCTGGCCTTCCGCGGTTTCGCCCGCAAGGACGTGGTGTCGTAGCCGCGCATGCCCGAAGTGGGCCGAGTGGGCCAAGCGGGTGAATCTGCGCAACCGATTCCCGTGCGTCGGGTTGATGAAGCAGAAGGGCTTGCGACGCCACGAGAAAGGAAAGCGCTGTGCTGCTCCGTCCGCGGTACACCGGCATCTTCCGCAGGCGTCCCCGACGGTGAGCATGCCGTGGTGTCCAGGTACCGGCCCCCGGCTCCGCCGTGGCCGGCCTCGCGCGTCGATTCTTCGTGCCGAGGCCGCCGGCTTTCCCACTTCTTCGAGCAGGAAGACGAACGACATTGCGACAGACCCTGAGCAAGGGAGTGTTCGCGGCGGCCGCCGCCACGGGCATTCTCTCTCTGTACGGCGCCCCCGCCTTCGCCGACGCGCACGCGGAGGGAGCCGCCACGGACTCTCCCGGTGCGCTGTCCGGGAACAGCGTCCAGGCGCCGGTGGAGGTACCGGTGAACGTGTGCGGCAACACCGTCGGTGTGGTCTCCGCGTTCAATGAGGCGTCCGACAACCTGTGCGCCAACACCTCGCACGCGTCCGAGCCCACGTCCGCGACCAAGGCTGAGGACAAGTCCGGGAGCCTGTCCTCCGCCGAACGCTCGTACGACGGCCACGGCGGTGGCGCGCACGCGGAGGGGGTCGCCAAGGGCTCCCCGGGTGTGGCGTCCGGAAACCTCGTCCAGGCGCCGGTGCACGCGCCGGTGAACGTGTGCGGCAACAACGTCGACGTGATCGGCGCGTTCAACGAGGCGTCCGACAACGACTGCCGCACCACCTCGCACGGCGGCAGCGGCGGCGGTGGCGCGCAGGCGGAGGGGGTCGCCACGGACTCTCCCGGTGTGGCGTCCGGGAACCTCATCCAGGTGCCCCTCGGCCTCCCGCTGAACGTGTGCGGCAACAACGTCAACCTGGTCGGGCTGTTCAACGAGGCGTCCGACAACGACTGCCGCACCGAGCAGAGCCAGGTGCCCGAGACCGAGACGGAGACCGAGACGCCTTCGACGCCGCCCACGAGTACGGACACCCCGCCCCCCGCGCAGGTCGTGGACACGCCGCCGCAGGACGTGGAGGAGCCCGGTGCGCCGCCGCACCTGGCCGAGACCGGCAGTGAGGGCATGCTGGCGGCCTCGGCCGCCGGTGCCACCCTGCTCGTGGGCGGGGCGCTGCTGTACCGCCGCAGCCGCGCCGCCCTGCGCGGATAGCGGAGAGCGGTTCCCGGGTGCCGGGCCCCGTCGGCCCGGCACCGCGGGGCTTTCCGGAGCTCCGAGCCGGGCACGCCCCCGGACCGGCGCGGGCCACCGCACGAGGTGGCCCGCGCCGGTCCGGGGGCTCAGTGCAGTACGGGGAGGGTTTCCCGTCAGAGGCTCACCGGTGTCGGCGAGTCGGTCCGGCCGACGGACGAGGGGACCGGGACCCTTCCCCGCGCGGGGGTGGACCTGAGCCGGCGGCGCACCCCCTGGACGAGTGCCGCCGCGGTGTACGTCGCGCCCTGGACGAAGCGCATGGACGGGCCGAAGCCGGACGCCGTGGTCAGACCCGCGAAGAACAGGCCGGGGTGGGAGGACTCGAAGCCCAGTCCGATCGCCGGGGACCCGTCGGGCAGGGCCGCCAGCGTGCCGCGCAGCTCGGCGGAGAGCATGCCGAGCCGGTCGCGGTGCACCCGGAACCCCGTGGCGGCGATGACGTGTTCGGTGCCGAGGGAGCGGGTCTCACCCGTGTGGTTCACCAGGTCCAGCCGTACGCCACCCGGCACCGCGCAGGCCTCCGTGACCTCGTGGCCCGGCAGCAGTTCCACCGCGCGCTCCACCCGGTCCCGCACCCACCAGGCGCCCGCCGGACCCAGCGCCGTGGCCGCGATGCGCGACCGGGTCTGCTGCGGCAGCCGTCGGAAGAGGCCGGGGCGCTCGGAGTAGAACCAGTTCCGCCAGCCGGGGCCGAGACCGCTGTGCGGGGAGCGGACCGACTGCCACCAGGGGCGTTCCCAGGCCGGCGGCACGTCGTTCCACCGCACCCGGTCCGCCCGCGCCAGCACCCGTACGCGGGTGCCCTGTTCGGCGAGCAGGGCCGCGGTCTCCAGGGCGGCCTGACCGCCGCCGAGCACCGTGACGTCCTTGTCGCGGAAGGGGGCGAGGTCGCTGTGGTGACTGCTGTGCGTCACCAGGGAGGGGTGCAGTCCGCGCAGGGCCTGCGGCACCTCGATGAACGGCATCACACCGACCGCCAGCGCCACCGTCCGCGCGTGCAGCGCCTCCCCGTCGTCGGTGACCACCGTGAAGCCGGCGGGGCCGACCGCCACCCGGGCCACCATGCGCTCGTCGACCTCCGGAACGGCATGGCGGGCGAACCACAGGCCGTACTCCGCGAACGCCGTCACCGGGATCGGCTCCGCGTGACGTGCCGTCAGCCCCTGCTCCGCGCAGTAGGCGGCCAGGGTCCACTCCCCGTCCGGATCGGAGAGGTTGGACGCCCACGGCTCCGACTTCAGGAACATGCCGCCGGGCATGTTGTCCCGCCAGGACGCCATGGGCCGGCCGAACACGCGCAGGCGCAGCCCGGCGGCCGCGGCGTGGGACGCGATCGACAGACCGTACGGTCCGGCGCCCACCACCAGAAGGTCGTACATCATCAACTGCTCGCTTTCTCGTTGTCGGTCGGGGAGGGCGAGGCCGCCCGGGGGATCAGGGGTGCTGCCGGTGTCGCCGCAGCGGGGCCCAGCCGCTCGCGCAGCCGGCCGGACACATGACGGGCCCACAGGCCCCACATCGCCCGGCCGGGTCCGCGGTCGTCCCGGGCGTACCAGGCCAGTTCGCGTGTGCTCGGCGCCGTGCGCAGCGCGGCGAGCGGCGCGTAGTTCTCCACCACGAACGTCCGCCCGGCCACCGGCTCGCCGACCGGTGGGCGACGTCCCGTCAGGTCCAGGTGGAGGGCGCGTACGACGTCCACTCCGGCGCTGTCCTCGAAGAGCCGGAACTGGGCGCCGGGGCGCGGGTTGAAGTCGAGCAGGTGGTAGCGGCCCGTCGTGTGGCAGCGGCGGAAGTCGAGGTCGAAGACGCCGCGGTAGCCCAGTTCGCCGGTGAGCCGCTCGGCCAGGGCCTGCACCTGGGCGTTGGGCGTCCAGCGGCCCACCGCCGTCAGTCCCGCGCCGCGTGGCCAGGACAGCTGCTTGCGGCCCGGCCCGCCCGTGCGCACGGCGCCCGCGTGGTCGGCGTAGCCGTGGAAGAACCAGTCCCGGTCCGGCCCCGGCGGCAGGTAGGCCTGCAGCAGGAGCGGGCTGCCCGCCTCGTCGGTGCGCAGATACAGCTCCCGGGCCTGCTCCGCGGACCGCACCAGCCGGGTGCTGCGCAGCCCGCTGCCGGCCGGCAGCAGCCAGGGCCGGCTCCACTTCGCCACCAGGGGCAGCCCGAGCCGCCGGGCGTCCTCGATGGCCCGCTGCGGGCTGTCCGGGACGAGCGTGACCGGGTGCGGAACGTCCGCGGACGCGCACACGGCGGCCAGCTGCGCCTTGTCGGCGACGCGTTCGGGCAGCGTGCCGGGCATCTCGGGCAGCAGGTAGGAGGGTGCCAGGGCGTCCCGCAGGCGCCCGGCGGCGATGGCGCTCGCGTCGTCCATCGGGACCAGGACGGCGGGTCGTGCGATCCGGTCGGCCACGCGGCGCAGCACGGCGAGGACGTCGTCCGTGGACGCGCCGGGCGCCGGCGGTGGATACAGCCGCCGGACATAACGTGAGCGGCGGACGGGACTTGCGGACTCGTCGGCGACGACATGCACCTCCACTCCCGCCCTGCCGAGCGAACGCACGGCTCCGAGCGTTCCGTGGTGGAAGGGATTCCGGTCGATCCGCAGAATGACGGCGGGGACACGGGTGTCGAGCAGCGGCACGAATTCCTCCTTCTTTCGATTCCTGCGGGACTCTTCAGGGCTATTCAGGGTTATTTGGGGTTTAGGGTTTCTTTTCGATCGACTCACCCGCACGGGGGAGCGCGGCACTCGGAAGCCGCATGTCAGTGGCGTCACGGGATGTCCTGTGACTGACTTTCGTATGACTGTTCGTCAATAAAGAGTCCAGAAGCTGAAGGTCGGACGAGAAGCGAAGAGAGGAGCCGGTATGGCCCCACAACACGAGCGTGTCCGGGTTCGCGGGCAGGTCGTGGGCGCGGTGGCGGTCGCGGTGTCGGCCGCCCTGGCATCCGGCCTCATGGCGGGCACGGGGGTGGAGGTGGCGGGCGACGACTCCCGCCCTCCGGCACCGGGTCCGGCGGCGTCCGTCACGGTGCCTCCGGTCGCGGTGCCTCCGGTCGAGGTGCCCCCGGTCGAGGTGCCGTCCCGTCCGGTACCGCGAGGGGCGTTCCCGCCCTTCGGCGCCTTCCTCGCGTCCGACGCCCGTGGTGTGGCCCGTATGGAGCAGTTCAGCCGCTGGCTGGGCGGTGCCGAGCTCCGCGTCGGCCACACCTATCTGCCCGGCAACCACTGGAGCGACATCGAGGGCGACGTCGGCTTCCTCGAGGCGTGGGCGCAGTGGCGCAACAAGAAGGACGACCGGATGCTCGTCCTCAACGTGCCCCTGCAGGAGCGCAACGAGGAGGGCGTCTCCGACGAGGAGGTCCGGCAGCTGCTGCGGCGGGGCGCGGCCGGAGAGTTCGACCACCACTTCCGTGCCCTGGCCGAGCGGCTGGTCCGGCTGAAGGTGCCGGACACGATCCTCGTGCTCGGCTGGGAGATGAACGGCGTCACGTACACCCATCGGTGCGGGCCGGATCCGGAGGCCTGGAAGAAGTACTGGAACAGGATCGTCACCACCATGCGGGCGGTGCCGGGCCAGAAGTTCCGGTTCGACTTCACACCGAGCCGCGGCCGGGACTCCGTTCCCTGGACGCAGTGCTACCCCGGGGACGACGCGGTCGACATCGTCGGCATGGACTCCTACGACCAGCCGGCCGGAATGCCGTTCGACGAACAGGTGGAGGAGCCGTACGGGCTCCAGGAGCACGTGGATTTCGCGAAAGCCCACGGCAAGCCCATTTCCTATCCCGAATGGGGGCTTTTCCGCAACGGCGACAATCCCGAGTACATGCGCCGCATGCTCGCGTGGATGGACGAGCACCGGCCGCTGTACAACACGGTGACCGACTACTGCCCGCACGGGGTGTGGCAGTGCGGCGACAACCCGGAATCGTCCCGCGTCTACCGGACGACGCTGTTCGGCCGCACCAGCACGACGACCCCGGTGCCCGTGCCCACACCCACGCTCCCGCCCACGCCCGCACTCCCGCCCACCGCACCGGAGCCGCCGAAGAGCTGCACGCCGCTGGGCCTGGGCGACCGGGTGGAGCAGTGGCTCGGCGGGAAGCTCTGCCTCCGCCTCGACTGGTGGTCGCGCCTGGGGTAGCGCCACCGCCGACCCGGCCGGGTACACCGTGGTCACCGCTGTTCGCGCGCGTCGGCGGCGGTGGCCGGGCCGGGCACCGCGGCGGCCGGGGTGTGATCAGCGGTCTCGGCGGTCGCGGTGCCCTCAGCGGTCGTGATGGTCGCGGTGCCCTCAGCGGTCGTGATGGTCGCGGAGACCTCGGTGGTCCGGCCGTTGTGCCGGGGCCGGGCCAGCAGGGCCAGCGAGCCCAGCAGCCCGCCCGCGCTCGCCCCCACCAGGGTGGTCACCGCGGGCGACGCGGACGTCGGCTCGTCCGGCTTCACCGCACGCGAGAACTGCACGAGCCGGACCTGGGTGCTGCCTTTGGTGTGCTCCGCGTGCCGGGTCAGCGCGCGGGAGACCGCGTTGGCCATGTCGACGGCGAGGCCGGGCTGCGCCGAGGTGGCCGAGACGGCGACCATCGGCGCGTCCGGTGAGGTCGCCGTGCTCACGCTGTCCCGCAGGGTCCGCAGCGGGACGCCCGCCCACACCTGGGCGTCCCCGAGCACCGCGAGCTGCGTGGCCACCCGTCCGTACGCCTGCGCGAAACCGCGGGCGGACTCCGGGGTGGACCCCGCGGTCGGTACGGCGACGACGTAGCTGGTGGCCGTGTAGGTCGTGGGGGTGAGGACGCCGTACATGCCGCCGGTCAGGCCGCCGACGAGAGTGCCGCCGACCACGAGCGCGGACCAGGTCGGCAGCCTCCTGAGACGGTCCGGGGACAGGCGGTGCCGACGGGCCGGAGTGTCGGTCATGACGTGCTGGCTCCGAGAGGTGAGGGGGACGAAGGTGAGGAGGGGGACGAGGGGGACGAGGGGGAACGGGAGACGGCTGCCGCGTACACGTCCATGAGGCGGGCCGTGCTGCGGGTGATGCTGTAGTGCCGGGCGGCCTCGGGGACCGTGCGTGGCCCGGGGCCCGCCGCGCGGACCTCGGCGATCGCGCGCGCGTACTCCTCGGGGCCGCCGGGCACCCGCCGGGCGCCGGCGGCCGACGGCGCCGCGTCCTCGATCGCCGGACAGGACGTGTAGAGCACGGGCAGGCCCGACGCCAGCGCCTCCACGACGGCCAGGCCGAACGCCTCCTCCGAGGACGGGGAGGCGAGCAGGTCCATCGCCGACAGGAGCGAGGGCAGGTCGGGGCCCGGCGAGCCGTCCGGGCCGTAGGGACGTTCGCCGGTGAACAGGACGCGGCCGGCCACACCGGCCTCGCCGGCCGTGCGGCGCAGGAGGTGCTCCTCGGGGCCGCCGCCCACCAGCAGCAGCCAGTGGTCGTCCGGGAGCCGGGCGAGGGCGTGGACGAGGACGTCGAACCGCTTCCCCGGGGCGAGCCGGCCGACGCCGCCGACGACGAACGCGCCCTCCGGCAGACCGAGGCGCCGGCGGGTGTGCGCGCGCCGCTCCGGGTCGAAGCGGAAGCGGTCCAGGTCGATGCCGTTCGGGACGACCTCGATACGGGGAGCGGGCACGCCCCACCGCCGCAGCCGGTCGGCCACCGCCGGGGAGACGGCGACCGTCGCCGACCCGAGCCGCTCGCTGCCGAGGTACAGCGCGCGCACCCCCGCCGTCAGCCTGCGGCCCTCCATCTGCGTGTCACCCAGGGAGTGTTCGGTGGCGACGACCGCGCGGACCCCGGCCAGCCGCGCGGCGAGCCGGCCGTAGACGCAGGCCCGGTACAGGTGGGTGTGGACCAGGTCGTAGCCGCCGGAGCGGATCAGCCGGACCAGCCGGGGGAGCGCGGTCAGGTCACGGTTGCCGCCCATGCCCAGGTGCACGACGCGGACCCCGTCGGCGGTGAGCCCCTCGGCGACGGCACCCGGGTTGGTGAGCGTCACGACGTCGCAGCCCACGGGCAGGTGACGCAGCAGCAGACGCAGCTGCTGCTCGGCCCCGCCGACCCCGAGACCGGTGATGATGTGCAGAGCCCTCATCTCACAGCCCCTTCACCGGACGTCGGCGCCACCGGTGCAGACGGTGCTTCAGGTGCAGGCGCCAGGCCGTGTCGTTCTGGCCGATGTGCAGGCGCGGCAGGGCGTGCGGGCCGGTCAGCGCGCCGGGGTCGATGGCGCAGGCGTAGGCGTACCCCGCTTTCCGCACCGCCCGCACGGCGCGGGCGTCGACGGTGCCGTACGGGTAGCAGAAGCCGTCGGGCCGGGTGCCCGTCAGCTCCGCCAGCCGCGCGCGGCTCTCGGCGACCTCGGCCTCGAGGGTGGGCTGGTCCGCCCGGGTGAGGTCGACGTGGGTCAGCCCGTGCGAGCCGATCTCCACGCCCTCGGCCGCCGCGTGCCGGATGCCGTCCGCGGTCAGCAGCGGCTTGCGCGGGCCGAGCGGGTCCCAGGCGTTGTCGCCGCCGAGCCGTCCGGGCAGCACGAACAGGGTGGCGCCGCAGTCCCAGCGGCGCAGCAGCGGAAGGGCCTCGGTGACGAAGTCGGTGTACCCGTCGTCGAAGGTGAGCCCGACCAGACGCCGGCTCTCGCCCCGGGCGCGGGCGGCGAGCAGGTCGGCCACGGACACACCGCGCAGCCCGCGCCGGCGCAGCCAGGCCAGCTGCCTCTCGAGCCGTTCGGGCGTGACCGTGATGCGGTACGGATCGTCCGAGCAGTCACCCACCGAGTGGTACATCGCCACCCACGGGACGGGGCCCGGGGGCGCGGCGGGAAGCCTGCCGGTGCCGACGGAGTCAACGGACCCGGCAGAACCGGTGGAATCAACGGAAACGGTCATGAGTGAGCTTTCGGGTGATGGTGCGTACGGAGCGCACCGCGGATGCGGAGCCCTGGACGCGCAGGGCCAGGGAGAGCGCGACGAAGACGGCGGTCACGGTGAGCGAGCCGGCCGCGAGGCCCGCCAGGGGGGAGTCGGCCCGGCTCGCGGCGAACGCACCGGCGGCGGTGGCGCCGACCGAGGCGAGCACCGGCCGGCCGAGCGCGGCCAGCACCTGACGGACACGGAGCCGGACACCGCCGGCGCCGCCGCGCCGGGACGTCCGCAGACCGGCCAGCAGCAGGGCGGCCGTGACGGTGATGCCGACGGCGTTGGCGGCGGCGATCCCCGCCACCCCCCAGGGACGCACGGCGACGGCGCCGATCAACGAGGTCGCGACGATGCCCACGCCCATCACCGCGAGGGGGTACCAACTGGGCCGGCCCGCCGAGAAGTACGAGCGGATCAGCGTGCCCACCAGGGTCTGCCCCAGCAGTCCGAGGGCGTACACCCGCATGACGTCGGAGGTCGCCGCGGTGTCGCTCGCGGTGAACGCGCCGCGCTGGAAGAGCAGTTCGATCATCTGCGGGGCACAGGCGAGCACCGCGCACATGCCCAGCAGCACCACACAGGACGACAGCACCAGATCCCGCTCCACGCGGTCGCGGGCCCGTTCGGTGTCACCGTCGGCGAGCGCCCGCGCCACCACGGGGAAGGTGACCGTGCACACCATCAGCGACAGGGTCATCGGGATCTGGGCGACCTTCTGCGCGTAGTTCAGGTGCGAGATGGCCCCGGCCGGCAGGGCGGAGGCGAGGAAGCGTTCGACCAGGACCTGCGACTGGCGGCACAGGGCGAACAGGAGGACGGCGGCGATCAGGGCGAGCCGCACCGGCCGTTCCTCGCCGCCGCCCTGCGCCCCGCCGACCGCAGCCGGCGCGCGCGACGCCAGCTGCCGCCACAGCGACGGCAGTTGCACCGCCACCATCAGACAGCCGCCCACCGCGACCCCGGCCGCCGCGGCCCGCACGCCCCACTCGCCGCCGAGCAGGAACATCGTGGCGACGATGCCCGTGTTGTACGCGATGTAGATCGCCCCGGGTGCGAAGAACCGGCGGTGGGCCCGCAGGGCGGCACTGCAGTACCCGGCGAGCCCGAAGGCCAGCAGGCTGATCGCGGTGAGCCGGGTGCAGTCGACGGCGAGCCGGGGGTCGGGCAGGCCGGGCGCCAGCACCTCGACCAGGAAGGGAGCCGTCCCGGCGACCAGCGCGGCGACCGCGACGAAGGCGAGGCTCAGCCGTGGCAGGGTGGCGGCGACCAGCTCGCGGACGGGATCGCCCGCCACGCCCCGGGCGCGACGGGCCAACGCCATGCTGAACGCCGGGATCAGCGCGATCGCCAGCCCGTCCTCGATCAGCAGGGTGGCGGAGATCTCCGGCACGGTCCACGCCACCAGGAAGGCGTCCGTGTCGCTCCCGGCGCCGAACAGCCGCGCCAGCGACTGGTCGCGCACCAGGCCGAGCAGGGAACCGCCGATGGACAGCGCCGCCGTGACGAGCGTGGCCCTGGCGAGGAACTTGCGGGAGGCCGAGGGCGAGGACGGGCCGTGGCCGTCCCCGACCGGAGGTGCGGCACGCGCCGCGGGGACGGTCGCGGCCCGGTCGGTTCCGTGTCCGGGGGTCTGCGAAGGCACCACCGTCATCGCGCCGCGGCCTCCTCGAGGCGCCCCCGCGGGCCGCCCCTCGGTACGAGGTGCCCCCGCTCACCGCCGCCCAGCGCCCACCATGCGGCGAGCCCCAGGGCCAGGGCGGTCAGCACCGTCGAGGGGCCGCCGATGTCCCCGTACACGAAGTCGGTCAGCAGCCAGACCAGCAGCCCGCAGGCGACGAGCCCGCAGTCCGCTCCCGGTCCGCGGCGGCGGACCCGCAGCAGCCCGCGCAGCCCGAGCACGAGCAGCGCCAGCCAGCCTCCGGCGAGGGTGAGCAGCCCGATCAGGCCCTGCTCGCTCAGCACCAGCAGGTACATGCTGTGCGGCGAGAGCAGCGCCTGCTTGTGGTACTCGGATCCCGCGCCCGCGATGTCGCTGCCCGAGGACAGCGCCAGGGTGGCGTGCCCGTCGCGATGCTCGGGAAAGCCCTTCAGACCGACACCGGTCAGCGGCTGCTCGCGCCACATGTCGCCGGCGGACGCCCACAGGGCGTACCGGTCCACCACGGACTGGTCGGGGTCGGCGGTGACCTGCGTGATGCTGTCGATCCGCTCGGTCAGCTGCGCTGTGCCGACGCCGAACCCGCCCATCAGGACCACCCCCGCGGCGGCCACGGCCGCGGCCGTCCTCAGCGCCCGCCGCAGCCCGGCCAGCGCCAGCTGCACGGCGCAGGTCAGGGCGGTCGCGATCCAGGCGCCCCGGCTGAAGGAGAGTGCCAGCGGCAGCAGCAGCGCGAGCGCGCAGCCGGTGGCCGCCGCCCGCTGCCGTACCGGCCCCCGGCCCAGCGCGATCCCCACCGCGCACACCAGACCGAGGGCGACCGCCGCCGCCATGCCCATCACGTCCTGGGCCCCGAAGGTGCCGACCGCGCGGATCGGCTCCCCCTGGTAGGAGGCGCCGGTCCCGGTGGCGTACTGGTGCACGCCGACGGCCCCCTGCCACAGCGCGAGCCCCACGAACGACCAGGCCAGCACCCGGAAGTCGGCGCGGCCGCGGAGCAGCGTCAGCACGGCCGCCGGGACGAGCACGAAGACCTGCAGATAGCGCCCGAGGCCGGTGAGCGCCGCCTCGGGCGAGGACGCCCCCATGGCGGCCAGCGCGAGCCCCACGACCGGCAGGCCCAGCACCACCGCCGCGGTGGGCGACAGCGGGCGCCGCCGCTCGCGCAGCAGACGGATCACGCAGTACACCACCAGCAGCCCCGAGACCACGTCGGCGGGCCCCGCCCCGTCGTAGGTCAGGGGCAGGGCCAGCAGGGCGAGCACCGCCACCGGGGGCAGGACCGGCGCGAACGCGGCGGCCCGGCGCGGCAGGGGTGCGAGAGCAAGGCTCACGTCGGTCAGCTCCCCGTCGGGCGTACCAGCGACGCCGCGGTGCGCAGCAGGATGCAGACGTCCTGCCACAGCGACCAGTCGTCGATGTAGGCGTTGTCGAACCGGGAGCGGTCCTCGATGGAGGTGTCGCCGCGCAGCCCGTGGACCTGGGCGAGGCCGGTGATCCCGGTCCGCATGCGGTGGCGGGTCGCGTAACCCTGGTAGGTGTGCGAGAACTGCGCGACGAAGTAGGGGCGTTCGGGGCGCGGTCCGACCAGGCTCATGTCGCCCCGGAGCACGTTCCACAGCTGGAGCAGTTCGTCGAGCGAGGTGCGCCGCAGCATCCGGCAGAACCGGCGCATCTCGTTCTCGTCGGCCACGCTCCACCGGGTCGCCGACTCGTGCTCGTCGGCGGGGCGGTAGGTGCGGAACTTCAGCAGGGTGAACGGCTTTCCGTTCCGGCCGATGCGCTCCTGCCGGAACACCACGCCCGGCCCGTCGCTGATCCGCAGGACCGCCGCACACGTCAGCAGCATCGGGCCGACCAGCACCAGCAGCGTCCCCGACACGAGGATGTCGAGCAGCCGCTTGCCCACGCCGGCGCGGCGCACCGGGGACAGGCACAGCCGCCGGCAGGCGAACCCGGCCAGCCGCTGCCGCGCCGTGTACGCGGGGGAGTCGGCGTCGAGCTCCCAGATCACGCAGCCCGACTCGGCCAGGGTGCGCAGCAGCGGTCCCTGTTCGGCGCGGACCGAGGGATGGACGGCCAGCACGGCCCGCACCCCGTTCTGGATGACGGCACGCTCGACCTCCTCACCGGTCCGCAGCACCGGGACGCCCCCGGCGTCGTCCGGCTGCTCGGCGACCACCCCCACCGGCCGTACGCCGCACCGCGGGTGGCGCAGTACGGCGGCGGCCACACGCTGCGCGGTCGCCGCCGGGCCGATGACGAGTGCGGCGCGCGGGTGGCGCAGCAGCGCTGCGCGGCGCCGTCCGTGCACGGCCGCGCGCAGCGCACAGGCCGCCGCCGTCTGCACGGCGAGGCCGGCCAGCACGGTGCCGACGGACAGCGCGTGCTCCGGCCGGTACGCCGCCCACAGCGCGGCGGGCGCCAGCCAGGCCACGGTGATACGGCCGCACACGGCGGGCAGTTCGTCCAGCAGCCCCGGCACCGGCGGCCGGCCGTCGCGCGGACGCAGCAGCAGCGACGCGGCGACCAGCAGGAGGACGAGCGAGGGGTGACGCTGGGCGCCGGTGAGGGCCAGGGTGCCCAGCAGGGCGGCGGCACCGTCCGCGAGGAACAGCGGGACCGGGGAGGGGGGCCGGGCCGGTGGCCGTCTGGCGGGGGACCGCACTCCGGTGGCGGGGCCGCGCGGCGGCACGACGGAGACGGTTACGGGTCCGTGCTCCCGCGGCGGCACACCGGGGGAGGAGACGGTACGTTCGGCAGTCACGAGCTGAGGGGCTCCCTGTGCTTGGTGGGCTCGACGCGCTGTGTCGTCCGGTTCGCCCCGGCGCCGCAGCCCGCGCCGAGCGGCTGTCCGGGCTCGGCGGCACGGGCCTCGCCACGCCCGACGGCCTCGGTGGGACGCGTTCTTTTCCTGGCGGGCCACGCACCGAGCAGGTCGCGGTAGACGTCCGCGACCTGCTCGGCGGTGTGCCGTACGTCGTGGCGGGTCAGTACGTGCCGACGGCCCCGGTCGCCGAGGGACTCGCGCAGCGGCGGGTCGAGCAGCAGCTCGGACAGGGCCTCGGCCAGCGCCGCCGGGTTCTCCGGCGGGACCAGACACCGGGCGGCGAAGGAGGGCGGCAGGCTCTCGCGGGCGCCGTCGACGTCGGTGACCACCACGGGACGCCCGCAGGCCATCGCCTCCAGCGGGGCCAGGGCCATGCCCTCCCAGCGGGACGGCAGGACGACGAGATCGGCGGCCTGGTACCAGGGTGAGGCGTCGGGCACGGCTCCCGTGAACAGCACGGACGGCGGGGCGGCCGCGCGCAGCCGGTCGCGGTCCGGGCCGTCGCCGACCAGGACCAGCCGGGCGTTCGGCACCCTGCGCACGACGGCGTCCCAGGCCCGCAGCAGGACGTCCTGCCCCTTCTGCCGGCACAGCCGCCCCACGCAGACCGCGAGCGGCGCCGCCGGTGCCAGCCCGGCGAGCGGGGCGAGCCCGGCCCGCACGGTGCCGGTGCCGGCCGGGTGGAAGTGCTCGGGGTCGATGCCGTTGGGGACGACGGTCCACCGGCCGGCGATCCCGGCGTGCGCCCCGGTCGCCCGTTCCGCCTCGCTCACACACACCACCCGCGCGGCCCAACGCGCTCCCCAGCGCTCCCACTTGAGGGCGAGGGCGCCGGTCTGCCCGCCCACCGCCTCGAACGACCAGGCGTGCGGCTGGAAGACCGTCGGAATCCGCCCGCGCACCGCGAGCCGCCCGGCGAGCCCGGCCTTCGCGCTGTGGGCGTGCACCAGATCGGGGCGCACCTCGTCGATGAGCCGCGCGAGGTGCCGCACCTCCCGCACGAGTGACGGACCCGGCGAGCGCGTCGCCCGCCAGTTCCTTACCTGCGCGCCGAGCAACCGCAGTTGGGTGGTGAGGGTGCTGTCGGGGCAGGCCGCGATGACGTCCAGGCCGTCCGCCAGCTGGGTGCGGACCAGGTCCGTCACGACGCGCGCGACCCCGCCCTCCACCGGCTGGGTGAGGTGCAGCACCCGTGGCCGACGGCCCGAGGGCGACGGCTCCATGTACACGGTTTCCTCATCGGCGAAGGCGCCGGGGACCGTGGCCGGCGCGTTCACGGCCGGGCGTCGGCGGCGAGGAAGAACACGCCGGCCCACGCCGCGTTGCGCTCGGAGCCGAGCCGGAGGGTGGCCCGGTCACCTGCGTGCAGCAGGCCCCTGCCGAGGGTGAACACGTCGGAGTCGTAGCCGAGGGTGTTGGCGTGCGCCGGCACCCGTGCCGGAACAGCTCGCGCGGGCCCGCTGATGGTGGAGTTCAGGACGTCGTCGGCGGGGTTGGCGGCGTCGGCGAGGACGGCGGTGGAAGCGGGCGCGCCGGTGGTCAGGGTGAGCGAGTCACCGGTGGTGCCGCGGTCACCGTTGTACGCCACCATCCCCACCTCGCCCTCCGCGTCCGCGGGAAGGTCCAGTCCGCTCAGCCCGATCTCCACCCCGGCGGTGGACGCCAGCGGTGTGAAGCCGTCCCAGAGCGAGAGGTGCCGCAGCGGCTCCGCCGGGTTCTCGTACGCCACCACCAGCGTCCAGCCGCCCCACGCGCCGGCCGTCGACCGGCCGGAGGCCACGTTGACCTCCGCCACGGTGTACAGGCCCGGCCCGCTGTCCCGCACCAGCTGTGTCACGTCCGCCGAGGCCTGGAAGGCGTCCGCACCGTTCGCCACCCGGTGTCCGACCACCGTGTCGGCGAGGAGCTCCTTGTACTCCCCGCCGGGCTCGGCGATCAGGACCCGCCCGTTGTCCTGTGGCGGCTTCTGCTCGCCCACGAGCAGGTTGCCGCCCCAGTAGAGGCGCGCGTACGACACCCGGGAGCCCGAGGGCAGCCGGACCTCCGCGCGGGAGGAGTTGTAGGTGTTCGGGTCGCGGTCGACGTCGACGTAGAACATGTCGAAGTCGCCGTTCGCCCCACGCGCGCCCGACTGCACGTCCGCACACGCCGAGTGGCTCGCGCGGCAGGTGGCAGAGGAGTTGGCCGCGCGCACGATGCCGCCGTGCTGGAGTGCGCCGTACCGCTGCCCGAACGCGAGGCTGCTCGCCTCCGGCGCGGGCGGCGCGGCCGGCGCGGCGACTGAGGGTCCGTAGGGGACCCACGCCGTGATCAGGGTGAGGACGCCCACCGTTGCATGACGAAGCAACTGGCCCAGGGAATGACGCATGACCGGCGAAGCCTTTCGGGGAGGTGGCGGTGACAGGCAGCGCGAGGAGTGCGGTGCGTCCGCCCAGGTGAATACGTCCGGAGGTTCGCAACTCTAGCCAGCCAACGGACAAAATCCCCGAAACTCGTTTAAGGCAGACAAGTGTGTTGGAAACGTGAAGCCTCTTCTCGGTGGGCGACGACCACGTGATGCCGGTCCGCCGCGGGGCCCGGAGTGCGGACGGCCCGATCCGCGGGCTCATCAGGCAGGACGGGGCAACGGGGTGAGAGGGGGCACCGAAGGGCCCATGCCCGGTTGCGGGAAGCGGGGTGCGCTTTCACGGTGGGCTCAAGGTCCGAGCTTCGCGGAAAGGAACTCCCATGCGCGCTCTGCCTGCGCGGCGCATCGCGTTCGGTGCACTGTGCGCCGTCCTCCTGGTCGGGGTCACCGGCCCCGCCGCCCTGGCCGCCGACCCGGCCGGCGAGCACGGCCGGGTGGCCTCGCCCGGCGCACCGCTCGTGCAGGTCAGGAACTCCGACGTGCGTGGGGACGAACTCGCCCCGGTCGCCGACCTGCTGACCGCCGTGACCCGGGCGGACGACGGCCGGCTGCCCGCGGCCGGGGTGAGGATGCTGGGCGATACCGCGAAGGACGCGCTGAAGAAGGCCGAAGCGAAGCAACAGGCCACCAGGGCCATGCCGTTCGCCTCGGCCCCCGCGCCGGGCGTACTGCTGCCCGCGGCCGAGCCCGACCCCGTGAGCGACGCGCTGGACAACCTGTGGGATGCCGTCGACCGCCTCCTGGACCTGCTCCTCCCCGGGGACGACACGATGAGCGCCGCAACGGCTGACGCGACCAAGGAGGAAACCACCGACGCGGCCACCGAAGAGACCGCCGGTGCGACCACCGACGCGACCACCGAAGAGTTCGACGAGATCCTGGACGAGATCCTGGGCGAGATCGCGGACGGGGCCGATGACACAACCGACGACGCAGCCGACGGCACAACCGACGGCACAACCGACGACGCGGCCGATTCGACGCTCTCATGGCTCGACGACCTGCTGGTCGAGATGGAGAAGCTCATCGACGAGCTGTCCGTCGACGACCCGCA
The DNA here is from genome assembly GCF_029760955.1 of Streptomyces cathayae. Lineage (GTDB taxonomy): Bacteria > Actinomycetota > Actinomycetes > Streptomycetales > Streptomycetaceae > Streptomyces > Streptomyces cathayae. The sequence goes on from NZ_CP121682.1 coordinate 5,204,142, forward strand.
GGTGTCGGTGGTGGGCACGCAGACGACGTCCTCCAGCGCGATGACCTCCGGCGTGACGTCGTCGAGCGGCGCGCCGTCGACACCCGTGTCCTCGGCCCCGGACACCGCATCGCCTGTGGTCACGCTGCCCGCGACCGCCTCGACGGCGCCGGCGGTGGTGCTGTCGGCCGATTGATCTCATATGAGAACTCGTCAATCCGTGGTCACCCGGTTTCCGGTCCGGCCAGGGATCGTTAGGCACGGCGACAGAAACCCTCCGGCGACCCGCGTTGCCGAAGAAAGGAACACGATGAAGTCCCTGAAGGCTGCCGCCGTCCTTGCCGGGTCCTTGATCGCCGCCGCCATGGCCGCGCCTGCGTCCGCCCAGGAGATCGACCTGGCGTCCACCGGCCTCGACACCGGCCTGAACACGCGCACCGCGGTCCCCTTCGAAATGATGCCGCTGCACGACGAGTCGAAGAGCGCGGAGCAGAGCAGCTCGGTGTTCGGCACGGCGCACGAGGCCGCGGCCGTGGTGAACGAGGCCAAGCCGGTGCACGGAGATCTGGGGCTCCACGCCTGAGGCATGCCATACGAGAGTCGGCCCCCGGTCTTCACCGGGGGCCGACTCTCGTATGTCCACCTTCTTTGTGCGCGGAGGGACGCGGGTTCTCGAGGTGTGTGCCGAGAGCCCCGGCGCTCGGGGACGCCGGGGCTCTCGGGTCACGACGGCGGATGTCAGCGGCCGTGTCCGTAGTGCTCTGCTTCTAGTAGCTGTTGTTCATGCAGGTGTTGCCGGCGGCCGGGTTGAGGAACCCGATCACGTTGACGGTGTTGCCGCACGCGTTGACCGGTACGTGGACCGGGGCCTGGACCGCATTGCCGGACAGGAAGCCGGCCGAGCCGACCGCCGAGCCCTGGGCGCCGGCGTCCGCCGCGGCGATACCGGCCCCGCCGAGCATCACGGCGGACGTGCTGAGAGCGACGGTGGCAGCCTTCGCGATACGAGACATCACGTTCTCCTTAACTGATCTGTAAACGCGGCCGCATGACACGCGGTCGCACGTCCCGCTCAACGCGGCGCTCCCGCTCCTGGTCACGGAGATCGTCCCGGGATCACCCGTTAGGAAAGGGACTTCACCGGACGAGTGGGGCGTTCTCCTGCGGAAGTGCCTGGTCCGGCATGCCGGTTGAGTGCGCGAGGCGGGCGGCCGCCCCTTGGATTCGGCCGCCGGGAGCGGGTGGACGGCGACCGCAACAGGAACCTTCACGAGAAACTTGCGCATTTGGGCGTTTCGACTACCCAAAGCCGCGAACCTCGCCTACGTTAGCCACCGTCAGTGACCAGTCCGACACGGGCTGTGTCCACTCAGGGAACGGAGAGGTAATGCGCAAGTACCAGAAGGCCGCCGTCGTCATGGCCATGCTCGGCAGTGTCAGCTTCCTCGGCGCCGGCGTCAGCCAGGCCGGTGACAAGCCTGACTTCGAGGTCAACAACAAGCAGGCCACGACCTGCATCCAGGACAACTCGGTCCAGGGCCTCGTCAACATCGACGACGTCAACGCGGGCGTCGGCGCCCTGCTGGGTCTCGGTAACGCGGAGAACAAGGAGACCAACGCGGTGTCCTGCTCCTCGAACTTCGCCCTTGGTGGCTGATCACCCTCAGGTGATCTGGGGTGGGTCCCGGGGCTCGAACCCAAGTGTTCGAGCCCCGGGCCTGCCCGGCTCGTGAGCCGGACCAGATGCTCGGAGCGACTCCGCGGTGTCATCGCGGGGTCGACCGTCAAGGAGAAGGCGGATGTTCAAGAAGGTTCGCCTCGTCGGTGAGTCGGAGCAGAACTGCTCCGGCGCGGGCGTCGGCGTCTCCTGCGGGAACCGCGTCATCGCCGGCGGCGAGAAGTCCTGACCCTCGTCGGTCGGGCGCGATGGCGCCTCTTTTTCGCAAAAGAGCGCGTTGCGGGCGTTTCATCTACCAACTGCCGCAAACGTCGCATAGATTGGCGACTGTCCGTGACCGGCCCAGTACGGGTCGTGTCGGAAGAGAATGGAGAGGTAATGCGCAAGTACCAGAAGGCCGCGGTCGTGATGGCCATGCTCGGCAGTGTCGGCTTCCTCGGTGCCGGTGTCAGCCACGCCGGTGGCGAGCCGGAGGTCGAGCTGAACAACTCGCAGACCACGACCTGTGTCCAGGACAACTCCGTCCAGGGGCTCATCAACATCGATGACATCAACCTGGCGGTCGGCCTGCTGGGTCTCGGTAACGCGGAGAACAAGGAGACCAACACGGTCTCCTGCGACTCCAACTTCGTCGTCGGCGGCAAGTGATCACAGCCGGCTGATCCGGGCAGGTCTCGGGGCTCGAACCCAGGTGTTCGAGCCCCGGGCCTGCCCGGTTTGTCGACCGGTCCAGGCGTGTGGAGCGGCCCCGTGGTTCAGCCGCGGTGGGTCGACCGTCAAGGAAGAAGGCAGATGTTCAAGTCGAAGAAGATCGCAGCGGCGGCGGGAGTCCTGGGGGGCTTCGTCCTGATCGGCGCCGGTGCCGTCCAGGCCTTCGGTGCCGAGGGCCCGGACAGCTGCACCAAGGACAGCGAGGGCGTCGTTCGCTGCGTGCAGGCGAACAATCAGAAGATCACGACCGACGAGTCCGGGAAGGTCCACTTCGTCAACGAGTCGAAGCAGAGCTGCTCCGGTGAGGGTGCCGAGGTCTCCTGCGTCAGCAGTGCCTCCTTCCCGGGTAAGAAGTCCTGACGTCTTCGTCGGCCGCAGGGTCGTTGTTCGCGTCGGCATCCCTCGCGACGGACCATCCGTGCAGTGGAGAGTGGCCGGAACCCGATACCGGGTCCCGGCCACTTTTCGCATGTCCGTCATCGGCGCGGCGTGGCGCCGATGGGCTGTGGCGCTGTGCGTTCGATGAGGACTGGAGGCGGTGAGGGCGGCGCGCATGGACGGCTCCGGGGCGGGGGTGAGGGCGAACCAATCCATGATTACCAGTAATCATGACTTTTGTCCGGAATTGCCGATGTGTGGGCGATTCCGGCCGTGAGGCGTGTGTGAGCGGGTTTCTGTGTGGCTGCGAGGCCGTTCCGGCCTCGGTCTCACGGGCTGCCGCGGGGCCGGAAAGCCACCGTGGACGGTCGAGGCGCTCGGCCCGGTGGCGGTACGCGTCGCGCCGGAACGAGGGAGGGCCAGCGTTCTTGCTGGCCAGAAGGTACTTGCGCCCCCGGCAGGACTCGAACCTGCGGCCAAGCGCTTAGAAGGCGCCTGCTCTATCCACTGAGCTACGGGGGCCCGGGTGTGGTGGCCACTGTCGCGGTGCCCGGGTGTGGCCGGTTCCTGACGTTGCCGGGGACAAGGATAGGGCTCCCGAGCCCCTGCCCCTGACGCTTCGCCTCCGTGGCTCGATGTGGAGGTCCGGTGAAGCGGTCCCGATAATCGCAGGCGGGTACGAATCGTGCACTGCTTTCGGCCCCTGGCGCATCGGGTGTTGTGCACTCGTTATGCCTCGCCCGCGCCCGCGCCCCAGTCGTCCCTTCCGTCCCTTGTATCCGATCGGCGCGCAGACATGCTCATATGCTTCAGAATTCCCCTGAAATTGGGCATTCTTCGCATGTGGTGACCTTGGACGTACGGCCTCAGCTGCTCGACGCACTCTCCGCCCTGCGCGACCGTGTCGCCGCCGCACGCTTCCCGCTGCCCCTGGCGGGGGCTCCCCGCGCGCGTGCCAACCGCGACGAACTGCTCGCGCAGCTCGACGACTACCTGGTACCCCGCCTGAGAGAGCCCCGAGCGCCGTTGCTGGCCGTCGTCGGGGGATCCACCGGGGCCGGCAAGTCCACCCTGGTGAACTCTCTGGTGGGGCGGCGGGTCAGTGAGGCGGGGGTGCTGCGGCCGACGACACGCACACCGGTGCTCGTCTGCCACCCGGAGGACCACCACTGGTTCAGCGGGATGCGGGTGCTGCCCGACCTCACCCGCGTGTGGGTGCCCCAGCAGGAGACCGAGGACCACCTGCTCCCCGGCGAGAACCCCGCGCGCGTGCTGCGCGTCGAGACCGTCGACAGCCTTCCGCCCGGCCTCGCCCTGCTCGACGCCCCCGACATCGACTCCCTCGTCTCCGACAACCGCGTCCTCGCCGCCGAACTCATCTGCGCGGCGGACATCTGGGTCATGGTCACCACCGCCGCCCGCTACGCCGACGCCGTCCCCTGGCGCATGCTGCGCGCCGCCAAGGAGTACGACGTCAGCCTCGTGACCGTCCTGGACCGGGTGCCCCATCAGGTGGTGTCCGAGGTGTCGCGGCAGTACGGTGCCCTGCTCACCAAGGCCGGACTCGGCCACGTACCGCGCTTCACCGTGCCGGAGCTGCCCGAGTCGGCCTGGGGCGGCGGGCTGCTGCCGGCCTCCGCCGTGGCGGCGCTGCGGACCTGGCTCGTCCACCAGACGCAGGACCCCGCCGCCCGCGAGCACGTCATGGCGCGGACCGCCCAGGGCGTCCTCGACTCCCTCAACTCCCGCATGCCGGAACTCGCCGGTGCCGCCGCCGCGCAGCACGCCGCCGCGCTGCGGCTCACCTCCGCCGTCGACGGGGCGTACGACAGCGAGCACTCGCGGCTGCGCGGTCGGCTGCAGGCCGGGGCCGTGCTCGCCGGCGACGCGCTCAAGCGGTGGCGCGCCTTTCCGCTCGACTGCACTCCCGTCGAACTCCTCGACACCCTCGTGGAGAGCCTGGGCGCCCTGCTGCTGTGCGCCGTCACCGCCGCCGACGAGCGGGTCGACGCCGCCTGGCGACGCGAACCGGCCGCGAACGCACCCGAGTTCACCGACCGTGACGGGGCGGTGGAAGGCGCCGAGCACCGGATCGGGCTGGCCGTACGGCGCTGGCGGCGCGAACTGGAGGAGTACGCCGAGGAAGAGGTACGCGAACTCGACCACGCCCCGGCGCCGGACCCCGAGACGGTCACCGCCCTGGCCGCCACCGCGTTGCTGAGCGGGCGCCGGGAGTGGACCGCGGGGGAGAAGCTCGCCGAACGGATCGGCGCGCACGGGGCGTTGCGGCTGCGCGACCGGGGCGGGCGGCTGCTTCTCCAGCACGTGAACCGGATCATGCACACCGAACGCGAGCGACGGCTCGCGCCGCTCGACGCGCTCGAGGTGCATCCCGAACCCCAGGCCGAACTCATCGCCGCGTTGTCCGTACTGCAGAAGGAGAGGTGAGCGGTGACCGCCGTCACTGACCAGGACCGCACCGAGCACCCTGAGCGTTCCGACCGCCCGGACGCGGAGGGCGGATCCCCCGAGGCCCAGGACGCGAAGGGCGGGTACGCGTACCGGGACGACGGGCACGAGGGGCACGAGGGGCACGAGGGGCGCGAGGGGCGCGAGGGGCACGAGGGGCGCGAGGGGTACGACGGGTACGGGGACGACACGGGCGACAGGGAGGGCGACGGGAGGCCCTCGAAGGGGCCGGCCTCGCAGGCTCCCTGGGACGACGGGCTGATCGCGCGGCGGGGGAGCAGGGCCGCCGGGACCGGGGCCGCCGGGACCGAGCGGTCCGCCGTGCTGGAGGCCCGTAAGCCCGCACCGCAGACCGTGACCCCCCTGGTGTACGACCCGCCGCTGCTCTCGCGGCTGGACGCGTTGCACGAGCTGGTGGGGCTGTCCCGGGCCCGGCTCGACAGCCGGACGCTGGCCGGGGCGGGCCGGGTCCTCGACGAGGCCACCGTGCGACGCCGGCTCTCCGGACAGCACACCGTGGTCGCCATCGCGGGCGCGACCGGCAGCGGCAAGTCACAGCTGTTCAACACGCTGGCCGGGGTCGCCATCTCGGAGACCGGCGTACGGCGGCCGACCACCGCCGCACCCATCGCGTGCAGTTGGAGCGACGGTGCCGCGAGCCTCATCGAACGGCTCGGCATCCCGCCCCGGTTGCGCCGCCGTCCGCTGCAGGCGATGGCGGACGCGGACGACCGGCTGCGCGGACTCGTCCTCGTCGATCTGCCGGACCACGACTCGGCGGCCGTGCAGCACCGCGAACAGGTGGACCGGGTCCTGGCCATGGTCGACGCGGTCATCTGGGTCGTCGACCCCGAGAAGTACGCCGACGCGATGCTGCACGAGCGCTATCTGCGGCCCATGGCCGCCCACGCGGAGGTCATGTTCGTCGTCCTCAACCAGATCGACCGGCTCCCCGGGGAGGCCGCCGAGCAGGTCCTGGACGATCTGCGGCGCCTGCTCGACGAGGACGGCATCGCCCTGGGCGAGTACGGAGAACCCGGCACGACGGTGCTCGCGCTGTCCGCGCTCACCGGCGACGGGGTCGACGAGCTGCGGGAGGCGCTGGGCCGGTTCGTGGCCGAACGCGGCGCCGCGGGCCGCCGTATCGGCGCGGACGTCGACGTCGCCGCCGCCCGGCTGCGGCCCGTCTACGCCCACCGCCGGTGGGCCGGGCTGAGCGAGGAGGCGCGGGAGGAGTTCTCGGACCGGCTCGCGGACGCCGTGGGCGCCGGCGCGGCGGGCGAGGCGGCCGAACGCGCGTGGCTGCGCAACGCCAACCGGGCGTGCGGCACCCCGTGGCTGCGGCTGTGGCGCTGGTGCCAGGACCGGGGCGGGCCGCCCACCGGGAAGTTCCCGCAGCGGACGCAGCCCGACCAGGAGGTCACGGCCCGGCAGCGGGTGGAGCAGGCGGTGCGCACGGTGTCCGACCGTGCCTCCCAGGGCCTGCCCGCGCCCTGGGCGCAGGCGGTGCGCGAGGCCGCCGTACGGGGCTCCCAGGGGCTGCCCGAGACGCTGGACGCCCTCGCCGTGCGCGCGAGCCTGCCGCCGGGGCGGCCGCCGCGGCCCGGGTGGTGGCCGGTGGCCGTGCTCGCCCAGGCGTCCATGACGATCCTGCAGTTCGTCGGCGGACTGTGGCTGCTGGGCCAGATCATCGGGTTCATGTCGCCGAACCTGGGGGTGCCGGTGCTGCTGATGGTGATCGGCATCGTCGGCGGGCCGCTCATCGAGTGGAGCTGCCGGATGGCCGCCCGCGGTCCGGCCCGGCGGCACGGGCAGGAGGCGGAGAGACGGTTGCGGGAGGCGGCCGCGGGGTGCGGACGGGCTCGCGTCCTGGACCCGGTGGCGGCGGAGCTGCTGCGGTACCGGGAGGTACGGGAACAGTACGGTCGGGTGGTGGGGGCGGGTGCCGGGGTGAACTGAGGCAGCGGCGCGGGTACCGGCAGAGGTACCGGTACCGGTACCTCTGCCGGTACCCGCGCCGTGACTCGTTCGGGTGGCGGAGTTCTCCACAGTGCGGTGGTGGTCCACAGGCCTCAGCGGGCCCGGCCCGGAGGGTGCAGTCTGACTCGCATCCGTACGGGACGGGCCCGTACGCGTATCCGCCCGGCGCCGGTGCCGGCGTCCGGACGGGGGAGGCAGGCGCGATGAACGAGACGACGATCTGCGCGGTGGGCAATGTGGCGACGCGGCCGGTGTACCGGGAGACGGCCTCCGGGCCGGTGGCGAGGTTCCGGCTGGCGGTCACCTCGCGGTACTGGAACCGGGAGAAGGAGAGCTGGGTGGACGGGCACACCAACTTCTTCACGGTGTGGGCCAACCGGCAGCTCGCCACCAACAGCATGGCCTCGCTGTCGGTGGGCGAACCCGTGCTGGTGCGGGGGCGGCTGAAGGTGCGTACGGAGACCCGTGAGGGGCAGCAGGGCCGGACCTCGGCGGACATCGAGGCGGTGGCGATCGGCCACGACCTGGCCCGGGGCACGTCGGCGTTCCGGCGTTCGGGCCGGCCGGAGCAGCAGGCCTCCCCGGACCGGCCGGAGCCGGCCTGGGAGACGGGAGCGGGCGGCACGGCCGCCTCCGGCGAGGGCGCCGGGACGGCCGAAGTGGCGGGTACGGCCGACGGGTCCGGGACCGTCGTCACCCAACGTGTACCGGAACCGGCCATGGTGACGTGATGTCAGCGGTCGGGCTCCGGTGACGGGGCTGACCGAAGTGCGGCTTATCGGCGATTGGGCGGGAAACGGCCCCGGGATGATTTGTCGACAAGTCCTGTTCGTCCCCGCCTCGGCGATAACGATTGCGAGTCGGATCATGCCTCCGAGCTGATCATCGGCAGGTGCGCTCCGAGGGCGTACTTAGGATGCCGGGCATGGCTCCCGGGGCTCTCGGGGCCGGTGATTCTGCTGGTGGGGCCCGTCCCCCCACGTCTGACGGGTCCCGCTCGGAGGGGAAATCGGTGTTTGCTGCGTTGTCTGTGTTCTCTGCGCGCCCTGTGTTGTCCGCGCCCCGGCGTGCGACGGTGACCCGTCTCGCCGCAGGGACGCTGGTGTCCGGACTCGTCGCCACCGGTGTGCTGGCCGGCGCCGGGACGGCTGCTGCCGCTTCCGGTACTTCCGGCACGGTGCGCGGTGAGGGAGGGGCGGCCGCCACGGGAGAGGGCCTGAAGACGTACGGCGAGGCCGTGATCCGCGGTGCCGCCGGGGACCAGCAGGTGTCGGCAGGGCTGTTCGAGATGTTCGTCGAGGGCGGCGGCATGCTGCAGACGTACGGCGTCGACATCCACACCCCCACGCAGACGGACGCGAAGTACTACGAGACCGCGTGGAGCGGCACCTCGCTGGGCGCCGACGAGGACGCGGGCCGGATCAGCTGGATCCTGCGCAACTCCTACCCCCAGGTGAACGACCTCGCGGCGCTCGCCGACCGGGCGGGCGTCCGGGGCCAGCTCACCGAGCAGGACGCGGCGGCCGGTACGCAGGTGGCGATCTGGCGCTACTCCGACGACGTGGACGTGGAGGCCGTGAACCCCCAGGCGGAGCAGCTCGCGGACTACCTGGAGAAGAGCGCCCGAAGCCAGCGGGAGCCGAGGGCGTCGCTGACCCTGGAGCCGCCGGCCGTCTCCGGCCGTCCGGGTGAACTGCTCGGCCCGGTGACGGTGCGCACGGGCGCGGACAGCGTGACGGTGTCACCGCCGGCGGACGCCGCCACGAGCGGGGTGCGGATCGTCGACCGGGACGGCGAGCCCGTCACCACGGTGGCGGACGGCGGCGAGGTGTTCTTCGAGATACCCGAGGACACGCCGGCGGACACGGTCGAGCTGACCGTGCAGGCCTCGACCACCGTGCCGGTCGGCCGGGCCTTCGCCTCCGACAGCCGCAGCCAGACCCAGATCCTGGCCGGCTCCAGCACCTCGACGGTCTCCGCGACGGCGAGCGCGACCTGGGCGGAGCGGGGCGCGATACCGGCCGTGTCCGCCCGGACGAACTGCGCCGAGGGCGGCGTCGACGTCACCGCCCTCAACCAGGACGACGAGCCCTTCACCCTCGAGCTCGCGGAGCGCGAGTACACCGTCGAGCCGGGTGAGTCCCACACGGTGACGGTCCCGCTGGCCGAGGACCGGGCGTACGACTTCACGGTCCTCGGCTCGGACGGCTTCGAGAAGCGGTTCACCGGCATGCTCGACTGCCGGACCCGGGCCGCCGAGACCGGCGTGGACGTCCAGACCCTCAGCGGGCCCACCCCCACCCCCCTCGGCGGCACGGCCGCCGACGTCAACCTCGCCGCGACCGGCGCCTCCAGCCTCACCCCCTGGATCGTCGGCACCGCCATCACCCTGGTCGTCCTCGGCGGCACGGCCCTGGTCATCACCCGCCAGCGCGAGACAGCCCGGGAGAGCTGAACCGACACGGTGGAGATCGCCCGGACCGCGGTGGGCATCGCCACCGGGACGCGGTCTGCCAGAGTGCGCCACCCGGTGCCGGCAGGTGTTGTGGTGCGCGGGAGGGGGCGGGATGAGCGTGGTGTGGGCGGCGACGTCACCGGAATCGGCGCGGTTCCACCCGGTTGAGAGACGTTCAGAGGTGAAGGATCTGTCAGATCGCTTCAACAGCCTGCGTTCCCGTGGTCAGGGGTACGTCGAGGTTCGGTCGCCGCACAGGGAGTTCCCGGTGCTGATCCTGGCTTTTCGAGATGATCACGCGGTCGTCCATCTGATGAGCGACGCTGAGCGGATGTCTCTGCTCGTGGGAGACGGCACCGTGCCCTCGGGGACCAAGGTCGAAGTCCCGATCATGGACGACCTCGCCGCGTTCGCCGGCGACTTTGTCCTGGGTGCCGAGTGCCGATCGGGCATGGGGCCTGGTGCACCACTTCATCCGGACGGGCCGTGGGAGGTCTGCCCGGTTCCGGGGTTGTTCCGCTGACAGCCGACGGTGACATCAGTGAGGGCGGACAGCCATGACCACCGGCAGCCACGTCCGGCACCTCTGCGTGCGGTGGGCCGCAGCCACGCCGGAGAAGCAGGACGTTGGTCGACAAGACGGCCGCAGGCGACGGTCGCCCAGGGGCAGTCGTGGTTGTGCTGAGGGGCTGCCCGCGAATTCACCAGGAGTGAGATCGCGTTCGACCGCGGCCGAGAAGCTTCCGGATCAGCAGGAACGTGCCCACGGCGATCAGAGCCGCCCCTATGAGGAGCAAGGCCATCCCGACGGCGATCAGGAACGTCCCGATGAGGATCAGGAGTGCTCCCATCAGGACCAAGAGCGTTCCGATGATGAGGAGAAAGATCGCGAGGACGATCACGGTTGCCTCCTGTCCTCCCTCCCGCTCCCACCCCTTCCCCGCTGCCGTGCAAACACTCTGCTTCACGGTCACCAACGGCTTGTCGCAGCCGAGAGGCCATCCCCGGTCCGCTGGTTTTCGATCAGGACCGGTGCCGGGCCGTCTCTGGGGCGTGCGAGGCCGGCCGACGTCGGCCGGCAACGACAGAAGCCCACGGCGTCTGAACCGGTCAGAGCCATGGGCTTCTCCGGTTCTGCCGGTCAGCCGGACCGATGATCAGTAGCCCGGCCACTGAGCACGGTTGCCGGCGCTTGCCACGCCCATGAGGCTCCACCGGCCTCACGTCTTGGTGATCTCCCGCGACCGCTGGGTGATCCACACGTAGCCCGCCAGTCCGAGCGAGCCACGCACCATGAAGTCGGCCCACAACTGCATGAGCTCACCGGCATCCTCCCTCCGCAGGACCACCGACAAGGCCAGGGCGGTGAGGACTCCCGCGATCGCCAGGGTCGAAGCGTAGGTGACCAAGCCACCGTGGTGGGGTCCCAGCCTTGTACCCAGGAGCCCGGAGGGGATTTGCACGAGCACGTGGAAGCCCACGCAGTAGAACAGCAACCCGGCGAAGATCACGATCGGGGGGATGTCTGCCGAAGGGTCGTCGGCTGGTGCTGCGCCGTAGGCATCGAGAGCCCAGGCCGGAGGGATCACGTAGGTGAACAGCAGGATCGTGCCACTCAGATGCATGGCGCCGAGGTGACGTGCGACCCGGCGGAGGAGGCCTTGGGGCAAGACGCTCGGTCCGAGCGGACCAGTCATACCTGTGTTCACGCGACCCCCTGGCCCCTGACAGCGTCCCTCTGTCCCAGCGGCACAGTACAGCCACCGGTCAGGCCGCTTCCGCGCTGATCGACCAGCGGCGGTCGTGGTGATCGCCCGCTGAGTCGTCCGAGGCCGTCGAAGACGACCGACGGCGACCGACGGCGACCGACAGTGACGGATGAGCCTCAGGTGCCACCAGCGAAACCACAGGTCAGCGCCCCCTGGTCAGATGGGTTTCCCCCTGGGGGTGGCGGTCGGGCAAGATGGGGTGTATCTGCCCACTGCCTGATTTCAAGCTGCCGGACGGTTTCTCTTGGCTGAGTTCATTTACACCATGCGCAAGGCGCGTAAGGCGCACGGCGACAAGGTGATCCTCGACGACGTCACCCTGAGCTTCTACCCCGGGGCGAAGATCGGTGTCGTCGGTCCGAACGGTGCCGGTAAGTCGACCGTTCTGAAGATCATGGCGGGGCTGGAGCAGCCGTCCAACGGCGAAGCCTTCCTCACCCCCGGTTACACCGTGGGCATCCTGCTGCAGGAGCCCCCGCTGAACGAGGAGAAGACCGTCCTGGAGAACGTCCAGGAGGGTGTCGCCGAGGTCAAGGGCAAGCTCGACCGGTTCAACGAGATCGCCGAGCAGATGGCGACCGAGTACACCGACGAGCTCATGGACGAGATGGGCAAGCTGCAGGAGCAGCTCGACCACGCAGGCGCCTGGGACCTCGACGCCCAGCTGGAGCAGGCCATGGACGCCCTGGGCTGCCCGCCCGGCGACTGGTCCGTGGCCAACCTCTCCGGTGGTGAGAAGCGCCGCGTCGCGCTCTGCAAGCTGCTGCTCGAGGCGCCCGACCTGCTGCTCCTCGACGAGCCCACCAACCACCTCGACGCCGAGTCGGTGAACTGGCTGGAGCAGCACCTCGCCAAGTACGAGGGCACCGTCGTGGCCGTCACCCACGACCGGTACTTCCTGGACAACGTCGCCGGCTGGATCTGCGAGGTCGACCGCGGCCGGCTGCACGGCTACGAGGGCAACTACTCCAAGTACCTCGAGTCCAAGGCCGCCCGCCTCAAGGTCGAGGGTGCCAAGGACGCCAAGCGGCAGAAGCGCCTCAAGGACGAGCTCGAGTGGGTCCGCTCCAACGCCAAGGGACGTCAGGCCAAGTCCAAGGCCCGCCTGGCCCGGTACGAGGAGATGGCCGCCGAGGCCGACAAGATGCGGAAGCTGGACTTCGAGGAGATCCAGATCCCGCCGGGCCCGCGGCTGGGCAGCATCGTCGTCGAGGTGAACAACCTCAGCAAGGGCTTCGACGAAAAGCTGCTGATCGACGACCTCAGCTTCACGCTGCCGCGCAACGGCATCGTCGGCATCATCGGCCCGAACGGCGCCGGCAAGACCACGCTGTTCAAGATGCTCCAGGGCCTCGAGGAGCCCGACTCCGGGTCGATCAAGGTCGGCGACACCGTCAAGATCTCCTACGTGGACCAGAACCGCGCCAACATCGACCCCAAGAAGACGCTCTGGGCGGTCGTGTCGGACGAGCTGGACTACATCAACGTGGGCCAGGTCGAGATGCCCTCGCGGGCGTACGTCTCCGCCTTCGGGTTCAAGGGGCCGGACCAGCAGAAGCCCGCCGGTGTCCTCTCCGGCGGTGAGCGCAACCGGCTGAACCTCGCGCTCACCCTCAAGCAGGGCGGCAACCTGCTGCTCCTCGACGAGCCGACCAACGACCTCGACGTCGAGACCCTCAGCAGCCTGGAGAACGCGCTGCTGGAGTTCCCCGGGTGCGCCGTGGTCATCTCCCACGATCGGTGGTTCCTGGACCGTGTCGCCACGCACATCCTCGCCTACGAGGGCGAGTCCAAGTGGTTCTGGTTCGAGGGCAACTTCGAGTCGTACGAGAAGAACAAGGTCGAGCGGCTCGGACCGGACGCCACGCGTCCGCACCGCGCCACCTACAAGAAGCTGACCCGGGGCTGATCTCTTGCGGCACATCTACCGCTGCCCGCTGCGCTGGGCGGACATGGACGCGTACGGCCACGTCAACAACGTGGTGTTCCTCCGCTACCTGGAGGAAGCGCGTATCGACTTCCTGTTCCGCCCGGAGAAGGACTTCCAGCAGGGGTCCGTGGTGGCGCGCCACGAGATCGACTACAAGCGGCAGCTCGTCCACCGGCACACGCCCGTGGACATCGAGCTGTGGGTCACGGAGATCCGGGCGGCGTCCTTCACCCTCACCTACGAGGTGAAGGACGGCGACCAGATCTACGTCCGGGCCTCCACGGTGATCGTGCCGTTCGACTTCGAGGCCCAGCGTCCGCGCCGTATCACCGCGGAGGAGAAGGAGTTCCTCCTGGAGTACACGGACGGCGGGGGCGGTGAGGGCGACGGGGACGCCGACGCCGATCAGGAGGAGGCCGTCGCGGCATGACGGTGCTCCACCTCGCCGACGGGAGGGAGGCCGCGGATCTCGCGGCCTTCCTCTCCCGGCTGCTCCACTACGACCGTGCGGCCGCCGTGCGCCTTCAGGCGTCGGGCACCGCACTGGCCGTGTTCGGCCGCCCTCCCTCCTTCGAGGTGCTGGCGATCCGCTCCGTGCGGCTGGCCAAGCCGTACGAGGACGGTCTCGAGGTCACCCTGGACGTGACCGTGTCCGCCGGTGAGCTGCTGGAATCGGTGGACGAGACGGCCGGCACCGCCGCGGTGCCGGCCGCGGTGACCGGGCCGCCGTGGGCCGGTGTGCTGCCCCCGCGCGGGGGCTGGCGGGCCGAACCGGGGCTGCCCGCACCGGACGCCCTGCGCGCGCTGGTCGCCGCCGCGGTCACCGAGTTCCGGACGCGGACCGAGGCGCTGACCGCCGAGTCGCGCACCCGGGCCGAACTCGACCGGATCGGGCGGGAGATCTGGTCCCGCACGGTCGGCCGGAGCGACCTCCCGGTGCGGGCCGTGCACGCGGCCCAGTCACTGGGCTTCCTCCGGCCCCTCGGACCCGTCGACACGGACGGCGAGCCCGTGCTGCTCGCCTCCGGTGCCTGGCTCCGGCTGCGGACGCCGTACGGGTCCGTCGCCCTGCGGCGCGCAGGGCTCGGGGCGCTCGGTCTCAGCGTGCGCTGAGGCAGCCCCCGCCCGCCGCCCTCTTCAGGCTTCAGTCCTCTCTTCAGGCCTCGGTGCGCTCACTGTCGTCGGGGCGGACGGCTATGTGGTCCGGTTCCAGTTCCAGGGCGACGCGGTCGCGCATGCCCAGGGTCCGGGTGTAGTCGGCGGGGAGCTGGAGGCGGCCGGCCCGGTCGAGCATGGCGTACTCGCGGGCGACGACGGTCTCGTGACCGGTGGCGGCGTCGACCTCGCTGCGGCGCAGGACCTCGGTGGAGGTGCGGCCGTCGCGGATGGCGACCGTGCGGCGGACCTCGCCGGCCACCGCCTGGTCGTGGGTGACGATCACGATGGTCGTGCCGAGCCGCTCGTTCGCGGTGCGGAACGCGGCGAAGATCTGTTCCGCGGTGTGCGAGTCCAGTTCGCCGGTCGGCTCGTCGGCGAGCAGCACCGACGGATCGTTGGCGAGGGCCACGGCGATGGCGACGCGCTGCTGCTGGCCGCCGGACATCTGGTGCGGGTGCCGGTCGCGGCAGTCGGCGACCTCCAGCAACTCCAGCAGTTCCAGGACGCGTTCGGCGCGGGCCCGACGGGCGGAGCGCCCCCGGGCGGCGGCGCGCAGACGCATCGGCAGGGCGACGTTCTGCGCCGAGGTCAGATACGGCAGCAGGTTGCGGGAGGTCTGCTGCCAGACGAAGCCGACGACCTCGCGGCGGTAGGCGAGACGGTCCTTCGCGGTCATCGCGAGCAGGTCGCGGCCCGCGACCCGGGCCGCGCCGGCGGTGGGGGTGTCCAGACCGGCCAGGATGTTCATCAGGGTCGACTTGCCGCTGCCGGACGCGCCCACGAGAGCCATCAGCTCGCCCTCGCGCACCAGGAGGTCGAGGCCCTGCAGGGCCTGCACCTCCACGCCGTCCGCGGTGAAGACCCGGACCAGACGGTCGCAGGTGATGAGCGCGTCATGGCCGAAGGCGGGACGCTCGCGGTCGGCGGCGACCCGGTGGGCGAGCTCGGCCAGCGTGGGATCCGTGGGACCCGTGGGATCCGTCGGCGTCGGGGTCGTCGGGGGCATCGTGCAGCACCTCCTGGAAGGGGACCGGCAGGGGCCGGGTTCGGCGGGAGCGGGTCCGTACGGTCAACGGGCGTCACCCGCCCGCAGTTCGCGCACCGCGTCCCGGCGGCCCGTCCACCAGGCCTGTACCGCCGCGATCCCGACGGTGAGCACGACCACCGCCAGAGCGGGCACCAGCAGCGACACCGGGTCGGTGAGCAGGGTGGCCCGGCCCGCCGGGGACCTGGTCGCCGGGAGGGCGACGGCCGTCAGGTCGATGCCGGGGGCGAGCAGCCGGATCGTCGCCCACGCCGTGAGGGTGCCGCCGGCCGCCGCGAGCAGGGCCTGCGGCAGGGACTCCAGGACGAGCAGGCGGCGGCCCTGGGCGCGGGTGAGGCCCATGGTGCGCAGGCGGGCCAGGAGCGCGGCCCGTTCGGGGGCGGCCCGCACCAGGGTCAGCAGCAGGGCGAGCACGGCGTACCCGGCGCCCGCCGCCACCGCCGCGGTGTAGACGCGTTCGGCGCCGGACTGGAGGGGCGAGTCGACGTATCCGGCGCGTTCCTCGGCGCGCACCCGGACCGACGTCCCGCCACCGTCCGCCGCCCGGCGCAGCGCGGCCCCGTCCACCCGGTCGCCGGTCACCAGCAGCGCGGTCGGGCGGGCGGCGCGGTCCGAGAGCGCGGACCGGTCCACCACCAGGAACTTTTCGCCGACGACGGCCGGGGTCCGCTCCCGCACCCGTACGATCCGCACGGTGATCGAGCTGCCGTCCTCCATGCGCACCGCGAAGGGCCGGGTGCCGTGGCGGTCGGCGACCCCGGGGGAGGCCACGGCGGGCAGGGTGTCCGACCCGCCCGGTGCCAGGACGTTCCGGTCGAAGGCGCCGATGCCGGTGTGCCGGGTGAGGGCCGCGTAGCCGGCCGGGTCGACGCCGGCCACCGGGACCGTGTCCTCGGGGGACCGGGCGTGGTCGGCGACGCTGACGGCGGTGACCTCCCGGACGCCGGGTGCCCGGCGGACCCGGTCGGGAAGGCCGGCGGGCAGGACGTGGAGCGCGTTCACGCGGGCGTCGGCGCCGACCGTGAGCAGGGCCGCCCGGTCCCGGGCGTCGGCCACGCCGCCGATCACGGAACCACCGAAGGCGGCCGTGGTCAGCGCGGTGAGCAGGGCCAGCAGGGGCAGTACCGCGGAACCGGCGGCACGGCCCGCGCGGGCCAGGGCCAGCGGGCCGACCACACCCCGCAGCCGTGCCGCCGGGCGGGCCAGCCCGCGCAGGGGCAGCGGGTACAGCCGTACCAGCACCAGCGCGGCGATCACGCCCACCAGAACCGGGGCCAGGGACACCAGGTGGTCCCCGGAGGCGTCCGGCCCGCCCGACGTGCCGCGGGTGCGCAGCGCCACGACCGCGCCCACCGCCAGGGCGAGCAGGGTGAGTTCGGCGACCGTGCGGCGCGGTGCGGGGCGGGCCGCGGCGACGTCCCGGCGCCCGGTGTGCGCGCGGACGGCGCGGTGCGCGACGAGGGCCCGCAGGGGCAGGGCCAGGCAGGCGAGGAGCGCGACGGCGCCGGCGGCGGCCACGGAGTACGCCGGCCGGGCCTCGCGGACCGTGAGCCAGGCCGCGGCCAGTCCGAGGGCGGCCGCGGGCACGGCGACCACCGCGGTCTCCGCCAGCAGCCGGCCGGTGACGCCGGGCAGGGAGCCGCCGCGGGCGCGCAGCAGGGTGAGTTCGCCGCCGCGCCGGTCGGCGGCGAGGCCGCCCGCCATGAGCAGGACGACGGCGGCGACCGTGCCGGTGCCGAAGGCGGCGACGGAGACCAGCGGGCCGATGGCGGCGCGCAGCCCGGCGTGGCCGGTGAGCACGTCGTCCAGTTCGCTGTGCGCCCTGAGGTCGAGTGCGGTGGCCTCCCGCATCCGCTGGAGGACCGGACCGGACTCCACGGCCGCGACGGCGGACGTCAGCCGGGGCATGTCGTAGCCGTGCAGGTCGGGGACGGACGGGGCGAGCCCCCAGTACCGCACGGGCTTCCCGGCCGTGCTCAGCAGGGCGGGGGCCGCGTCCGGCGGCAGCAGCAGCGCACCCATCCAGTACTGCCGGACGTCGGGGTCGCCGGGGAGGATCGTCAGGCCCGGGGTGCGCATCAGGGGGTCGGTCGACCAGTACGCGCCCTCGGGGTCGAGCGGTGCGACGATGCCGGTGATCCGTACTTCGAGGGGAGCGCGCGCCACACCGGGGAACGTCAGGACGGAGCCCACCTCGATGTTCAGGTCCCCTGCCGTGTCGGTGGTGACGGCGCCCTCGATCCGGGTGGTCGCCGCGGTCACGGTGTCCGGGACCTTCGGCAGCCGGCCCGCGCGCAGCCGGGAGTGGTCGGCGAGCCCGTCCTGCGCGAGGAGGTGGAGCTGCGCGGGCAGCCCGTCCGGCCGGGGCAGCCAGGGTTCGGACATCTTCTGGGCCTCGGAGGTGCGCACACCGGAGGAGGACCGGTGCGGGTCGAGGGGCAGGGACCGTCCGGCCAGGGCGAGCAGCTCGGACCGGTGGGCGCGGAGCACGTCCCCGCGCACGGCCGCCTCCTGCTCCTCCCGGGACAGGCCCGGGTCGGGCAAGGAAGCCGCCAGCTGCACGCCGGTGCTGTCCGGTCCGGCCGTCTCGAGGGCCCGGTGCAGGCCCGCGTCGCCGTACCGGTCGACCGCGCGCGGCAGCACGGCGGCCAGGAACGCGGTCACGGCCACCAGCAGCGCCAGCGCGAGCGCGGCCCCGGGCGCGGCCCGCAGGCGGGTGCGTACCCAGGGGGCGGCCACGCACGGCCTCGGGGACCGGACGGTCACCTCAACCACCTCCCCGTTCCCGCAGCGAGGCCACCGGGTCGACCCTGCGCACCGCCAGGACGGCGGTGACCAGCAGCGGGACCACGGCTATGGCGGCCAGCAGCAGGGCCACCCGCCCGGTCGGCAGTTCCACCAGGACCTCCGGCACCGGTCGGGCCGCCTCGGACGTCAGCATGATCAGCGGGATCACGGCCCGCGCCAGCACCGTGCCCCACAGCACGCCCACCGCCGACGCCAGGGCGACCAGCACCCCGTGCTCGAGGATCACCACCCGGGCCAGCCGCCGCCGTGAGGCGCCCAGGGCGCGCAGCACCGCGAACTCGGCGGACCGCTCCCGCAGCGCCCCGGCCGCGCTCACCGCGAACCCCACCGCCGTCAGCGCCGCCGCCGCGAGGGCCGCCGCGGTGAACGCCGCCTCGGGCCCCGCGCCGAACGGATCGTCGCGCAGCCGGTCGGCGATCTCGTCCCGCACCACCACCCGGGACGGTTCGACGTCGGGCCGGTCCCGCAGCGCCGCGGCCACCCGCGCCGACGCGCCCGGCGCGGTCCGCAGCCACCACTCGGTGGGCAGCACGCTCTCGCCCTCGCTGCTCTGGAGCACCCGGTTGACGGCCCGCAGGTCCAGCAGCAGGGCCCCGCCGTCGCCGCTGCCCCCGGTCGGCGCGGACGGCAGCCCCCGTACCGCGTGGGTGATCCGCACCGGCAGGGTGGAGCCGCCGATCGTCACGTCCACGCGCTCCCCGGGGCGGGCGCCCGTCGAGGCCAGATAGCGGTCGGTGGCGATCGCGGTGACCTCGGCCGTCCCCGGCTGCGGGATCTGCAGCCGGACGGTGAGCGACGGGGGGTTCCAGAAGCCGTCCCCCGGACCGTGGCCGGTGGTGTAGGCGAAGGTGGGCGGGTCGGTGGCGGTGAGCCGGGGGGAGGTCGGCTCGGTGCCCGTGTCGGGGGCGGTCCCCGTGACCGTGAGCTGCGAGGACGATGCCCAGTCGGCGGGCAGGGCGAGGGGCCGGGCCCGGCCGTCGGCGTCCGTGGCGGTCAGCCCGGTCAGGGTGAACCGGTGGTTCTCGGACTTTCCGGTCGGCTGGACCAGGTCGAGCTGGAGTCCGGTCAGGGTCAGTCCCCCCGGTTGCCCCGGTTCTCCCGGTTGCCCCGGTTTTCCGGGGGACGCCTCGGCGACCGTGGTGAGGTCGAGGGCCAGCGGGTGGGTCCGGCCGTCGGCGCGGAGCCGGCCCAGGCCCCACCTGTACGGGGTTCCGTAGGGGTCGGTCAGGGTGGCCCTGACACCGGCCGTGGTCCCGGCGCCCGCGCCCCGGATCCGGGCCGTCAGCGTCAGGCGCGCGGTGCCCTCGGGTATCGGTACCCCCGCCGTCCCGCCCTTCGGCGCCAGGTCCTCCAGGAACGGGCCGACCGGCTCGGGGGCGAGGTCGGAACGCATCAGCACCGTGTCCGCCGCATGCTCGGTGGCCAGCGCGAGCACGGTCGCCGTCCGGTCGCCGGACAGCGGCACCGACGCACGGTACGCGGGCGCGGCCGCCTCGACACCGGGGACGGCCGCGTACGCCCCGGTGCGGCCCGGTTCGCTCGCCCCGGCGCCCAGGACACGCACCTGCGCGCCGGCCCGGAAGTCCGCCTGGTCGTCCTGCGAACGCTGCCACGAGGAGCCCTGGCCGATCGCCAGCATGCCCAGCGCCACCGCGAGCACCAGCAGCAGGACCGGGCCCGCGCCCCGCATCGGCCGACGGCTGAACCGCCAGCCCGCCAGAGCCCCCGGCAGCCCCCGGCCGCGGGCCGCCCCGCGCTCCGCCAGCCGCGCCAGCGGCGGCAGCAGCCGCAGCGTGAGCACGGTGCCGGCCAGCAGGGCCAGCGCGGGGGCCGTGACGAGCAGCGGGTCGACACCGAGGTGGGCGCCGACCGCCCCGGAGGGCTGACGGCTCAGCTGCCAGTACGCCACGGCGGCCACCGCCAGCAGCCCCACATCCCCGCCCGCGCGGACCGCGCCGGGCAGCGGCCGGGCCCGGCCGGCCGTGAAGGAGGAGGTGAGCGCGGGCACCGTGACGGCCAGCGCGCAGCCCACCGCCACTGCCGCCGCCACCAGCCACACGGAGCCGCGTCCGGCCACCGGACCGACCGAGGTGTCCAGGTGCAGCCCGATCCGGGCGAGCGCGCCCTGCCCGGCGAGCAGCCCGGTGAGCGGTCCCGCCAGCAGCGGCGCACAGGCCGCCGAGGGCACCGCCAGCAGCAGCGCCTCCAGGGCGGCGAGCCGGGCCACCTGGGCGCGGGAACCGCCGCGCGCCCGCAGCACCCGGGTCTCGCCCGCGCGTTCGGCACTCAGCAGCCGGGCCACCAGGAACAGGGCGCAGCCGGCCAGCAGGACCAGCTGGAGGGCGATGATCAGCAGGGTCGAGCGGGAGACCAGCAGTGAGCGTTCGACCCGGTCCAGGACGGCGGGCAGGGCACTCGTCGCCTGCGCCGAACCGCCCAGCGCCGGATCCTCGCGCAGGGCGGCGACGCCGTCGCGTACCGCCGTGCGCAGCGCGTCGATCCGCCCGGTGTCCACCGCCGCGAAGTCGGCCGACGCGAGCCACGCCGAGGTGCCGGCGCTGACCCGGTCGCCGCCGAGCACCGAGGGGTCGGCGAGCAGCGGGCCGTACGTCGTGAAGTCCACCTCGACGACGCCGCGGCCGTGCAGGCCGTCCAGTTGCCAGTAGGGCGCGGTGGCGTCCACGGGCCGGTACAGGCCGGTGATCCGCACCTGGACCGCGGGGCCGCCGAGCCGGTCGGTGAGGGTGAGCCGGGCGCCGGGTTCCAGACCGAGGCGGCGGGCGGCGGCCTCCGGCAGCGCGGTCTCGATCACCGGGCCGGCGGACGCCCCGGGCGGCCGGCCCCCGACGATCCGCACCTGGGTGCGGTCCAGGGCGGCGAGGTGGGTGAGGTCGGGGGTGTCGGAGGTGCCGGAGGTGTCCCGGTCGCCGGAGGGGGCACCGGGGTCCGCGCCACCCGCGCCGGGGTCCGCAGGCCCGTCCGCGGGCCGCAAGGACGCGGGCAGGGCGTACGGGCCGGAGCGGGACAGGGTGCGCAGGGTCACCGGCAGCCCGTCGAAGGCGGCACGGGCGCCGTCCCGCACGGCGGCGCCGGCCGCGGCGCGCTCCCGCGCGGGGACGTCCGCCTCGACGACGAGGGTGGTGTCGGCCGCGCCCCGCGGGTCGCGCAGGGCGTGCCGCAGGGCCGCGTCGCCGATCGCACCGGAGTACGCCGTGAGGGTCGTCAGCACCGCCGTGGTCAGCAGGACGGTGAGCAGCGCGGCGGCGAGCAGCGGCCGGTACGCCCGGGCACGCGCCAGGACGAACCCCACCGTCCCCGCAGGGCTCCCCACCCGAGACTCCCCCTGTGTCGGTCCGGACCTCCGGGTGATCGTGTCAGAGGGGGCCCGTCACGGGGTAGCACTCGTAGCCCGGACTTGACCGGATCGTGATCGGAATCCGGCGACGGGCGACCGGAATGCGTACGTCCGCGAGGCGCCGAACCGATGGGTCAGCCCGGGGAGTTGATCATCGTGGCGGCGGCGTACGTCAGGTACTTCCACATCGTGTGGTCGTGCTCCTCGGACAGGCCGAGCTCGTCGAGGGCGTCGCGCATGTGCTTGAGCCAGGCGTCGTGCGCGGCCCGGTCGACCTTGAACGGCACGTGCCGCATCCGCAGCCGCGGATGGCCCCGGTTCTGGCTGTACGTCGTCGGGCCGCCCCAGTACTGGATGAGGAACAGCCGCAGCCGCTCCTCGGCCGGACCCAGGTCCTCCTCCGGATACATGGGCCGCAGCAGCGGATCGTCCGCCACCCCCACGTAGAAACGGTGGACGAGCCGGCGGAAGGTCTCCTCCCCGCCGACCTGCTCGTAGAACGTCTGCTCCTGAAGCGTGCCGCGCCGAATCTCTGTCACGCAGTCCATGGTCTCAGACGCCGCGGCATAGGCCTCAGGACCTAGGTCCTCGAGGCCGTCGGGGGCTCCGGCGTTCCCGCCCCCTGCTCGTCGGGGAGGCAGGGACGGGAGCGTCACGGGTGTGCCCTCTCAGCCCCGGTGGATGGTGATCGTCGTCCAGGCGCCCACGTGGACCCGGTCGCCGTCCTGCAACGGGACCGGGACGAAGGGCTGGATCGGCTCCTCCGAGCCGTTGACCGTCGTGCCGTTCGTCGAGTTCTGGTCGACGACCGCCCAACTGCCGTCCGGCTGCTGGACCAGCACCGCGTGCTGGTGCGAGACGCCCGGGTCCTCCGGCGGCGTCGACAGGTCGATGTCGGGGGTGTCACCGGTGGAGTGGCGCCGGCGGCCGATCGTGAGCTGGTTGCCGGTGAGGGTGCGCTGCTGCTCGGGCGAGTACGCGGGCAGGTTCAGGCCCGTGGCCTCGGGGCCGGAGCGGTGCATCATCGCCATGAAGTAGTCACGGTCCGGACCGATCGTCGCGGTCCAGGTCACCGGCCCCCGGGGCTGCTGCGGGAACCCGCCGGGGCCGGGCGGCGCCTGGGTCGCACCGGGCTGCGGGTAGCCGTAACCACCGGGGCCGTTCGGGGCGCCGGGACCGTTCGGGCCGCCGGGGCCGCCGGAGGGCGGGGGGATCACCCAGTCGTCGTCACCGCCGCCGAAGGCGGGGCCGCCCTGGTGCGGCGGACGGCCGGTCTCCTGCGGGAATCCGGGCGGGGCCGGCGGGCCGCCGCCGAACGCCTGCGGGCCACCCTGACCACCGGGACCGCCGGGTCCGCCGTAGCCACCCTGGCCGCCGTGACCACCCTGGCCGGGCGGGGGGACCGGGCGGGAGGGGTCGCCGCCGAAACCGGGCGGGCCCGGCGGGATCGGCTCGGCGGGCCGGTTCACCTGGGACGGACGGGAACCCTGGTACTCGTTGTAGGGGTCACCGCTGCCGTACGACGGACCGGGCGGCTGCTGGTACTGCCCCCCGTGTCCACCCGGACCCCCGTGCCCGCCCGGTCCGGGGGGCACCGGACGAGGGGCGGCCGGTGTGTACGAGGTGGCCGTGTTCGTCAGGAAGTTCCACCGGCACTCCTCGCAGAACGGCGCGCCGCCCTCACGCGGCGTGCCGCACTGCGGGCACGGCTCCGGCCGGCCGCCGGGACCGCCCGGGCCGCCGGGACCGCCCGGGCCGCCGAAACCGCCGGGGCCACCCGGGCCGCCGGGTCCGGGCTGACCGCCGGGGGGCGGGAATCCGTAGCCACCGCCGGGCGGCGGCGGGGGAGGAGGCGGCGGGGGCACGGACCCCGCCATGCGGTGACCGCACACCTCGCACCAGTCGTCGGAACCCGACTGGTGTCCGTTCGGGCAGGTCGGCATGTCGGCGCCTCCTCCTCTCTTTTTCGGTCGCTTCCGACCGAAGTTCTCCGGCCTGGGGGCCGGGCTCGTTCACTTCAGGTTCACTTCTTCACACGAACAGTCTTGGTGGACCGGGTTTCGAGTGTCATCTCGTCGGCCTCCTCGACCCTCGCTTTCAGTCGCACAGTACCTGTCGAGGCGTCGACCACGTCCACCACCTTCGCAAGCAGCTTCGCGGTGTCCGCGTTGCCGGAGGCGCTCGCGAGCTGGACGGCGCGGCCCAGTTTGGACGTTGCTCCGTCGAAATCGCCCGCTTTGCGCAAGTCGAGGCCTTGTTGGATGACTTGGGCCAGTTCGGCCTGGCCGGTGTAGTGGGCGACCTGAGGGTTCAACGATGTGGAGGCGACCATGTCGTCCGTCCACACCGCCCGCACGAGACCCTGCGCGCCGAGCTTCTGAACTCCCTCTCCGGGCTGCGGAATCACCAGCGAGAGCCGGGCGGCGAGCATCTCCTGCCCGATGCCGGCCGCCGGGACCTCGACGCAGAGGTGGTAGTCACGGGACTCGTCGCCCCAGGACCCCAGCGGGTAGTCGCCCGCCCGCGGGCCGGCCTCGGTACGGCGGCCGGTCAGGTCCTCGACCGTCGGCGCGACCTGTTTGACGAACTTCACAGTCGTGCTCACCGGCGTCCACAGCCGCAGGCAGACGTCCGCGACCTCCTTGCCCATCGCCGTCTCCATCATCCGCGTGAAGTCGGCGGCGAGTCCGGCCGGGTCGGCGACGATGTCGGCGCTGCCGAGGAGGCCGGAGGCGACGGCTGTGACTTCTTTCACTTCCCAGTCGGTGCCCACTCCGCGGGCGTCACAGGTGAACCGCCCGGCGCACGCCTCCAGGGCCGCCTTCAGGTCCTCCGGCGACTCGTGCTCGTTGCGCCCGTCGGTCAGCAGGATGCCGTGCCGGATCGCCACGTCCGCCGACGCCAGCAGCCGGTCGGCCAGCCGGAGCCAGGTGCCGATGGCCGTGCCCCCGCCGGCGCTCAGCGCCCGCAGCGCCTGCTTGGCCTGCCCGCGGGTGGCCGCGTCGGCGACCGCGAGCCGCCCGGCACCGGGATAGACCTCCCGCGCCACATGCGTGCCGCCGACCACCGCGAAGTGCACGCCGTCGCGCAGGGCGTCGACCGCGGCGGCCGTGGCGTCCCGGGCGTTGCGCATCTTGGTCGGCGGATAGTCCATCGAGCCGGAGCAGTCGACCATGAGCACCACGGCCGCCGACGGGCCCTCACCGGGCGCGTAGAGGTGGGGGGCCGCCACCGCGCTGCCGATGGTGCCGCCGCCGGTCGCGGTCACCGTGACGATGGCGTTGACCTCGCGGCCGCCCTCCGGCAGGTACTCGTTCTGGTACACGTCCACCGAGAACTGCGGCACGTTGGATTTCGAGAAGTTGGCCATGCCTGTTTCTCTCCCCCTGGAGAACCCCGCGGCGGTGCGGGGCGACGACAGATGACGGACCGGTCCCCTCCGGTTCGTTTCCGGTTCGTTGGCACCTTCCCGCGGCTTCCCGCGGCCTTCCCCGTAGTTTCCCCGCGAGGGCCCGCCGTACGCGGCCTCAGGCCGATCCCGCCCCCCGCGGCACGGCCGGGAACGGGACGAGGGCCACCGTCACGTTGTCGTGGCCCCCGCCGTCGAGGGCGTGACCGACCAGGACCCGGGCGGCGTGCAGCGGACGGACGGCGGCGTCGACGGGGAGCACCCGTGCCATCTCCTCGACCGACTCCGCGTAGTTCCACAGCCCGTCGGTGCAGACCACGACCACACCGGGCCGGTCCGGCTTGAACGACGCGGTGTGCGGCTCCAGTTCGTAGGCGTCCGCACCGAGCCAGCCGGTGATCGCGTGGGCGCGCTGGTCGGCGTAGGCCTCGGCCTCGCCCATCAGCCCCGCGGCGACCATCTGCGCGGCCCAGGAGTCGTCCTCGGTGAGCCGGGCCGGGGGTGCGGAGCGGTCGACCGGCACCCAGTACACGCGGCTGTCGCCGACCCAGCCGACGACCAGCAGGCCGTCGGTCACCACACTGCCGACGAAGGTGCAGGCGGGGGCGTTCTGGTGCGGGGACTGTTCACGGTCCGTGGCGGGCTCGTCGGCCAGCGCGTCGACCGCGTCCGCCGCGGCGACGATCGCGTCGTGCATCGCCTGCTGCGGGTGCGTGCCGCGCGGCAGCGCCGCGAGCAGCGACTCGTTCGCCGCCCGGGACGCGGCCAGCGAGGCCTCGTCGGGCCGGGTCGCGGAGGAGACGCCGTCGCAGACGACCGCGACCGAGGCGGGGGAGCCGTCGGGCAGCGTGGTGGTGCCGATCCCGAAGGCGTCCTCGTTGCGGTGGTGGCGCAGGCCGCGGTCGCTGACCGCGGCCAGCGGGCCGCATTCCTGTTCCATGTGGTCCCGTTCGCGTGGCTGGGCGTGGCCGCAGTTCTCGCAGTAGCCGTCCTCGTCCACCCTGCCCGCGCGGCAGGCCACGCACACCGTGGTCTCCGGGGTGCTCGTGGTCGCCGGGGTGTCCGCGGAATCCGGGGCGGGCTGTCCGCGCTCGGCGGACACGCGCGGGTCCGGGGCCTGGAGCGGGTACTCCTCGGGCTGCGCGGCCGGCTGGGCGGGGCGGTCGAAGCGCACACCCGAGGACCGGGCCGCTCCGGCGGCGGGAGGCGCGGCGGGCGGGGGCGGAGGAGGAGGGGGCGGGGCGGCAGGGCGTGGTGGCACGACCGCCGGTGCCGGTGCCGGAGTCGCGGGTGCTGCGGGGCGGGGGATGGGGCCGGACAGCGGCAGGCCGGTCGAGTCCGTGCCCGACAGGTCCGTCGGCCGGTGCGTCGGGGCGGACGCGCCGGAGCCCTCCGGACCGGCTGCGGGCCAGCCCGGCCCGGTCGGCGGCGCGGGCGCCGCCGGGGGTGTCTGCGGGGGTGTCTGCGGGGGTGCCGCCGGAGGCCGGGCCGCCGCCCCGCGTTCCGCCGGGCCCGGCGCGGGCACCGAACCGTTCATGACGATCGTCGGATGGTCCGTCGGCGGTGCCGGGACCGCCGACAGGTCGTATCCGCACGCACCGCAGAAACGATCACCCGACTCGAGGGGTTCCTCGCAGCTCGGGCACTTCGACAGAGCGGCCTGCTGAGGCATTTGCGACATCAACTACACCCATGTCCGGGGGCGGTAACGGTTGGCACGTTCCACCAGGTCGATCCTCTCCTCACCGCTCCGCGCCAGCCGGGCCAGCGTGCGGTACGAACGCTCCAGCCCGAAGCGCAGGTTCCGCTCGTCCAGTCCGCTGCCGAGCAGGGTTCGTCCCCCGGCAGCGCTGCCGGCGTTTCGGTTCCCCCGGCCCGGCGGGCCCGGAAGCGGAACGGACCCCTGGCTACCGGAGAGTACCCAGTCCAGCGCGCACCCGAGGACCTCGGCCGACAACTGCTCCCGGCGCGCCGGATCCAGTCCGTACGACTCCAGGGCCTCGACCTGGGACGCGGCGGCACTCAGGTCGTCCAGGAACGGTACGTCACCGGGGGTGGCGGCCCGCCCCCGCAGTCGGGCGCGTACGGCCGCCACCCGCGCCGCCGTGTAGTGGATGGAGGACTCCGGCACCGACTCCAGCGTCCGTACGGCGCCGCCCCGGTCACCGGTGGCGAGCCGCACGCGGGCCAGGCCGAACGCCGCGCTCACATGGCTCGGGTCGGTGGACCACACCAGGTGGTAGTACTCGGCGGCGTTGTCGAGCTGGCCCAGCACCTCCGCGCACAGGCCGAGCGCCAGCTTGGGGGCGACCTCGCCGGGGAAGGCGTCGTAGATCGCGTCGAAGGCGAGCGCGGCGCCCTCGTGGTCGCCGGTGACCAGGGCGGCGACCCCGCGGTACCAGACCACCCGCCAGTCGTCGGGGTCCCGCTCCTCCAGGGCCCGCAGCGCGTCCAGCGCGGTGTCCGACTCACCCGTCTCCAGCCAGGCGCGGACCTGCCGCAGCCGGGTCTCGGCCGACGGCGCGGGCGCCGCCGCCAGGGCGTGGACCAGCTCGGCGGGCGCGGAGGCCAGCAGGCCCGCCAGGAACCCGGCGTTGGGGTCGGTGGGGTCGACGTGCGGGACGGGCAGGGCGAGGACCGCCGCGGGAGCGTCGACGGGCTTGACGAGGTCCGCCGGGCCGGAGACGCCGGTGGTGGCGGTGGCGCCGGTGGCGGTTCCTCCGGCGAGCTGCTTTTGTCCCGGCCCCCGCCGTGGTGACCCGGCGCGCCACACCGCCCGCGCCCCGAGGCGGGACACGTCGCCCCGCGACCGGGGGAACAACTCCGTGTCCGCCACCCGCGGTTCCGGGCCGAACAGGGTCGACAGGGCGGGACGGGCACGGCCCGACTGGAGCGAGACGACCTCGCGCAGGACACCGGTGAGCTGCTCGCTCATCTCCTGCGCGGAGGCGAACCTGCGGGACGGGTCGGGATCGGTGGCGCGGACCAGCAGCCGGTAGAACGACTCGTACCGCCGGAAGACCTCGATGTGGTCGGGATCGGGCAGCGAGTCCGCGTAGACGTTCGTGTAGCCCTGGAAGTCGAAGGTGAGGACGGCGAGCGTCCGGGCGACCGTGTAGAGGTCGGAGGCGACCGAGGGACCGACGTCGGCGACCTCGGGGGCCTGGTAGCCGACCGTGCCGTAGATGGCCGACTGGTCGTCGTCCGCCCTGCGCACCGCGCCCATGTCGATCAGCTTGAGCTCGTCCTCGGTCTGGATCGCGTTGTCGACCTTGAAGTCGCAGTACAGCAGGTTGCGGCTGTGCAGGTGCCCCAGCGCCTCGAGCGCCTCGATGCCGTACGCGCAGGCCTGCTCCACCGGCAGCGGGTCCCGTCTGCCGTCCGGCGTCCGGCGGCCGTTGGCGATCTCCTTCAGGGCCTTGCCGCCGACGTACTCCATGACGATGTAGCCGTCGAGGGAACCGGTGCGCTGGTCGAGGTGCTCCACGAAGTTGTAGATCCGCACGATGTTGGCGTGCTCGATCTCCGCGAGGAAGCGCCGTTCGGAGATCGCCGCCTCCATCGCGTCCTGGTCGCCCGTGTCCAGCAGGCCCTTGAGGACCACCCAGCGGTCCGAGACGGCCCGGTCCACGGCGAGGTAGATCCAGCCCAGTCCGCCGTGCGCCAGACAGCCGACCACCTCGTACTGGCCGTGCACCACGTCGCCGGCCCGCAGCTTCGGGACGAACGAGTACGGGTGGCCGCACTTGGTGCAGAAGCCCTCCGTACGACCCGGCCGGCCGGCCCGCGCACGGCCCACCTGGGCCCCGCAGTCCGAACGGGAGCAGAATCGCTTCCGCTCGGGCACCTCGGGGTTGTCCAGCACCATCGCGCGCGGGTCGGGGCGCGGGATCGGCGGGACCTGGACCAGCCCCGCGCCCAGCCGGCCACGGCCGGAGGAGCCCGTCGACGCACCGGAGCCGCGCACCGACACCGAACGCTCGGCACCGCCTCCCGGCAGGGAACGGGAGAGCCGCCCGGACACCGAGCGCCGGGACCTCGACGACCTCGACGACCTCGACGAGCGCGATGACTGCGACGGCTGTGACGGCTGTGACGACGCCCGTGCACTGCGGCCGCCGGCCCGGGAGCCGCGGCCGCCTGTGGTGAGACCGGTCGGGACCGAGCCGACCATGCCCGTCGTCGGCGACACCACCGGTGCCAGCCCGCAGGTGTCGCAGTACAGCTCGCCGCCGCCGACGTCCTCGTAGGCGCCCTCGCAGCCGGGACGCTGACAGGCCCGGACGGCGGCGGCCCGCGCCCGCTGCTCCCGCTGTTCCGCCCGCGCTCCCTGCCCGTTCCGCCCCTGGCTGTGCGTCCGGTTCTCCGCCTGACTCATGCCGCTGCCTCCCCGTTGTCGCTCATGCGCCGGGCCCCCCGCCCTCCTCGGGCATGCCCTGACCGGGCACCCGGGGTGCGGTGGTGCCGAGGAGTTCGGCGGCCGCGTGCTGGTAGCGCAGCACCGCCTCCCGGGCGACGCGCAGATCGCAGGGCGCGCTCCACAGCATGCGGCGCGCCCTCTCGTACCGCTCGACCAGCACGGTGTCCTCCGCGAGGCCGTGCCGGGCGACCTTCGCCCGGTACGCGTCGAGCCGGCCGCGCAACTCGGCACGGACCGCCAGAGGCGCGGTGACCGCGGTCAACGACTCGCGGGCGCGCTCCAGTTCGTCCTCCGCCTTCTGCTCCAGGGACTCCAGGAGCGGGGACAGCCGGTGCCACTGGGCGTGCCTGCGGTACTCGGCGGCCGTCACCAGCTGCTCCTGCAGCACGGTCGGCGGCCCGCTGACCACCGGCACCTCCGTCGCGGCGATCTTCGCGAGCACCTCGCCGCGCGCGGTACGGGCCTCGGCGAGCGTGCGGTCGGCGCGCGACAGGACGTCCCGCAGCCGCACGATCCGCTTCTCGGAGTCCTGACGGACCGCCAGCACCGCGTCGATCTCGCGGCGCACCTCCTCCAGGGCCCGTGCCTCGCGGTCGTACACCGTCGTGTCCGGCCGGCCGCCGCCCGGCGCCGAACTCCCCTCCGCGGGCTTCCAGAACGCCAGCGGGTCGGACACCACCTGCTCGCGCAGCGCGGTCAGGGAGTGGGTGATCCGCTCCAGGTCGTCGCCCGCCGGATGCTCGCCGGGACGCACCCCGACCGGGTGCGCGAGCCGGCGGGTGCGATGGAGCTCGGCGGCCAGCAGATCGATCCGGGCGGGCAGCGCCGACCACACCGCGTCCGCGGCGACGACCATGTCCAGCGACGACGCGTACAGCTCGTTCATCCGCTCGACCAGCGTGGCCAGCGAGTAGCGCTCGCTGAGCCGGTTCCCCGGCCGGCCGGGGAGCCCCGGCGCGTTCGCCGCGGCGGTGGAGGTGGCCGAGCCCGCGATCGTGACGCACTCGCCGCGCAGCAGCTCCGTCAGCTCCACCAGGTCCTCACGGCTGGACCAGCGGCGCCGGGCACGGATCTCCCGGGCGGTGCGCAGGGCGCCCGCGTACGCGTCGAAGTACGTCCACAGCAGCGTGATCGACGCCTCGGTGGCCGCCCAGCGTTCCGCGGTGCGGCCGGTGAGGCGGGCACCCTCCAGGAGCCTGCGGCCCGCGTGGTCCTGCAGGGCGAGGAGCGAGGTCTCGACCGCCTCGTGCTCCGCGCCGAGCCGCGCCAGCGCACGGTCCACCTCGTCCCGGTCCATCACCGGCCCGGTGGGGTCCGTGTCGCCCATCGATCACCTTTCGCTGCGGGTCGGTCGTCGCCGGTCTGCCTTCGGCTGCTGTTCCTCGACGGCTGGTCAGCTCGTGCGCAGGTACTGCGGGGCGGGTGGCTCCGACTTCGCGGGATCACTGCCCAGTGTCGCCGACAGCCATGTCTCGTACGCCTTCTGCCACCCGTCCCCGGTGTCCTCGCGGAAGTCCACCAGGATCCGGTTGACCCGGCGCAGCAGGTCCTTCGCGTTCTGCTCCATCGCCACGCCGTAGTACTCCGTCGTGAAGGCGTCGCCCTTGAGTTCGACCGTCGGGTCCTGGGCGGCCTGGCTCGCGGCGAGCGCGCCGTCGGTGACCACCGCGTCGACCTCGCCGAGCTGCAGCCGCACCAGGCAGTCGAGCTGGTTGGGGACGGTGGTGCGGATGTCGGCGGACTTCGGGAGCCTGCCCGCCGCCTGGTCCTCCTCCAGCTTCGCGTACGCGGTGGAGCCGGCCGCCGTGCAGATCCTCCGGTCCGCGAGCGTCTTGTCGTATCCCGTGATCGACGACGCCTTCGGGGCCAGGACCTGCTGCCCCGTCCGGAAGTACGGGGCGGAGAACGCCACGTCCCGGAGGCGTTCGCAGTTGATGGTCATCGTGCGGACGACCATGTCGACCCGGCCGTCCTTGATCGCCGAAATGCGCTGGTCGGTGGGGATCGCCTTGAACTGGACCGCGTCCCGGTCGCCGAGTATGTCCTCGGCGATGCGGTGCGCCAGGTCGATGTCGAAGCCCTCGAGCCGTGCGCCGCCCCCGCCGTTGGGGTCCCGGTAGCCCCAGCGGTAGCTGTTCTGGTCGATGCCGACGATCAGCTTGCGCTTCTCGCCCGGCCGGTTCTTGATCGCGTCGATGGTGACGCCGTCCTCGTCGGAGGGGGGCAGGGTCTGCTTCTCCGGATCGGTGCACTTCGCGTCCGCGTCCGCACCGATGGCGTCCGTCACGGTGTGCCCCGCGGCCTCAGGGGTCTTCGGCGCCTTGGCGGCGGGGGACCCGGCGCGGGTCAGCACCAGCGCGAAGACCAGCGCGAGCACGCACACGGTGGCCATCGCGCCCACCCCGCCCCAGCCCCGCAGGCCGGCCCGCAGGCGTCGTGCGTTGCCCATCACGCCCCCTCTCACCGGTACTCCGACAGCCTGCGGCCGATGCCCAGCACCGCTCCGGCCGCGCCCAGCACGGCGAGGCCCGCCGCACCCTCCGGCAGCCCCTTCAGCGCGTCCCGGCCACCGCCGGCCGCCTCCGCGAACTCGGCCTTCTCGTGGGCGAGCGCGGCCGCCAGGCTGCTGTCGACGCCGTCGAAGCACTCGCCGGTCGCGCCCCTGCCGCCGATCACCAGGTCCAGTGCCTCCTGGTAGTTGCCCTTCTCGTCCTGATCCCGGGCGGCCCCGTGGCGCTTCTTCCACTCCGTCATGTTGCTCACGGCGGCGGTGACAGGCTTCTCGCCGCTGCTGTCGTCCGCGAGCTCTCCGGCCCGGGTCAGGCCCTTGTCCAGGGCGGCCATGTCGCGTTCGAAGTCGTGGTCGTAGGCGTCGTACGTCTCGTCGCCGACCTTCTTCGTCTCGGCGCCGCGCGACACCAGCGTCAGGTTCTCGTTGCCCCGGGCCTTCAGGGAGGCGATACGGGCGTCGTGCAGCACGTTGAGCGAGCGGACGCCGTGGTCGTAGGAGTGGTTCAGCCCCGAGCGGGCGAGGCTGTGGCCGGCGACCAGCCAGAGCAGGACGACCGTGGACGCCGCCGTGGCCGCGACCAGACCGTGGTTGAGCACGCGGTGGGTGCGCAGGTAGGTGCGGCGCTGCGTCCAGGCGAGCGCGGCGAGGGCGACGGTGCCGAGCGCGATGGCCGCCCACGGGTACGGGGTCGCGTCCGCGTAGTCGGCCTGGAGGCGCTGGTTCTCCTTCTGGTAGAGGTCCTCCGCCGCCGGGAGCATCTCCTGCTGCATCTTCTCGTTCGCGTACCGCAGATAGGCGCCGCCCACGGGGTAACCCTGACGGTTGTAGGTGCGGGCGCGCTCCACCAGGCCCTTGTACTCGGGCAGCAGCCGGTTGAGTTCGGCGATGGTCGCCGCCGACGAGGAGCCGGGGTCGGAGTTGGCCGCGGCGTTGACCAGTTTGGCGGCGGCGGTGCGGATGTCCTTCTCGTAGCGGTCCCGGGAGGCGGCGGTCTCCTGACCGCCGGCCAGGAAGCCGCTGGAGGCCGCGGTGTTGGCGTCCGCGAGGGAGCGGTAGATGTCGGCGGCGTCGGAGGTGAGGGGCTGGCTGCTGGTGAGGACGGCGTCGGCCGCCGCGGCCCGGTCGGTCATCTGCCAGGCGGTGACGGCGCCGAAGGCGACGACCAGGGTGGCGAGGACCGCGCCGATGATCCGCAGGCGGCCGGGTTCGGTGGTGGCGGCCTCGCGCAGGCGCACGGCGCCCTCGGCGAACGCCGTGCGCCGGGGTGCCTCCGGCGGCGGGGGCGCGGGAAGCCGGGAGCCGGTGGAGGGATGACGGGGTGCCGCCGGCGCGCCGCCGGGCCCGGACTGCGGCGGTACGGCGGGCATCACGGCGGGCATGGTGGGCGCGGCCCCGCCCGGCGATGCCGCGCTGCCGCTCGGCGTCTGTGTCACTCGACCTCCCCCGTGGTCACCCGTCCCGCCAAGTATCGCCGCACGAACCGGCATGTGCACCGGCTTTGGCGTGATCTTGAACCGCCCGCCGGTTCCTCTGTCGATCCGACAGTCCGCCGATCCGACCGGACGGCGGCCCGTCGCGCCGGCTGTCGGTCCGGTGGTGATCCGCCCGCCGGTTGGACTGTCGGCCCGGTTGCCGGTGCGGCTGTCGGCCCGGTTGCCGGTGCGGCTGTCGGTCCGGTTGCCGGTGTGGCTGTCGGTCCGACCACTGGTTCGACTGCCGGTCGGTTGCCGGGAGTTCCGGCTGCCGCGGCGCCCGGGCCCTCCCCGCGAGCCGGCTCCCGCACGTTCCCCTCCGCACGACCTCTGCCCATGAACACGCCGGTGGAATCCGGTTGGTTCCGGGCGCCCGCGAGGGGCCGGCGCCGGTGTGCGGTCGACCGGACCTGCAGGAGCCTCCAGGCCTGCCTCCGGACCTGCCTCCAGGCCTGTTCTCCGGGCGGTTCTCGCGCCTGTCGTCAGGCCCGCCGCCCGGCCTTCGGGCCCGTCCGGCGGGTCGGGGCGGGGAAACGGACGGCGCCCACCGGGCGAGGACGAGGCGTGCCGGGCCGCGCCGCACCGGCGTGACGCGTGGGCCCGGCATCGGGCCCTAACCCCGCTCGTAGTGGGCCCTCAGCCGGGCGTGGGCCTCCGGCGGGGCCGCCAGGCGGTCCAGGCCCAGCAGGGCCGCGCCCAGGACCGGGGCGGCGGTGACGACCCGGGGGACCGCCTTGGGGGCGCGCTCGGCGAGCAGGGCGCGGATCCGGTCGTCCAGCAGGGCGTGCCGTGCGGCCAGGACACTGCCGCCCAGCAGGACGGGTGTCTCCTCGGCGAGCAGGTCCAGGCGGGTCAGCGCCACCACGGCCATCGCCACCACCTCCTCGGCCTGGCGTCCGACGATCGCACCGGCGACCGCGTCGCCCCCGGCCGCCGTGGCGAACAGGACCGGGGCGAGTTCGTGACGGCGGGCCGACGGGAGGTCCCCCAGGTGCAGGGCCTCGATGAGGGCCGGCATGCCGGACAGACCGAAGTGGGCCGGGAGGGCGTCGGCGAGGGCGGTGGCGGCCCCGCGGCCGTCCTGGGCCCGGGCCGCGTGCCACAGGGCCTCCTCGGCCAGCGCCCAACCGCCGCCCCAGTCACCGGAGACGCGGCCGAGCGCCGGGAAGCGGGCGGTACGCCCGTCGGGGTGCATGCCGACGCAGTTGATGCCCGCGCCGCAGACCACGGCGACCCCGCGGGGCTCGGTGACACCGGCGCGCAGGACCGCGAACGTGTCGTTGCGGACCCGCACGGTGGCACCCCAGCCGCGTGTCGTCAGGGCCGCCGTCAACTGCTCCTCCTCCACGGGGAGATCGGCGTTGGCCAGACAGGCCGAGACATGGGAGACGGCGGTGACCCCGGCGGCGGTGAACGCGGCGTCGACGGCCTCGGCGAGGACGTCCACCGCCGGCGTCACACCGACGGCGGGCGGCCGGAACCCGGCGCCGCGGGCCGTGGCCAGGACCGCGCCGTGCCGGTCGACCACGGCGACGTCCGACTTGCTGTTGCCGGCGTCGACGGCGAGGACGCCCGCGGTCACGCCCACGTCAGGTACTCCCGGTTGTGCGCGAGGAGCTGGCCGGTGAGCCGCTCGGCGTACTCGTACTGGCCGATCAGCGGGTGGGCGAGGAGGGCGCGGAAGACCCGCTCGCGGCTGCCGTGCAGGGCGGCTTCGAGGGCGAGGTCCTCGTAGGCGGTGACGTTCGCCATCAGACCCGCGAAGAGGGGGTCCACCCGGGGCACCGGCAGCGGGCTCGCGCCCTTCGGGCCCACGGCGGCCTGCACCTCGATCACCGCGTCCTCGGGGAGGAAGGGGAGCGTGGAGCCGTTGCGGGCGTTCACCACCTGGTACGGGCTGCCGGCGCCGCGCAGCAGGGCCGCCGCCAGGTCCACCGCCGCCTCCGAGTAGTAGGCGCCGCCGCGCTCGGCCAGCAGGGCCGGTTTCTCGTCCAGGGCGGGGTCGGCGTAGAGGTCGAGCAGCCGGCGTTCCATGCCGGCCACCTCGGCGGCCCGGGACGGCTTGGTGCGCATGTCCCGTACGACCTCGTCGTGGGCGTAGTAGTAGCGCAGGTAGTACGAGGGGACCACACCGAGGCGGTCCAGGACGGCCCGGGGCAGCCGGAGGTCCGCGGCGATCGCGTCGCCGTGGTCCCGCAGCAGTGCGGGCAGGACGTCCTCGCCGTCGGGGCCGCCCCGGCGCACCGCGGTCTCCCAGGTGAGGTGGTTCAGGCCCACGTGGTCGAGGTGGAGGCCGGCGGGGTCGGTGCCGAGGCGGGCGGCGAACCTGCGCTGGAGGCCGATGGCGACGTTGCACAGCCCCACCGCCCGGTGCCCGGCCCGCAGCAGCGCCCGGGTGACGATGCCGACGGGGTTGGTGAAGTCGATGATCCAGGCGTCCGGGTTGCTCCGCCGGACCCGTTCGGCGATGTCGAGCACCACCGGGACCGTGCGCAGCGCCTTGGCGAGACCGCCGGCGCCGGTGGTCTCCTGGCCGACGCAGCCGCACTCCAGCGGCCAGGTCTCGTCCTGCTGCCGGGCCGCCTGGCCGCCCACCCGCAACTGGAGCAGCACCGCGTCGGCGCCGTCCACGGCCGTGTCCAGGTCGGAGGTGGTGACGACCCGTCCCGCATGTCCCTGCCGGGCGAAGATGCGGCGGGCCAGCCCGCCCACCAACTCCAGCCGGTCCGCGGCCGGATCGACCAGGACCAGCTCCTCGACGGGCAGGGTGTCCCGCAACCGGGCGAAGCCGTCGACGAGTTCGGGCGTGTAGGTCGAACCGCCCCCGACCACGGTGAGTTTCATTGTCGTCGACCCTCTGCTTCCGCTCCGGTGGACGTGACACGTTCGGCGAACGCCTTCCGCGCGAGAGGCATATCAGGATCACGGGCGCCATGACCAGAGCGGGCGCGGGAACGAGTACGGGAACGGTGGAGGGCGGCGCCCGGAACTTCCGGGCGCCGCCCTCCACCGTGTTCTTCCCTGCCGCCGGTCTACTTCGTGGTGCTCGGCGGGGTCAGCGGGGAGGCCGCGACGGACTGCGGCGAGACGCTGCTCGCGTAGGCGGACGGGGGTGCGACGGCCGCCGCCGGATCGGGGCCCTCCGTCATCTCCACCGGAGCCGTGGCACCGCCGACGATGCGGATGCCGGCCGCGTCGAAGGCCCGCTTGATGCGCCAGCGCAGCTCGCGCTCCACGGTCAGCGACTTGCCGGGCATCGTCCTCGCCGAGACCCGGACGACCATCGAGTCGAGCAGGACGGAGTCGAGGCCGAGGACCTCGATGGAGCTCCACAGGAGCTCGTTCCAGGGCTCCTCCTTGCTCATCCGCTCCGCGACGGCGACGAGCGTGTCCTTCACCTGGTCGAGGTCCTCGTCCGAGCGGACCGTGACGTCCACGTTGGCGGTCGCCCAGCCCTGGGAGAGGTTGCCTATGCGCTTGACCTCGCCGTTGCGGACGTACCAGATCTCGCCGTGGTCGCCGCGCAGCTTGGTCACCCGCAGGCCGACCTCGATGACCTCGCCGGAGGCGACGCCCGCGTCGACGGTGTCACCGACGCCGTACTGGTCCTCGAGGATCATGAACACGCCGGAGAGGAAGTCCGTGACCAGGTTGCGGGCGCCGAAACCGATCGCGACACCGGCGACACCGGCCGAGGCCAGCAGCGGGGCCAGATTGATCTGGAACGTGCCCAGGACCATCAGCGCGGCCGTACCGAGGATCAGGAACGACGCGACCGACCGCAGCACCGAGCCGATCGCCTGCGAGCGCTGGCGCCGCCGCTCGGCGTTGACCAGCAGCCCCCCGAGGCCGGTGCCGTCCACGGTCGTACCGGTCCCGGACATCCGGTCGACGAGCTTGGTGATCGCCCGCCGCACGACCACTCTCAGTACCGTGGCGATCACCACGATGAGCAGGACCCTCAGGCCGATCGCGAGCCACGTCGTCCAGTTCTCCTCCACCCAGCCGGCGGCGTTGGTGGCGCTCTCGTGGGCGTCCTTGAGGCTGGGCACCATCGGGGTCCCGGAATCCGAGGGCGTCGGCGACGAACCCTCGGCAGGCAGGACGGCGGGCAAGGACACGGCAGGTACCTCCAGGTGCAGGTTCTGCCCCGGTGCGGCGGTCAAGGTCTTCAAGGTCACGAAAAGGTCAGGGAAAGGTCACCGGTGCGGGCAGAAGCACCACACTAACGGTGCATTGTGGGGGGACCGTCGCGATACGTGAAGAAGAGACCTCCCTCACCCGCACCTGAACAGGCCAAGATCCCGGAGGCCGGAGGGCCTGTGGTCGAAAACACTCCCAGCCCGTTACCGGGACATGGTGGCGCTACGACCAGGCATGAGGGGAGACTGACTACGGATCGTCCCGGCGCGAGCCACGCGTCGCCGGCGTACAAGGAGGCATCCGTGCCGCATGTCCTGGTTCTCAACGCGTCGTACGAGCCGCTCGGCGTCGTACCGCTCCGCCGCGCGCTCGTCCTCGTCCTCGAGAACAAGGCCGTATGCCTCGAGGAGTCCGGCGCCTATCTGCACAGCGCGACCGTCACGGTCCCCGCTCCCAGCGTGGTCCGGCTCAAACGCTTCGTGCGGGTTCCCTACCGGGGGCCCGTTCCACTGACCCGCCGCGCGCTGTTCGCCCGCGACGGGGGCCGGTGCATGTACTGCGGTGGTGTCGCGACCAGCGTCGACCACGTCATCCCGCGCAGCCGCGGGGGCAAGCACGTCTGGGACAACGTGGTGGCGTCCTGCCGCCGCTGCAACCACGTGAAGGCCGACCGGCACCTGTTCGAGCTGGGCTGGCGGCTGCGCCACAAACCGGCCCCGCCCACCGGCCTGGCCTGGCGCATCATCGGCACCGGCCACCGCGACCCGTGCTGGCTGCCCTACCTCCAGCCGTACGGCGCGGCCGACGCGATGGCCCGCATCGACGGCCTGACCCGGGTGGACGGCATCTCCGCCTGACCGGCAGGCCCGGCCCGATCCGGGCCTTCGCTGTTCGTGGTGCCGGGACCGCCCGGCACCACGGACACGACGGCAAGAGTGGTCGGGCGGTGACGCCGCTGCCCCTGAGGAGAGCGAGCCGCTACGGCGGCGTGTCCCTCGAGGGCAGCGGGTGGGCCAGAAACGCTTTCGTGACGCGCTCGGGCTCATTGGGCTTTTCTCTCGTAAGGCCGTGACCTGGGAGCACTGCCGGACGCCTGCCTGCGGATCGGCACCAGGCGTTCGGGCTACCCAGCAGATCGGCAGATTGACGGCTGCCGGCCGGAGTGCCCAGCCGGGGCGTTGCGGGACTGCCTTTCTTGTTGAAAAACGATGAAGTTTCGCAGAACGCTTGCCAAACGTAATGATCATCACGCGTGTTGAATGGAACTTGTCCTGTCATTGCCCGTTTACCACCCCTTGACCTGACGCTCAGTGAAGCGATTGGTTACGTCAAGCAACTGTGTAGGCGCTGTGGGCGGGGTGCGTGACGGAGATGTGGAACCGAAGTCGTTTCGCGGGCAAGGCTGTTGGGGCTCTGCTGGGGGTGGCGCTGGCCGTGGGGTCGGTTCCTGCGACGGCCACCCCAGCGGTAGCGGGTGTGTTGGCAGCGCCGACGAATGAGGAAGAGCCGGCCGGCGACACCGGTGGCCTGACAGAAGCGGAAGCGTTCGCGAAGGCCAAGCGGTCCGGCGAGCCGGTGGAGGTCGCATCGCTGCGCGGGGAGAGCAGTGAGGTGTACGCGACGCCGGGGGGAGATCTGGAGGCGCGGGAGTATCTGCGTCCCGTCTGGACCCGGGCCGCAGGAGGGTGGAAGCGGGTCGACACCGAGCTGACGGCCACCGACGAGGGAACCGTCGCTCCGAAGGCGTCGACGGTGGGGATGGAGTTCTCCGGCGGGGGCGAGACCCCGTTGGTGCGGATGCGGCGTGCCGGGCGGGAGCTGAGCCTGTCATGGCCCGCTCCGCTGCCCGCGCCCGAGCTCTCCGGGCCCGTCGCCACCTATCGGTCGGTGCTGCCGGACGTGGATCTGCGGATGACGGCCCAGGAGGACGGGTTCACGCAGCTGCTGGTGGTCAAGACGGCCGAGGCCGCGGCGAGCCCGGAGCTGGCCGAGCTGCGGCTGGGGCTGGACGCGCGAGGCCTGTCGGTTCGGGAGACCGACGAGGGCGGTCTGCAGGCGCTGGACGAGGGTGCCAAGGGGGCGGTGTTCGAGGCGCCGAAGCCGGTGATGTGGGACTCCAGCACCGGCGGGTCCCCGGAGGGCGCCGCAGAGTCCCGGACGGCAGCGGCCGACGGGACGGCCGGACCGAAGGCGGCACCCGCCGGTGCGGAGCCGGGCGCCGGAGAGTCGGGCAAGCTCGCCCCGGTCGGCGTGGAGGTGTCGGCCGGGCAGGACGAACTGGTCCTGACCCCGGACGCCGACGTGCTCAAGGGCGCCGACACCGCCTACCCGGTCTACATCGACCCGCAGTGGCACTCGCCACGCGCGACCGCGTGGACGATGGCGTCCAAGTACTGGGCCAACTCGCCGCAGTGGAAGTTCAACGGCGATTCCGATGCCGGCATGGGCTACTGCAACTGGTACTACTGCAACCCCAACGACACCAAGCGTCTGTTCTACCGGATCTCGACGTCCAAGTTCGCGGGCAAGTCGATCCTGTCGGCGGAGTTCGTGGTGCGCAACACCTGGTCGGCGTCGTGCGACGCGCGCAGCGTGGAGCTGTGGCAGACCAAGGACATCTCCTCGTCGACGACGTGGAACAGCCAGAACGCCTCCGGTTTCTGGATCAAGGAACTGGCCTCGAAGTCGTTCGCCCACGGCTACTCCGGCTGCGCGGCCAAGGACGCCGAGTTCAACGTCAAGTCGGCGGTGCAGTCG
Source organism: Streptomyces cathayae (assembly GCF_029760955.1). Classification (GTDB taxonomy): domain Bacteria; phylum Actinomycetota; class Actinomycetes; order Streptomycetales; family Streptomycetaceae; genus Streptomyces; species Streptomyces cathayae. Next base: position 5,244,570 of record NZ_CP121682.1, read on the forward strand.
GCCGCCAACAGCAAGAGCGCGACGATGACGTTCGGGCTGCGGGCGGCCAGCGAGACGGACGCGTACGGCTGGAAGCGGTTCTCGGACAAGGCGCACCTGCGGGTGCAGTACAACCGTCCGCCGGCCCAGGTGAAGATGTCGCAGCTGATCATGGAGTACGGCGGCACCTGCAAGAAGCCGGCCGCCGCGCCGCGGGTGCGCACCCTGGGCACGATCCGTGCCGACAACGTCACCGACCCCGACGGCGACCCCGTCGCGGTGCAGTTCGAGGCCAAGTGGGACACCGGGGACGGCAAGGGGCTGATCGCCCGGTGGAAGCCGAAGCTCACCTCGTTCAAGGCGTCCGGGAAGAGTTTCTCGATCAGCCTGCCGACCTCTGTGCCGCAGAACAAGCAGATCAACTGGTATGTGCGCAGCTATGACGGGGCCCAGTACTCGCCGTGGTCGCACGCGGGTGACCCGACGGCCTGCTACTTCGTCTACGACACCAAGGTGCCCAAGGCGCCGTCGATCACCTCGGGGGAGTACCCGGCCTCGGACCCGGAGGACCCGGACGATCCGTGGTTCGACGGGGTGGGCCAGTACGGCAGCTTCGCGCTCAAGGCCGCCGACAGCGACGTGACCAAGTACTGGTACGGCATCAACGGCGACCCCACCTCCAAGAACACGATCACCACCGCGGCCGGGGCGGCGAAGACGATGAGGATGCTGCCCGCCAAGGCCGGCCTGAACTTCGTCACCGCCCAGGCGTTCGACCAGGCCGGCAACGGTAGCGAGATCCGCACCTACCAGTTCCGGGTCAAGTCCGGCCAGCCCGAGCGAGCTATGTGGCAGATGGACGAGGACGCCGGGGCGAACCAGGCCGTGGGGTCGGCGCCGGAGCGCACGCTCGCGCTGCACGGCGGCGCCACACCGGGTGCACCCGGAGCCAAGGGCACGGCAGTGTCCTTCGACGGGGTCGACGACTACGCGGTCTCCGACATTCCCACGGTGGACACCTCGACCGGGTTCTCCGTCTCCGCCTGGGCGAAGCTGTCGAAGATGCCGGACCAGGCGGCCATCGTCGCCGCCCAGCCCGGCAACTACGCCCCGGGTTTCGAGCTGTACTACTCCAAGGGGTACGACCGGTGGGTGTTCAACCAGTACCAGGCCGACGCCACCGGTGCGGGCATCGTGCGGGCCATGGCGCCCTCTCCGGGCGGAGTCGAAGCCGGGAAGTGGACGCATCTGGTCGGCACCTACAGCCTGACCGACAAACAGCTGAAGCTCTACGTCAACGGTGAACTGGTCGGGACCACGGCCTACAGCACGCCCTGGAACGCCCGCCGGGGTCTTCAGATCGGTGCCGGTTTCTACGACGGCAACAGGCTGGCCTCGTTCTTCCCCGGGGCGATCGACGAGGTGCAGGTCTTCGACAAACCGCTGTCGGTCAATGAGGTGACCCGCCTGCACGGCAAGGAATCGCTCACCGCGGGCCGCTCGGCGCGGGCGGTGTTCCCGCTGGACGAATCCGCCGACGCGACGCAGCTGACCGGGAAGGCGGAAGTGCCCTCAGCCACGCTGACCGGAGGCGTCACCTTCGGTCAGGCCGGTGTGGCGGGCAAGGCACTCACGCTGAACGGAGTCGACGGCTACGCCACCACCAAGCGGCCTCTGCTGAACAACCAGCGCAGCTTCGCCGTCTCCGCCTGGGCGAAACTGCCCAAGACCAAGCCGAACCACGCGGCGATCATCGTCACCCAGACGAGCACGCACAAGCCGGGACTGGAGCTGTACTACTCCGCCGCCTACGACCGCTGGGCGGTCAACCAGTACTCCGCCGACACCCCCGACGCCACCCCGGTCCGCGCCATGCAGGCCGAAGGCAAGACCGCCCACGGTGACACCTGGACCCACCTGGTCGGCGTGCACGACACCGTCGCCAACAAGCTCACCCTCTACGTCAACGGCGTCGAAGCCGGATCCACCACCCTGCAGGCCAACTGGTACGCGGGCGGCGCCGTCCAGATCGGAGCCGGCTCCTACAGCGGCAACCTCGGCTCGTTCTTCCCCGGAACCATCGACGACGTCCGCATGTTCGACCGACCGGTCTCCGCCGAGGAGGTCCAGCAGATGTTCCGGCAGCGTCCGCTGGTCGAGAGCCGGTGGATGTTCGAGGAGACCGCCGGGACCGGCCCGGTGACCACCCCGAACGCGGTCTCCGGAGGCAGCGCGCTCACGCTGAACGGCGGTGCGAAGAAGTCGGACTTCTCCTTCATAGACTTCGGCGGCCTGGAGCTGGACGGCGTCCGCGGCTACGCGGCCACGACGTCCGTACCGGTCGACACCAGTGCCAGTTACACCGTCACCGCCTGGGCACAGGCGGCCGCGCTGCCACAGAACGGTGTCGCACTGGTCAGCGCCGAGGGCTCCGCCCAGAGCGCCTTCACCGTCCGCTTCGTACCGGACACCGCGAACCCGGAGGGCCTCGGCCACTGGGAGCTGGCGTTGCCGGACAAGGACGGCACGGACGCGACGGTCGTACGCGTCGCCAACAGCGAGTTCTACGACGCGCGGGACTGGAACCACCTGGCCGTGGTCTACGACGGGTTCGCCAAGCAGGCCAGCCTGTACGTCAACGGAACGCTCCAGGAGATCTTCTGCGGCGAGGACGACGGTGAGGACTGCGGTGACCGGTCCTCCTGGGCCGAGAACACGCTCGCCTTCAAGGCGACCAAGTCCTTCCAGGTCGGCCGCGCCAAGACCGACGGAGCCTGGGGCGAGTACTTCCCCGGCCTGGTCGACGACGTCTGGGCCTTCCAGGGCGCTCTGACCGACGAGCAGATCGGGAAGCTGGCCGCCAGCTGGTTCGACGTGCCGACCGAGGTGCCTGGCGTCGGCTGACCTCCGGTGGTGGGACGGCACACCACGGAGTGCTGAAGCCACCACGCAGAAAGACCAGCTGGCTTCCGTTGGCCTGACACGGCCAACGCTCCAGACGACCACTGGCGTAACGGCTGCGCCCGGGCTCCCCGGGCGCAGCAAGACCCACGCGAGACGCCATTCAACTTCCACTCCGGCCTGCTCTGTAACACGCAGGCCGGCCTGTGGCGAAGGACGAAGGACGGAATGAACGACAGATCGAGCAAGCGGTTCAGAACGTTGCGGCGACGCGTCGCGCTCGCTTCGGCCGCGATCATGGTCGGCACGCTCCTGCAGGGGGTGGCCCAGCCGGCTGCCGTGGCGGATGAGGGGAAGGGCCGTTCCGCCCTTCCCCGGTCCGAGAAGCCAGTACCTGGCTCGCCGGTCAAGACCAAGCCGCGCACCCTGATGAAGGGGCCGCGTACCCCGCAGGCGCCTCCGGACGCGGCCTGGCCGAAGGCGGACACGGCGGTCGTCGAGCTGCCGGCCTCCGTTGCGAAAGGCACCGCACGTACGGCTGTCCGGGCCAAGGGACTGCCGCTGACGCTGGACACGGGGGGCATCGCCGGCGCGAAGCCGGCGAGCGGTGCTGTTGAGGCACGCGTCCTCGGCCGCGAGGCGGCGAAGAAGGCGGACGTCGACGGGCTGCTGTTCACGCTGCGTTCGAAGGGTGAGGGCAAGGACGGACCGACTGGTCGGGCCGGCCGGGTGCGGGCCAAGCTGGACTACTCCGGTTTCGCGGAAGCCTACGGTGGTGGCTACGCCCCCCGCCTGACTCTGGTGGAGCTGCCCGCATGCGCGCTGACCACCCCGGACGAGGCCCGGTGCCGCACCAGCAAGCCGGTCGCGGCGGTCAACGACACCGAGAAGCAGACCCTGACCGCGCAGAACGTGACCCTCAGCACCGGTGCTCCCACCGTGCTTGCCGCGGTGGCGGAGGCGAGCAGCGAGAAGGGGGACTACACGGCGACCTCGCTCTCTCCCTCAGCGACCTGGAACACGAACCTGAACACGGGTGACTTCGCGTGGTCGTACGACATGCCGGTGCCGGACGTCCCCGGCAGCATGACGCCCAAGGTTGGGTTGCTGTACTCCTCAGGAGCCATCGACGGCCGGACCGGCAGCACCAACAACCAGGCGTCCTGGGCGGGCGACGGCTTCGACCTGTGGCCCGGTTTCATCGAGCGCCGTTACAAGCCGTGCGCTGACGACGGTGTGAAGAACGCCGACGGCAACAAACCGGGCGACCTGTGCTGGGCCTACGACAATGCCTTCATCACCTTCAACGGCAAGGGCGGCGAGTTGGTCCCCAACGGGACCAATTCCTGGAAGCTGAAGAATGACGACGGTACTCGGATTGATCGTCTGGCCTCCAGCAGCCGCAGCAACGGCGACAACGACGGCGAGTACTGGCGGCTGACGGACCCGGCTGGCACCCGCTACTACTTCGGCTACAACCGGCTGCCGGGCTGGGCGGACGGCAAGCCGGTCACGGACTCCACCTGGACCGTGCCTGTTTTCGGCAACGACACCGGGGAGCCCTGCCACGCTTCGGCGTTCGCTGACGCGTGGTGCCAGCAGGCCTGGCGGTGGAACCTGGACTACGCCGTGGACGTGCACGGCAACGCCATCGCGTACTACTACAACCAGGAGACCAACTCCTACGGCCGCAACCTGAAGGCCAAGGACAACACCCGCTATGTGCGCGGCGGCACCCTGGACCGGATCGAGTACGGCCTGCAGTCCTCCTCGATGTACGGCACCAAGGCGCTGGCCAAGGTCGACTTCACCGACGCCGAGCGCTGCCTGCCCAACTCCTCCACCACCTGCACGGACATCGGCAAGGACGCCGCCTACTGGTACGACACGCCGTGGGACCTGAACTGCGACAGCGGCAAGGACTGCGACAAGGGCCGCCTCTCGCCGGTGTTCTTCACCCGCAAGCGGCTCACCGAGGTGAGCACCCAGGTCTTTGACGGCACCGCCTACCAGAACGTCGACTCCTGGAAGCTGAGCCACCGCTGGGGCATGGCCGACACCGACTACCAACTGCTGCTCGACTCCGTCCAGCGCACCGGCCACACGGCGACCCCTGCGGTCACCCTGCCGAAGACGACCTTCGCCTACACCCAGCTGGCCAACCGTCTCGACAGGACCGGCGACGGCTACCCGCCGTTCATCAAGGACCGCCTGTCCACGGTCGCCGACGAATCCGGCGGCCAGATAGACGTCAACTACTCGGCACCGGCCTGCGACTGGGGCGCGCTGCCGACCCCGCAGACCAACACCACGCGCTGCTTCCCGCAGTACATCGGCGGCAGCAGCACAGAGGACCCCGAGCGGCAGTGGTTCAACAAGTACGTGGTCACCTCCGTCACCGCCACCGACCGCACCGGCGGGGCACCGGACCAGGTCACCACCTACCAGTACCTGGGTGGTGCGGCCTGGCACTACGACGATGACGACGGTCTGACCAAGGAGAAGTTCAAGACCTGGTCGCAGTGGCGCGGCTACGGGCAGGTCCGCGTGCAGACCGGTGGCCAGGGCGGCGCCTCGGCGATGAAGTCGCAGGAGGACACCTACTTCCTGCGGGGCATGGACGGCGACCGCAAGGACACCGGCGGCGGCACGAAGTCCGTGAGCGTCACCCTGGGCGACGGCGAGGGCGACCCGATCACCGACCACGAGTCCGAGGCCGGCTTCGCTTACAAGACTGCCAGCTACTCCGGTCCCGGCGGCAAGGTCCTGGCCAAGACGGTCAGCCGGCCCTGGCACCATCAGACGGCGAAGAAGACCCGCAGCTGGGGCACCGTCACCGCCAACTTCACCGGCACCAAGAACACCAGGTCATGGACGTCTTTGGACGACGGGGCGGGCGCGAAGTGGCGTACCACCGAGACCAGCAGCGAGTTCGACACAGTGGCCGGACGCGTCACCCAGGTCGACGACCGGGGTGATATCGGCACCGCCGCCGACGACACCTGCACGCGCACCACCTACGCCACCAACACCACCGACACCCTCCTGACTCTCCCCTCGCGGGTGGAGACGGTGTCCAAGGCCTGCGGCGCGAGCGTCAACCGGCCAGAGGACGTGATGTCCGACGTGCGCACCGCCTACGACGGCGGCGCCTACGACGCGACCCCCACGAAGGGGGACAAGACGGCCGGCGCGGTGCTGAAGCAGTACCATGGCACCACCGCCGTCTACCTGGAATCCGGCGCCACGTATGACGCCTACGGCCGGGAGCTGACCAGCACCGACCTGACCGCCGACGTGACCGTCACCGGTACCGGCGTGCTCACGCGCACTGCGCGCGGCGACGGCCGCACCACCACGACCGAGTACGCCCCCGCCACCGGCTTCGCCACCGAAGTGAAGGTGACCACGCCCCCGGCCAAGGCGGGCAGTACGGCCACCGCCCAGACCACGACCACCATCCCGGACATCCTCCGCGGCCTGCCCCAGAAGCAGACCGACACCAACGACAACGTCGTCGACTTCGCCTACGACGCGCTGGGCCGCTCGACCAAGGTCTGGCTGGCCGACCGCCCCACCAGCCAGACCCCGACCTACCAGTTCACCTACACCGTCACCGACAACCAACCGGTCGCGGTCGGCACCAGGACACTGGGCAACAACGCTGCCCAGCGCACCTCCTACACCCTCTACGACGGCTTCCTGCGCCCCCGCCAGACCCAGGACCCCGGTCCCGACGGCGGCCGCCTGCTGGCCGACACCTTCTACGACGAACGCGGCCTGACGGCCAGGGAGTTCGCCACCTACTACACCACCGGCACACCCTCCACGATCCTGAGCAAGCCGGATGACGCGCTGAGCGTGGAAACCCAGAACCGGTACAGCTATGACGGTCTGGGCCGCCAGACCGAGGCGAAGCAGATCGCCGGCAACGGCGACGGCGGAGCCGTGCTGGGAACCACGAGGACGGTCTACGGCGGCGACCGGACCACGGTGATCCCGCCGGTCGGCGGCACCGCCACCACCACCCTCACCGACGCCCGAGGCCAGACCACCGAACTGCGCCAGCACCACGCCCGCAACGCGGAGGCGTCCTACGACACCACCAAGTACACCTACACACCGCGCGGTGAACTGCTGCGGCTCACCGACCCGGCAGGCAACACCTGGTCGTACACCTACGACCTGCTGGGCCGCCAGCTGACGTCCACCGATCCCGACAAGGGCGCCACCACCAGCACCTACGACGACCGCGACCAGCTGACCACCACCGAGGACGCCCGGCCCGGCACCCCGGCCCTGTGGCACGGCTACGACAACCTCGGCCGCAAGACCGAACTGCGCGAGGGCTCGGCCACCGGCAAACTGCGCGCCACCTGGACCTACGACACCGTCCCCAAAGCCAAGGGCCAGCTGGCCGAAGCCACCCGCTACGACGACGGCGCCGCCTACACGACCAAGGTCACCCAGTACGACCGCCTCTACCGGCCGGTGAGGACCGCCGTGGTCATCCCCGAGCGGGAGGGAGAGGCCAGCCTGAAGGGCACCTACCAGGCCGGCACCTCCTACCTGCCCTCCGGGCTGGTCGGCGGCGTGAGCTACTCCGCGGCCGGCTCCCTCCCGGGCGGCAGCCAGTCGTTCACATACGAGGCGGAGACGCTGCGGCCGGTCTCCCTGCTGGGCGACGGCTTCAAGGCGGAGACCAGCTACTTCAAGACCGGCAAGCCGAGCGGGTACAAGATGTACAGCACGGCCGCCGGCGCCAAGCCGGTCCAGGTCACCAACACCTACGAGTGGGGCACCCAGCGCCTGGCCAACACCCGCGTGGACCGCCAGGACATTGCCGGAGTCGACCAGAGCAGCACCTACCGTTACGACGAGGTGGGCAACGTCCTGTCCGTCTCCGACGTCTCCCGTTCCGGCACCGACAACCAGTGCTTCACCTACGACCACCTGCGCCGCCTGAGCGAAGCCTGGACCCAGAACACCACCAGCTGCGCCACGGCACCCGGCGGCAGCATCCTGGGCGGCCCGGCCCCGTACTGGCACTCCTACACCTACGACAAGGCAAGCAACCGTTCGACGGAAACGCTCCATGACCCCACGGGGAATGCAGCAAAGGACATCACGCGCGTCTACTCCTACCCCGGAGTGGGCAAGGCCCAGCCGCACACACTGACCTCCGTAACCACCAGCGGTCCCACAGGAACGGCGAAGGATTCCTTCGGTTATGACGAGAGCGGCAACACCATCGCCCGCACCCTCAGCGGCACCACGCAGTCCCTCGAATGGGACGCGGAGGGCCACCTGGCCAAGGTGACCGAACCCGTCGAAGGCGGCACCAGCAAGGTCACCGAGTACCTCTACGACACCGAAGGCAACCGCCTCATCGGCCGCACCCCCACCGAGACCACCCTTTACCTCGGCACCACTGAGATCACCTTGACCAAGGGCGCCACCAAGCCCAAGGCCACCCGCTACTACGACCTCGGCGGCGGCCACCAGGCCGTCAAGACCGACGATGGCAGTGTCTTCTTCACTCTCGCCGACCACCACGGCACCGCCCAACTCGCCGTCGAGGCCGGTACCCAGAAACTCACCCAACGCCGCAGCCTGCCCTTCGGCGGCACCCGCGGCACCGAGCCGACCTCCTGGCCCGGCACCAAGGGCTTCGTCGGCGGCACCAACGACACCAAGACCACAGGCTTGACCCACCTCGGCGCCCGCGAATACGACCCCACCACCGGCCGCTTCATCAGCGTCGACCCCCTCCTCGAAGTTGACAAGCCGCAGACCATGAACGGCTACAGCTACGCCAGCAATTCACCCGTCACGATCTCCGACCCGACAGGACTGGCTGGTGTAGGGGGCGGCAATCCCGGAACTCCTGGAAATTCTGGAAGCAAGCGTCCGTACGGTGGGATGCTCGGCGGTTACAGCGACGCCCCGAACGGCACCGGATACCCTAAGGGAAATGCGTCCAAGCCGCACGTATCTGGGGCCGGCGGAGGAAGAAAGAGCGGAGGGACCGGGAACACGAACAGCGTAGGGACCGGGAACACAAACAGCGGCGGCACTATGGAGGGTGACTCCGGGGAATGTGGATCCTGGGGATTCATGGCCAGTGTTTGCTCAGGCGTCGGAGAAACATTCTATGGCCTGGTCAGCAACGTGCCGTACACGGCGGAATATGTTGGCTGGATCTTCGATTCCGATTGCCGCGGAGGCGGCGGCCCAGGAACACCCGGCTGTGACTACGGCAGCCAGTTCGACAACTGGATCGCAAGTCACGGCTATGACATCAATAGCGACGCCTATCAAGTCCCCAACGCTCTCGCCGCAATCTTCTTGCATAACGGGCGGGTTCCAGTTAGGAAGTCAGCGACCGTAGGGGCTAGTACCAGCAGTAACTACAGGGGTACTTTCTTTAAAGCCCATCCAAACCTCAAGGGTAAGGTCTGGGTGCACCATGCTGTCGAGCAACAGATTCTCACCCAATATCCCGGGCTCTTCACAAAGAGCGAAATTAATTCGCTCGAAAATCTTAGAGGGGTGCCAAAATCGGTGAATTCGGACTTGCATTTGAGTAGGATTCGGATCCTCTGGAATGGATTCTATAAAACTCACCCGAACCCGAGTCGCCAGGAGGTGCTCAACTATGCCACCTTCGTCGATGACTTCGTAGGGAATGAATTTACACCGCGCATACGCTGATCGCGTCGACGCGTTCGCGATACGGTCAATTCGCTGGAGAGGCTTTCAGCGGCTACCATGGGCACGTCCGGCGACGCTTGCTGCAAGTGCGTCGCTGGAGTCCCTTGTGGCAGTCTGCGCCACTGTTCGTGCAGACTGCCACTCATTGGTAGTTATTTTCTTACTTCTATCTAACGAGGCTGGCCAATGTGGATCGAACTTGTTTCCTCCCTTTCTGGAGACGTTGATTTTTCGACTCCGGTTGATGAAGGGGAGTTTGTCGCGGTCGAGTCGGCCCTCGGTCAGACGCTTCCTGCGGATTTGAAATCCTTCCTGCGCGAGTCGGACGGCGTCTCCGATGAGTTCGGCTGTGACTTCGTATGGTCTGCCGCAGAGATTTTGGCGCGCAATCGAGAGATGAATGAAAGGGAGGATTTTAGAAATCTTTATATGCCTTTTGACTCTCTTCTGTTCATTGGTGACAGTGGTGGCGGTGACCTCTTCGCTTTTGTGGTCAAACCGCTGCGGCTGGACATCTTTGTCTGGGAGCACGAGACTGACAGTCGTCGTTGGGTTGCCAGAGATCTAGAGGATTACATCCGTCGCTATCTTTCTGCCGGTGGGGAAGATTGGTACGCATCTTGACGTGACTTCGATTTGAAGGGCCTCGCGTTTTTCGGGCAGAGTGAGCCGTTTCCATCTTGATCAGCCGGTGAGTTCGAGAGTGACGATGGCGCGGACGACGGTGGTGATCCTCGTGGTGCTGCAGCGCAGCTTGCGGAGTACTCGCCAGCACTTGAGGGTGGCGATGGCGCGTTCGCCGAGGCTTCGGATCTTTGCGTGATCACGGTTGTGGCGGCGGCGCCAGCCGCGCAGGTGCTTGCCCCGGATCGGGACGCGGACGGCGGGTCCGGCGCCCTGGTAGGCCTTGTCCGCCCAGGACTTGATGCCGTCGGCGGCGAGGGCGGCGGGGATGCAGTGGGTGCGGGCCGCGGTCAGATCGTGGACGGCGCCGGGCAGGGCGTCCGAGACCCAGAGCAGTCGTCCGGCCGGGTCGGCGAGGACCTGCACGTTCATCCCGTGGTGCTTCTTCTTTCCCGAGTAGTACGGGCGGTCGGCCGCAACACGGTCGATCGGCAGGAGTGTGCCGTCGAGGATCACGTACGCCTTCCCGCGGATGGTGTGCATGGCCTGCTCCAGCGTCGGGGCGAGGGTGGCCAGGAGGCCGACGGCCTCGCGTATGGAGCGGTAGACCGTCGCGATCCCGACCCGGAAGCCGGCGGCGAGGCGGCTGTAGGTGTCGCCACAGCGTAGGTGGGCGAGTACGAGCAGAGCCTGCCGGCCGCAGCTCAGGCGGCGCCGGCGAGAACCGATCCGGCGTCGGTGACCTGCCGGCAGACCGGAGAGACGACGCAGGGTACGGCTGGACAGATCGATGGCAGACGGGTAGACAAGCACACGAGCTCCTGGCGGATGCGGTGATCTTGGTCGTGAACCCGTCTACCAGGAGCTTTCTTCATGCCCGCCGCCGGGGCCCGCAGCCCAACCACCCGTCAGGTTGGAAGGGGCTCCGGGCGTTCGCGTTCGATGAGTTCGGGCCTCTCGGGATTCGGCCCACCGTCGGCTCATGTTGGGCCGAGCAGGGCCGACCCGAGCGGCATCCCGCGACCTACCACCGCACCCATGGTGTGCGCTACTTCCACGGCTGCTACTCGGTCGGCGACGACACCCTGTGGGGTGTCAACCGTAGGAAGAAGGGCGCCTCGATCACCCTGGCCTCGCTGAAGTCGATCCGGGCCGCCCGCCCAGACTGCGCCCCGATCTACGTGATCCTGGACAACCTGTCCGCCCACAAGGGCGACACCATCAGGCGCTGGGCGAGCAAAAACCGGGTCGAGTTGTGCTTCACCCCGACCTACGTGTCCTGGGCCAACCCGATCGAGGCGCACTTCGGGCCGTTGAGGCAGCTCACCGCCGCCAACTCCAACCACCGCAACCACACCGCGCAGACCCGTGCCCTGCACGCCTACCTGCGCTGGCGGAACGCCAACGCCCGCCATCCCGACGTTCTCGCGGCCCAGCGCAAGGAACGTGCCCGCATCTGCAGTGAGAAGGGCCTCCGCTGGGGCGGCAAACCACTACCGACCGCAGCCTGACCACCTAACCTAGCACCGCACCGCTAGGATTTGGCGGCTTTTGCCAGGACTCGGGCGAGTTCGCGGGGACAGGTGGCCATCGGCCAGTGGCCCGAGTCGAGGTCCACGTACTCAAGGTGGGTAGCGCGGGCGAGGTCAGGACTCTCACCGGCGGCAATCCACTCCTCGGCCTGGGTGGGGGTGAACTCGGGGCAGACAACCACAACGGGGACGTCGAAGCGGCGCTCGTTGGTCAGGCGTACGACTCCCCTGGCGACCGCCTCGGGGACAGGAACGGCGGCGGACGCGACGCGGTCCCGGGTCTGCTGGTCCAGGTCGGCGGCGTCCGCACCCTCGAAGGGTTCCCAGCCCGGGAAGGGCATGGCGCCGCCCTCGATCGCGAAGTGATCGGCGTAGGCCCGACCATCGGCGGCGGGGAAGCCGCCGATCAGGGCGACCTTGGCCACCTTCTCCGGTCGTGCGTCGGCGGCCAGCCAGGCCAGGGTCGATGCCACAGAGTGCCCTACCACCAGGGGCTTTCCGGGCGCCGCGTCAACCGCGGCAAGCACTGCTGCCAGCTGGTCGTCAAGCGTTGCGGAGGCGGCGCCGTCGCCCTGGCCTGGGAGAGTGAGTGGCACGGGATGGTGGCCGAGCACCGTGAGTTCGGGCACGACGTCGTCCCATGCGGATCCGTCGAGCCACAAGCCAGCGATGAGCAGGATGTCCACGGTGGTTCTCCCGAAGAGGAGTCGGGTCTGGTTGCCGGCACGCTACAGGGAGGCTCTGACACCGGGCTCCGGTCAGAGTGCGACCGTTGAAGACGGCGGCTCGACCCAACCCGGCGAACCAACGCGGTCACAGCACTAGGCAACGGCGGGGAGTTGGCCGGGACGGAGGCCCGGAGGTGCGGCCGGTCGGCTCCGTGGGCTTTACCCACCTCCCCGGGCCGGGGCCCGCGTCGGGCAAGGCCAGGGGGCCACTCGTTCAAATTCCGGGCAGGATCACGACCTGCCCGAGTTGCCGGGCCAGCGTACGGCCCCCTGACCATGCCCGACCCCAACCCGGGCAGGACACCGGCCAAAGCCCACTCCACCGCCCTCACGCGCATAGCCGTCTGACGGCAACGCCGACGGCAACACGGGCGTACGACAGGGAACTTCCACGCACATCCACGAACCGGCCCGAATTCGCTGACCAGCGAAAATGCAGGTGACGCCCGCCCGGCGAGCACACGTACTATGTGCTGGCGGGCGAGTGAGGTTCCCCCTGTCGAGCGGACAGCTTGATACTGGGACCGGTGGTCCCGGAGAAAGCAGTTACAGGTAGTGAGTAGCAAGAGCAACATGAGCAAGCGGTACACGGCCGAGTTCAAGCGGGACGCGGTCGCCTTGGCGTTGTCCTCGGAGAAGACGGTCACCGAGGTCGCGAGGGATCTGGGCGTGAGTCCGGAAGGGCTGCGCGGGTGGGTGAAGCAGGCGAAGATCGACCGCGGTGAGGGACCCGCCGGGGCTTTGACCACTGCGGAGCGTGAGGAGTTGGTCCGGCTGCGGCGGAAGGTTCGCGAGCAGGAGGCCACGATCGAGGTTCTGGGAAAAGCGACCGCCTTCTTCGCTCAGGACAAGATGAGGTAGACACCGTGGCACGGTGTCGTTTCATCGATGCGGAGAAGGCATCGGAAGGTAATCCTGCAGGTCACAGCGTTGCGTTCTTGTGCCGTGTGCTGGGAGTACCCCGTTCCACCTACTCCGCGCACAGGGCGTCACGGCCGGCCCGGACGATGCGGGAGCGGGCCGAGGACGTGCTGGTGGGTGAGATCCGGGTGCTTCACGCCGGATCTCGCGGTGCCTATGGGGCCCCGCGCATCCACGCCGCCCTGCGGCGGGCCGGGCGGGTGGTGAACTCCAAGAAGATCGAGCGGCTGATGCGCAAGCACCGGATCGTCGGGATCACCCGCCGCCGACGGCGGGGCCTGACCCGGCAGGCGAAGCGGGCGGTGTTCGCGCTCGACCTGATCGGCCGGGACTTCACCGCGCCCCGGCCCGGGATGCGGCTCGTCGGCGACATGACCGAACTCAGCACGCTGGAAGGGAAGTTGTATCTGGCGACCTGTATCGATCTCGCGACGCGGGAGGTGGTCGGCTGGGCGATGGCCGACCACCACCGCGCCGAGTTGCCGATTGCGGCCTTGCGGCCTTGCGGCCTTGCGGATGGCGGCCGGGCGTGGCGGCCTGGAGCAGGGTTGCGTCATGCATACGGATCGCGGCAGCGAGTACACGAGTGACGAATTCCGCAGCGAAATACGCAAGTTGCGCATGAGGCAGTCGATGGGGCGCGTCGGCTCTTGTTACGATAATGCCGCCGCGGAAAGCTGGTTCGCCATCCTGAAAGCGGAGATCGGGACGACGGTGTGGGAGACCCGCGAGGCCGCCCGGGCCGACGTTTTCCGCTACGTCGAGGTCGAGTACAACCGCAGCCGGCTCCGTCGGCACCCCGACTACGGGTACGTCACCCCACTCGAAACGAGATCCTTGCTCAGGCAGAACCTCGTCCCGGCAGCGTAGACACCCGCTGTCCAGTTCGCGGGGGGAACTTCACCTCGTGCATAATTCGAATGGGGCCTGCGGCACAAACCTGACACGAGGTGAAAAGGTTGCTGCCGCTACGAGCTCGTAACACGATCTTGTTGAAGTGGCCTGGTAGGCCGTGACCGATGTGAGGAATCCGCCGTTCGGGAGGGTGTGAGTGCCCGGCCGTGGATCGTGGACGACGACTTGTGGGCACTGATCGAACCGTTGCTGCCGCCCTGGCCGGAGAAGGCACCGGGGCCGCGCCCGGTGCCGGACCGGCTCTGCCTGCAGGGCATCTTCTATGTCCTCCACAACGGCATAGCCTGGCAACTGCTGCCCCCTGAGCTGGGGTTCGGCTCCGGGCAGACCTGCTGGCGGCGCCTGGACCGCTGGCAGAAGGCCGGCGTCTTCGACCAGCTGCACCGCATCCTGCTGGCCGAACTGAACGCGGTCGGCGCACTCGACTGGTCTCGCGTGTGTGTGGACGGCTCCCACATCCGCGCGAAAAAGGGGGTGCCGACACCGGTCCGTCGCCGGTCGATCGGCGCAAGACGGGCAGCAAACATCACCTGATCTGCGACGGCTGCGGCACCCCGCTCAAGGTCATCACGACTGCGGCCAACGTCAACGACGTCACCCAGACCCTCGCCCTGGTCGACGGCATCCCGCCCGTCGCCGGCCGCCCCGGCCGTCCGCGCCGCCGTCCCGAAGCCCTGCTCGGCGACAAGGGCTACGACTCCAACCCGAACCGCGAAGAGCTGCGCAAGCGGCGGATCCTGCCGGTCATCTCCCGCAAGGGCGCCCCCGACATCAAGGGCCTGGGCAAGCTCCGGTACGTGGTGGAGCAGACCTTCGCCCTGCTCCACCAGTTCAAGCGCCTCGCGGTCCGCTGGGAACGCCGCACCGAACTCCACGATGCCTTCGTCTCCCTGGCCTGCAGCCTGATCTGCTGGAGACGTCTCAAGAAGGCCCGATCATGATCGTGTTACGAGCTCTGAAGGAGTCACGGAGTTGGCTTACAAGACGACCTTCCTTCCTGATGGCAGCATTGCCCACATCAAGTTCAAGTGAGGATGAGGTCCATGGGATCGGATACTTTCCAGGCTCTGATCGGCCTGCTTGGCTGGGAATCATCGCTGGATGGCCTGATCGACGCCGCTAACCGATGCGATCGACACGAGGGGCCGTCTGTACGCTTGGATCGTGATGCGGTAAGAGAGGTTCTGCAGCGATGCACCTCCGGAGAACTAGACGTTCTCCAATTGCCGCGATGGGCTGGGGCGATTCACATGTTGGAGCGTGTCGAGATCGACGAAGTGGACGTTGAGATTCTGACTCAACTCCTCTTCGAGGTGTCGAGTCCTGAACTATTCGAGCCGATCACCGTTGACGTATGTCAGCGATGGATCAGTCGAATGGAACATGCATAGCGCTCTGCTTACGCAAAAGCCTGGAGGCCCGGACGGAGGAGATTCCGACCGGGCCTCCAGGGCGTTTGACGGCAACGGTGACGGCAATGTCAGCGGACGACGGCTGCGGTGGGCGGGTCGTCCGGGTCGTCGGTCGTGCCGAGGATGCTGCCGAGGGTATTGATGGCCTGGCGTTGGAGGCGGAGTCGGACGTGGGCGTAGACGCCGGCGGTGACGCCGATGTGAGCGTGGCCGAGGAGCTCCTTGGTCACGACGAGTTCGACGCCCTGTTCCAGCAGCAACGTGGCGGTCGAGTGTCGGATGTCGTGGAAGCGGATGCGGCGGAGGCCGGCCTTGCGGAGGAGCGTGGTGAAGGTGCGGGTGAGGTTGGCCGGGTCGATCAGTCTGTCCTGCGCTGTGGTGAACACGTGCCCGCTGTGCTGCCACGCGGTGCCCTCAGCTCCTCGCGAGTGCTGCTGCTTGCGGGGAGCTGAGGGGCTTGAGGTCGCGTGGAGTTGGTGGAAACGCACGTGGCGGTTGATCGCTCGACGCATCAGCCGTCGTGGCTGGCTTTCTGTAGCTGAGCCTGAAGGCGCGACGGGGATCAGGTGACCAGCGACGGTGGCGTGATCGTCCGTGCTCGGTCGTACAGGTCGCGGGCCGCCGCGTTTTTCAGATGAGGCCGCAGGAGACCGAACATCGCCTTTATACGGTCGTCGGCGCGGCCGGACTGCACCTTGGGGTAGTCGTCGAGGGACTGGTGCCAGGTGGTGCAGGCCGCTTCCAGGTGGCCGAGTTCCAGCTGCCGCTCTGCCAGCAGGCCGCGTCGGTGCACTCGCGTGCACTGGTACACGCTGGGGCGGAGCCGGTCCGCTCGTTGCATGGCTTCGACGGCGCCGGCCTTGTCGCCGAGTTCGTAACGTACTTGGCTGACGTGGTAGTTGAGTGAAGAGGGGTTGTACGATCCGAATGCCTTGCCGCGTGACTCGGCGCGGTCCATGGCGGCCTCGGCCTCCCGGATGCAGCGCAGCGCGCCCCTGCGGTCACCGGTCTGCGCGGCGGCATGCGCCTGCTGCCCGAGAAGGAAGGCCAGCATCCGGGGGCCGGCCTTCGGGGAGGCGGCGGAAGCGGCGTCGGCCAGCTCCCTGGCCTTCGTCCCGTGGCGGAGGTCGACGGCCTGGACGCTCATCCCGCGCAGGGTGGTGCAGTACGTCAGGTGATCCTCGGCCGCTCCCGCCAGCTCCAGGGCCTTGACGTAGTAGCGCTGGGCGAGACCGTGCAGCCCTTCGTCCACGGCCATGTAGCCGGTCAGGTAGAGCAGGTCCGAGGCGGCGGACAGCATTGCCTTGCGTACGTCCTCGGGCGCGTCGGCGCGCAGGGAGGAGGCCACGGTGTTGACCATGAACGAGGCCGCCATGGGGCGTGCGTGACGGCCGCCGAACTCGTCGTCCAGTTGCGAGACGCGCTCGGTCATGGCGACGACCATGTCCACTTCGTTCATGCCGATGCGTGTCGTGCGGCCTGACTGGAGGGCATCGGCGCGCCCCACCACATCGGGCCAGCCGGGAATGGTGAGGGCCACGGAGAACAGGCCGGCCCCCAGGACGCTGCGGCGGGACGGGTCCATATCCAGCCTCCCCAGGTCGATCACCCCTTCCACGGTATCCGCAGCCGCTGAGGAGTGATCGCGCGGAAGTGGACCGCTTTCCGGGAACCGCGCTCCGGCGCCGCTGAAAGCCCCAGGTCAAGCACCTGGCGAGGGTGTTCCTGCGGGTGGTGCAGGGGATCTGAAGGTGGCGTCGTGGGGTGGGGCCGGTGCTGCTGGCGGGCGGGCGGTGTTCCGCGACCGGTCGGTGGGGCGGCGGTCTCGACGTGGGCGATGCCGGGCGCGCGTCCGCGCCTCGGGGAAGTCACACCGTCCCAAAGTCGTGAGCACTTTGGCCCCTGCTGTCCTGATGCCGCTCGTTTGAGCGCTTGAGTGACACATGCCCGCCGACTGCTCACGATTTTCGGCAAGGTACCCGTCTCCGGCTCCGCGGCGTCGGGATCGCGGGGATCTCCTGCATCGCCCGGCGGGGTGCCATCCACCTGACCGTACTGCTCAACTCGCCTATCGGGGTTGTCTCACGCGAGATAACCCCGATTCCGGACGCCTTCAGTTGAACTGACCGTATCGCCCCACCGTTACCGGCGGCTCTCCGAAGCCCGGGACTGGCCGGTGTGGCGGGCAGGGGTGATGAGTTGGCTGGGTCCGTCCTGTCGGTCCCGCTCACGCGCTTTCTCCCGCCCCCGTGGGAGTCGGCAGGGCTTGGGGGCGTCCCACTCGGCATACACCGTCTTGCCTACGATCCGCGGCTCCCAGCCCCACCGTGTGGTCAGTGCGCCGACCAGAAGGAGGCCGCGTCCGAACTGGTCGGTGGCGCTCTCGGCCGGGCGCGGGCTCGGCAGTCGTTCACCGCGCGGGTCACTCACTTCGACCCGCAGGGCGTGCGTGTCGAGAGTGAGGCGTATGCGGATGAGCCGGCCGGGGACGCTGCCGTGCAACAGGGCGTTGGTCATCAGCTCCGAGACGACGAGGGCGACGTCCCCGGCCAGTTCCGGCTGCCCCCATTCGGTGACGAGCCGCGCCGCTCTGCGCCGGGCGAGCGGGACGCTGCGCTGGGTGGGGGTGTAGTCGAGGAGGTCCTCGTGGACGACCGGTTCGGACGGGGATCCGGGGCCGGGTGTGGCGCAGGATTCGGGTGCGGGCACGGGACGCGCCTCCTGGTGCGGGCGACGGTGTCTCTGCCGCGCCTGCGCAGGGGCAGGGCGGTGCACTTCCGCCGACTATGGGGCCGCAGAGTAAACGGCTGGGCACCGAACGTAGCGATCCATTGGTCTGGGTGCAAATCGTTCAGAGATAATTGTCTCCATGATTCTCTGTGTCGAGTTGAGTCCGGCACCATGTGGGGGTGACTCGAACTGCGCAACTCGGTAACCGGACGTCAACTGTCCTGGGCCGCAGGCTTGGTGATGAACTCCTCCGACTGCGGGATGCGGCGGCCAGGACTCAGCAACAGGCTGCTGAGGTCATCAGCGCCACCAACTCCAAGATCGTCAAAATGGAACGCGGTTGGGTGCCGATGCGTGATCCGGACATCCGTGCGCTGTGTGAGTTCTATGGCCTGACGGACCGGAAGGCGCTGGCCCAGTTGCTGGAACTCGCCAGGCTGGACCGGGAGAGGCGCAAGGCGAAGGGGTGGTGGCAGGACTCACCGCACCCCGGTGCGCTGACCGAGTACATCGCCATGGAGGACGCCGCGAGCCGTGTCCGTACCTGGCAGCTCTCGTTGGTGCCGGGACTGTTCCAGACGCCCGAGTACGCACGGTCGTTGGCGGTCAGCGAAGGGGTTGGTTCCTGGGAGGATCCTGCGGAGATCGAGCGGATCGTGGACATCCGGATGCGCAGGCAGGACCGTCTGGTGGGGGAGCGTGCGCTCGACGTGTACGCCGTCGTATGGGAGGCGGCGCTGCGGCAGTTGATCGGTGGCTCCTCGACGATGCGCGGTCAGCTGGAACGCCTTCTGGAGGTGGCTGAACTGGGGAACGTCCGGCTTCAAGTCCTTCCGTTCCACGCAGGAGGACACCCGTGCATCACGGCCCCGTTCACCATCCTGTCGTTCCAGGAGACCGAGGCGGTGGACGTGGTCCAGGCCGACACCATCGCTTCCAGTGTGTGGGTGGAGAACGAGGCGGCGAGCAGCGAGTACGGCGACCTCTTCGACCGAACAGCCCGGCGGAGCCTCGCTCCGCGTGACTCCGTACGGCTCATCGACGCCATCCGACAGGAGATGTGACCAGTGCCCGAATTCGACTTCGTGAAGTCCAGCTACAGCAATACCTCTGGCGAATGTGTGGAGGTCGCCCTCGGTACCCCCCACGTCGTGGCTGTGCGCGACTCCAAAGATCCCAGCGGTCCGATACTTCGCCTCACCGCGGCCACCTGGGCGGAGTTCACCGCGTCGCTGGACTGAGTGCTCAAGGGTCCGCTGCGGCGGTGCGCGGACTCGCTCCGGGGCCTTTTACACAGCGCGATCGTCACGGTATCCGTTTCCGAGTTGCGAGCTTGAACGGGTCCCTGGCCGACGTGGCCTGCCGGGGACGGCCTTGAAGACCGTGGTCGTCGTCGCCTCATCGAGATCCGGCCTCGCCCACCAGAGCGCTGACCGGCCTCATGGTCCGCACGGCGCGCCGGCTCACGTTGCACTGAGGGCCGGGCGCGGCCGCTCGCGGTCGGCCAGGGCGCAAGGTGTCGGGTCCGCCGTGATCGCGGCGGACCCGACGCCTTGACCGTCGCAGCCGTTACCGCCGGCTCGGCCCCCGCCGGCCCGCCGGCACCGCGGACGTCACTTCACCACGACGTGGTCCCCGGACGACGTCGACGGCCCGGTGGTGGTGTTGCCGTGGTACACCCAGCGCCACGTACCCGTCTTGGAGGCCTTCACGGTCGTCCTGAGAGCACCCGAGCCGTTCGCGTACACCTTCTTCACCGTGGTGTAGGAGGCGGTGCCGGCAGGCTTGAACTGCAGGCTCACCAGGCGGCCTCCGTAGGAGGCGTACTTCCTGGTCTCCCAGTTGGCCCGCGTGACCTTTCCGGTCACGGTGATGGTCCCGCCCTTGGACACCGGTTCGGGCGAGGCGTTGACGGTCAGGCGGGAGTTGCGCTTGACGTGGACCGTCAGCCCCTTGTCGTCGGTGTCACCACCGCCGCCCTTGAAGTGCACCTCGGCCCCGACCTTCCAGGCCCCGGCCTCGCTGTTGTACATGTCCCACAGGCTCGGGTCGAAGTACATCGTCTCGTTGAAGTCGCAGACGCTCGTGCTCACCCTGATGCAGTCGCTCGTCTCGATGGCGTGCCACAGCCGGTCACCCGAACCACTCCGGTACAGGAACACCGCAGGCGCCCACTTCCACTTGTGCGTGGTCGTCATCCGGAAGGAGGCGGGCGCCGCGACCTCCTTCGACACCCCGATCACAATCGGCTTGCCGCCGTTCACCTGGACACGGGTGAACGAGACCCCACCCTCGGCCGCCCCGGCCGGCACCGCGGCCACGGCCGTGAACACCGCCGCCGCACCACCGGCCACGACGACTCTCCAGACCTGCTTCCCCACCTGATCCCCGATCTCCGTACGGAAGGCACCGAAGGCTCATCCCTCCAGCGCCTTACAGACAGCCGGCATCCACACGGGGTTGTACACCCGCGCATCACAATGGGGCATCAGGCAATCCCCAACGCCGCCTGAGCGAAGACCCCGTACGTCAGGCCACCGGCACCTGTTCGGTCTGGGCGGAGTTCACCGCGTCGCCGGCCTGGGTGTTGGTGGGGCCGGCCTCGGGGGACCCCCGTTCCTCCGAGGCCGGCCGTGTGCCGGTCAGGCGTGGCGCAGTTCGGTCGGGTGGGTCGAGCGGTGGAGGAGGGGGAGGGCCGTCGCCGAGGCCAGGAGGCAGGCCGTGTAGGCCGCCGGGGGGATCAGCAGGGCGGCCCAGGGGAAGGACGGGATGGCTGTCAGGGTGCCGTAGGCGATACCGACCGCCATGCCGCCCAGGCCCGCCAGGAGCAGGGACGGTGCCAGGGGGAGCGCGGACTCCAGGAGCAGCGCCCGGTTCAGTACCGAGCGCGGCACACCGGCCGCGACCTGCGCGGACAGGCCCCGTCGGCGAGTGGCCAGGGACTCGGCGGTGCCGACGGCGAGGCCGGTCAACGTGATCAGCAGGGCCACGCAGATCGCCGCGGCGGTCAGGTCCAGGCCCGTCGTGTAGTACGACAGGGACTCGCCCAGGGTCACTTGGTCGCGGTGCAGTACGGCGAGGAACGCGTGACGCACTCCCATGAACCCGGTGCCGACGACCGTCACCAGCAGCATGGCCGCATGTGTGCGGGACGCCGCCCACGGGTCGGCGCGCAGTCGTTCCGCCGCGATCAGTACGGCCGCCGACCGGGCCCGGCCCGCGAGGACCCGCCCCATCAGCCGGGAGGAGGCCCCGGCCAGCCACACCGAGCCCGCGCCGACCGTGAGCAGCGCGGCGAACATCGTCACCGGGAACTGCCAGTTCACCCTGCCGGCCGGTGCGCGGTCGGACATCGCGGTCAGCACGCCCACCGCCGCCACCAGGATCGCCGAACCCAGGAACAGCCTCCCCGGTCTGCGGGACGAACGGACACCCGTCTCGCGGCGCACCCAGCCCAGGGGCGAGGCCACCACCCGGCGCAGCGCCAGCACGCTCGCCACCGCGCCCAGCACGGGCACGGCCACGGCGATCAGGGCCACCGCCACCCAGGCGAGCGCGGTCGGCCGGGCCCACAGGCGCAGCAGGAGCAGCACCGAGAAGACGGTCGCCACCGCCGAACCGAGCAGGCAGGCGAGTCCGGTCTCCAGGGCTGCGACCCGCCGCACCTGCCAGGGCGTCGCCCCGGCCAGCCGCAGTCCGGCCAGCCGCCGGTCCCGGTGCACGGCCCCGACGCGGGCACACTGCCCGAGGAATCCGAGCACCGGAATCAGCAGGAGCAGCAGGCCGAAGATCACCCCGGCACGCGTTCCGGGCTCGTCGAGCAGGCCCTCGGCGACGGGTACGCGATAGTAGCGGTCCCTCAGCGACAGCAGGACGCCGGCGGCGAGTGCGCATCCGGTGGCGAGCGCGGCACCGGCCGCGGTGAGCAGGATGCGCCACCACTCCCGCCGGTCGGACCCGCGGGTGAGCTGCCAGGCCAGGCGGAGATCGGAGCGGAGGGAGGGGGCGGAAGGGGTGGAGAGCGAGGTGCTCACGCGCTCACCTCCAGCGAGGTCACGGTTCCGTCGCGCAGCTGTACCTCGCGGTCCGCGTACGCGGCCACCTGGGCGTCGTGCGTGATCAGGAGGACCGCCGTGCCCGCCTCGCGGGCCGTGTGCGCCAGGGCCGTCATCACCTGTTCGCCCGCGAGCGAGTCCAGGGCACCGGTCGGCTCGTCGGCGAAGACCACCTTCGGGCCGGTGACCAGGGCCCGTGCCAGCGCCGCCCGTTGGGCCTGCCCGCCGCTCATCTCGCCCGGCCGCAGGTCCCCCTGCCCGTGCACCCCGAACCGCTCCAGCCACTCCCCGGCCCGCTCCCGCGCCCCCGCCCGGTCGGTGCCGGCCAGCATCAACGGCAGCGCCACGTTGTCGAGCGCGGTCAGCTCCGGTACGAGCTGCCCGAACTGGAACACCACCCCGAAGTCGGTGCGGCGCAGCTCGCTCAGCCGCTTCTCCGGCAGCTCCTCCAGCCGCAGCCCCGCATACGTCACCGAGCCGGCGTCGGGGCGGACGATCCCGGCGAGGCAGTGCAGCAGCGTCGACTTGCCGCTGCCGCTGGCCCCGGTCACCGCGAGGATCTCGCCGGTGTGCAGTTCGACGGAGGCGCCGCGCAGGGCCTGCGTCCTGCCGTGTGCCTTGGCCAGGCCGCGGGCCGCGAGCAGTGGCTCGGTCGGCGGCTGGTCGTCCCCTTCGCTCATGGTGCTCAGGTTGTTCACGTCGCGTCGACCTCCGCGGTCAGGGTGGTGAGCCGGGCCGCCGTGGTGGTCATCCAACGGAGGTCGGCATCCAGGTGGTTGAGGGCGTAGTCCGCCGAGAGCACGGTCGCCGGGCCGGCGCCGCCCGCGGACTTCACCGCGGTGAGTTCCCGCATCCGCCGCATGTGGGCGGCGCGTTGGGCGTGCAGATACGCGGCCGGGTCGCCGCCGGACAGGATCGACACCACGACCTTGGCGAAGATCTCGTTGGTCACGAAGGGCGCGGGCGGGGCGATCTCCCCGGCCCAGCGGGCCAGTTCACGCGTCCCCTCGTCCGTCGTGCGGTACGCCGTCCGCTCCGGACCGCCGTCGGAGGCGGTGCCGTCGATCTCGGCGAGACCATCGCGGACCAGGCGTTGCAGGGTCGTGTAGACCTGGCCGTAGGCCAGCGGGCGGGCTTCGGGGAACCGTTCGTCGTGGCGTCGCTTGAGGTCGTAGCCATGGCTCGGCCCCGAGGCGAGCAGCCCCAGCAGGATGTGACGGGTGCTCATGGAGATCAGTATGCACCCGGTATATGTACTGAGTGAATAGCGGGGCATGAAAAAGCTCCGCCGCCCGGCCGGCTGGTCGGCCGGGCGGCGGAGCCGTCGGCTCAGTCCGCGACCGCGTAGGCCTCCACCGACCACAGGGAGTAGCCGTACCGGGTGGCGCGGGTCTCGCCCTGGACGCGGACGTGGCGCACGTCGGGTTCGTCCATGCGCACGGTCTCGCGGCCGCCGCCGCTGTCCGGCACCTCGGCCGCCGTGCGCCAGCTGTGGCCGTCCGCCGAGACCTCGACGCGGTACGCCGACGGGTGCGCGTCCTGCCAGTGCAGCGCGACCTTCCCGAGCCGCACCGGTTGTTCCAGTTCGACCTGCCACCAGGCGTCGTCCTCGGCCGGGGACGACCAACGGGTCTCGGGATCACCGTCGTTGGCCGCCGACGCCGGGAAGTCGGGCGTCTCGTCGGCCGAGGAGCTCGCCCGGCCGGTGCGGGCCAGGTCGGGGCCGGCGGTGCGGGGGACGGCGTTCACCGTGAGCGTGTGGGCCGCCCCGCCGAAGCCGAGCCGGACCTCGTACGACCGGGTCGGAGTCCCCGGCTCCACCGTCACCTCGACCGGAACCTGGACGGACGTGCCGCGCGGGACGGTCAGGGTCTCCTTCGGAACCCGTACCTTCACGCCCTTCGGCGCCTCGACGGTCAGCTTGCCGCGCACCTCCTCGGGGCGCAGCGAGCCGAGGGTGGCCGTCAGCCGCCGGGTGCCGCCGATGTCGGTGTCCGCGGGGGCGTCCGGCAGCTTCAGCGTGGCGGCGGGCGCGTCCGTGAACCACGGCACGAGGTGCCGCACCCGGGAGTCGTCCGCGCCGGTGATCCGCACGGCGCCGGCCGGGCCGTCCGCCCGCAACTCGGTGGCGCCGGACGGGGAGAGCGGGCCGAGGCGGCGCCAGCCCGCGCCCGGTACGTGGATCTCGGCCGTCCCCGTGGTGCCGGGCTCGGCCAGTACCGTCACCGTGCTCAGGTCGCGGACCCGCGGCAGGTGTAGCACGCCGTCCTCCGTCCGGCCGCCGGACCCGGCGGTCGGACTGCGGTCGATGCCGGCCCAGTCCTCGTACGCGTCCCGCGCCCGGTCCAGGAACGGGTCGAGGACGCCCTTGCCGACCGTCACCCGGGCCGACTTCAGCCCGGCCCGCTGCTCGGCCAGCTTCCGGTACGCGGTCCAGGCGGCACCCGCGTCGCCGGACTCCTGCGCCCGCAGCATCTCCAGCGCGGTACCGCCGGCCTCGCCGTAGCGGGACAACTGGCCGCTCCAGGGGGCGACTTCGATGGCGAGGGCGGCGGAGCGCGGGGTGTTGGCCAGGCGCTCGGGCAGCTCGCGCAGCACCGTGAAGGCCGCGCGCAGCCGGTCGTCCGCCGCGCGGCCCGCGTCCGTGCCGGCGGTCGCGCGGGTGCGCCAGAACTCCGCCAGCAGCGGTCGCAGATACGCCGATTCCTCGGCGCCGAGCACCGAGGACGCGTCGTTGCCCGCGAGCGCGGACAGGGACTTCTCGAGTTCGGCGTCGCCACCCGCGAGGTCGGCGATCGCGGCCCGCCAGGACTCCTGGGGGCGGTAGTCGCGCGGGTTCCAGGCGAAGTCGGCGGCGGTGAACAGCGGGATGCGGGACGCCTCGGGCTGCTCCATCGCGTTGGCGAGCAGGGCCGCCGAACCGGCGGCGACGGCGGGTTCCCGGCCCTGGTAGGGGCCGAGGAAGATCCGGCCGGGGGCGAAGTCGTTGACCGGGTAGTTGTCCATGGTCACCAGTGGACGCCCGAACGCCTCCCGCGCCTTCGCCAGATCGCCGCCCGAGATGGTGCGCGGCACCACCCCGACGCCGGTCCACGCCACCTCGACACCCGCGTCCAGAGCGTGCGAGAGGGCCCGCCGGTACGCGGTCGCCCCGTCCTCGTAGTACTCGGTCGGCATCAACGACATTGCGGAGGAACCGGGATGACGCTCCGCCAGGTGCCGGGCCACCTCGTTCGCCACGTACGCCTGGGCACGCGCGGCCGCCTCCGGACCGGAGCCGAAGCGGCGGGCGTCCTCGCGGCAGTGCCACTCGCTGTAGCTGACGTCCTGGAACTGCAGTTGGAAGGTGCGGAAGCCCAGCGCCCACATCGCGTCCAACTTGCGTGTCAGGGCCCGCAGATCGTCGTCCGAGGCGAAGCACATGGCCTGGCCGGGCGCCACCGCCCAGCCGAGCGTGACGTGGTTGTCCCGGGCCCGCTCGGCCAGCTCCCGGAACTCCGCGCGCCGCCGGTCCGGGTACGGCTCGCGCCAGCGGGCCTGTCGGTACAGGTCGTCACCGGGCGCGTACAGGTACCGGTTCTGCTTGGTGCGGCCCATGAAGTCCAGCTGGGCCAGGCGCTGTTCGTGCGTCCACGGAGTGCCGTAGAAACCCTCGGTGATCCCGCGCACCGCCGTGCCCGGCCAGTCGTGCACGACGACCGCGGTGAAGCCGCCGTCCGGACGCAGGAGTTGACGCAGCGTCTGGACGCCGTGGAACAGGCCGTCCTCGCCCGCGCCGGTGAGGGCGACGGTGCCGTCGCCGACGGTCAGCGTGTAGCCGCCGGACGGGAGGGAGAGTTGGGGGTTGCGCGTCGGCTGCTGCGCGCCCACCCGCACCACGAGCGCCCCCGCGGGCGCCTGTTCGCCGGTGGCGGTGAACCGGCGCGCCCCCGCCTCCCGCAGCAGCTCGCGCAGGGCGTTGAGGGCGCGGGGGTCGGCCGTCGCGTCGGCGGTCAGGGCGACCTCGTCGGTCACCGCGACCGGGGCGCCGTTCGCGCGCAGGGAGTGCGGGCGGGGCCAGACGGCCAGGTCCGTCTCGGCCCGGTCGGGTACGGGGGACGTGGTCGTCCCGGGAACGGGCGGCGCCGCCACGGAGGCGGGCGCTGCGCCCAGGGTTCCGGCGACGACCGCGAACGCGAGGGCGGCCGCCCTCTTCCCAGGCCGCAGTTGCAAGGCTTCTCCTCGAGGAGACGAGACAGAGCGAGAGACACGAGGAACACGCAGAACACGCAGAACACGGAGCCTCTCATTCTGCGCCCCGCCTGCCAACGGGAGAGACCGTTGTGACAGGTTTGTCCTGGTGTGAGACATGGGAACGGGAACAGAATGTGAGCAGGAGCACGTTGTAGGCATGGGTGGGTCTGGTCTCGCGTCCTGTGGGTAGGGGCTGCGGGAACCCGACCGAGCGACTTGCCTCAGTGCTCAGTGCTCAGTGCTCAATGACCAACTGTTCTCGACGAGGAGGCCATCTGTGGCTGCCGCACCGGCTTATGTCCTGTCCCCCGCCCTGTCCAAACCCGTGGCGGAGCTGTCCGCCGAACCCGAGGGGTTGCACGCCTGCGTCTTCAGCGCGGAGGGGCCCCGTGCCGAGGTCCCCCTCACCAGCGAGCCCCCACTGCCCGACGCCGAACCCCTCACCAGCGAGCCCCCGCTCGCCGACGCCGCCCCGCTGACCAGTGAGTCCGACGCCGCCATGGACTCCACCGGACTCGACTCCTTCCCGGCCCAGTACGTCCCGGAGCCCTAGGTGGCCGCGCCCGGCCCGGCCGAGCCGCAGACCGAGGTACCGACCGAGCCGCCGCCCGCCGAGCTTCCGTCCGGGCCCCCGCCCGCCGGGCCCCTGTCCGAGGACCTGGCCCTGCTCGCCGCCCTGCACGGCGTCGCCACCTCCTACAGCCCCTCCCCGGACCGTACGGTCGCCGCCTCCGCCGCCGCCGTCACCCTCGCCCTGGCCGCGCTCGGCGTGGACGCGAGCACGCCGGAGGCCGTCCGCGACGCGCTCGCCGCCGGTGAGCGGGAGCGGGCCGAGCGGCTGCTGCCGCCCACCGTGGTCGCCTGGGGCCCCGGCTTCCCGGCCGCCCTGGCCGCGCTCCCCGAGGGCACCCGCCTGCTGGTGAGCACCGAGCAGGGCGAGACCCGCGCCTCGGCCGCGCGCCTCCCGCCCGGCGTGCACCGGGTCACCGCCACCGCGCCCGACGGCCGCACCGCCGAGGCCCACCTGATCGTCGCCCCGGCCGCGCTGCCCGCGCCCCCGGCCCGCTCGTACGGGCTCCTCGTCCAGCTCTACTCGCTGCTCTCCCGCCGCTCCTGGGGCATGGGCGACCTCGGTGACCTCGGTGAACTGGCCGCCTGGGCGGGCCGTACGCTCGGCGCCGGATTCGTCCAGATCAACCCCCTGCACGCGGCCGTCCACGGCGCCCCGACCGACCCCTCCCCCTACCGGCCCTCCTCGCGCCGTTTCCCCGACCCGGTCCACCTGCGGATCGAGGACGTCCCCGAGTTCGCGTACGTCTCGGGCGCCGAGAACCGAGACCGGCTGCGGGCCCTGAGCGGACGCGCCGCGGAGTTGCGCGAGGCGGTGCTGGAACAGGGCGCCCTGATCGACCGGGACGCCGTGTGGGAGGCCAAGAAGGCCGCGCTCGAACTGGTGAGCGAGGTTCCGCTGGGGCCCGGCCGGCTCGCCGCCTACCGCGACTTCCTCGCCGAGCAGGGCCCGGCCCTGGAGGACCACGCCACCTGGTGCGCGCTCGCCGAGGTGCACGGCCCCGACTGGCACACCTGGCCGGACGGCCTGCGCGACCCGCGCTCACCCGAGACCCGTCGGGCCCGCCGCGAACTGACGGCCCGCGTCGACTTCCACTCCCGGCTGGCCTGGCTCACCGACACCCAGCTCACCGCCGCCCAGCGGGCCGCCTGCGAGGCCGGGATGCCGGTCGGGATCGTCCACGACCTCGCGGTCGGCGTGCACCCCGGCGGCTCCGACGCCTGGGCGCAGCAGGACACCCTCGCCGCCGGCATGTCGGCCGGCGCCCCGCCCGACGCCTTCAACGCCCGCGGCCAGGACTGGGGCCTGCCGCCCTGGCGCCCCGACCGGCTCGCCACCTGTGGTTACGCGCCCTTCCGCGCCCTGCTCCGGGCCCTCTTCCGGTACGCGGGCGCCCTGCGCATCGACCACGTGATGGGCCTGTTCCGGCTCTGGTGGGTCCCCCGGGGGTACCCGCCCA
Organism: Streptomyces cathayae; assembly: GCF_029760955.1. Taxonomy (GTDB): domain Bacteria; phylum Actinomycetota; class Actinomycetes; order Streptomycetales; family Streptomycetaceae; genus Streptomyces; species Streptomyces cathayae. Next base: position 5,273,344 of record NZ_CP121682.1, read on the forward strand.
CCGAGGGCACGTACGTCCGCCACGACGCCGAGGCCATGCTCGCCGTCCTCGTCCTGGAGGCGTCCCGCGCCGGGGCGGTGGTGATCGGCGAGGACCTGGGCACGGTGGAGCCCGGGGTGCGCGAGGCGCTGCGCGAGCGCGGGGTGCTCGGCACCTCGGTGCTCTGGTTCGAACGGGACTGGGAGGGCGACCGCCGGCCGCTGCCGCCCGGGGCCTGGCGTGCCGACTGCCTGGCCACCGTCACCACCCACGACCTGCCGCCCACCGCGGCCCGCCTCACCGGCGAGCACGTCGAGCTCCGCGACGGCCTCGGCCTGCTCACCCGCCCCCTGGCCGAGGAGCGCGCGGAGGCCGCCGCCGACACCGGGGAGTGGCTGGAGCTGCTGGCCCGGCTCGGCCTGCTGCACGGCGCGGGCGGTACCGCCGGCTCCGAGGAGTCCGAGGCGTCTGCGGAATCCGAGGAGGAGGCGCGGATCCAGGCCGTCCACCGCTATCTGCTGCGCACCCCCGCCCGGATGATCGGCGTCTGGCTCCCCGACGGCGTCGGCGACCGGCGCCTGCAGAACCTGCCCGGCACCTGGGACCAGTACCCGAACTGGCGCCTGCCGATCGCCGACGCGCGGGGCCGTCCGATGGCGCTGGAGGACCTGACGGCGTCCCCGCGGCTGCACGCGCTGCTCGACGCCGTCCGCACCCAGGCCGCCCACGGTGCCCCCGCCACCCAGGTCACCCGACCGAGTGGTGCGGGCGGCGGTCCCTGAGGACAGAACCGGCCGGACCGGGGCACATCCGGTCCGACCGGGGCCCCGTACGGCACCCCGGGCGCGCGGGCCCCCTGGGCGTTCGCTAGTTTGGGCACCGTGGACAAGACGAACGCCCTGCGCGCCGGCGCCCTGGCAGCCGGTACGACGCTGATGATGCTGCTCATGACGTCCCCCGCGCTCGCGCTCACCCGTGACGACGGGGACGACCCCGGCACGGGCCTGAGCGTCGTCGAGACGCTGGGCCTCTACGTCGTGGCCCCGATCGCGATCTTCCTGGCCATCACCGGTCTGGTGATGGTCCTCGACAGGTCGGACAAGAAGAAGGACACGACCAGCTCCAACATCAGGATCAAGCCGGAATCCAAGGCCGACGCCAAGGCCTGACCCCGGCCCGGGACCCCGGTCGGTCGTCCCCGCAGCTTTCCGAGGGCGCCGTCCCCGCCGTACGCGGCGGGGACGGCGCCCTTCGTGCTGCGTACCGTTCCGGCGCAAGGGACGGCTCACCACACCCGAGGGGAGACGGAGGCGATGTTCGCGACGACGGGCAGTGGCCCGACCGGTCTGGGAGGATCACCAGGACCGCATGAACGAACGCAGGGGTGGGGAACATGATTTTTCTGGTGCTGCTGGGCATCTTGGCGCTCGTCGTCGGTGGGTGCGTATGTGTGGTGTGGGCGGAGCGTGGTGGACCCCGCTGGACCCGCGCCGTGGCGGCCACGACGCTCGCCGCCGGGGAGCTGCTGCGCAGCTTCGGGAAGAACCGGGGCCAGGGCCTGAACGGGTCCGCCGACGGCGGCCAGGGCCTGAACGCGTCAACCGGCGACGGTAGCTAGGGAAACCGGGAGAGGGACCGACGGCTCATCCGCACGCAGCGTCCCGCGCCGCTGCCCACCGCGGGGCCGTCCTCTCGCACCGTGCACTCGGCCTGTGCGAGAGGACGCTCGCGTGTCCCGGCACCATGCCGCACGTTCACGGCGGTACGCCGACGTCGTTCGAGGACGAGGCCCTGCGCAGGCGCCTGGTCGGAGCACTGCGCAGGCGGGCCTTCGTACGGGCCTCCGTACGGCGAGGGGCGCCCGGCGTGACTCGTGCCGGGCGCCCCTGAGGTGTCTCCCTACGGGCTACGCCCGTTCGGCCGCCGCGTCCGCGGCCTGGGCGCGCAGGGCCCGCTCGACGCCCGCGCGGGACTCGGAGACCAGACGGCGCAGGGCCGGGCTCGGGTCGGCCGAGGCGAGCCAGGCGTCGGTGCGGTCCAGGGTCTCGCCGGTGACCTGGATCGCCGGGTAGAGGCCGACCGCGATCTGCTGGGCCATCTCGTGCGAGCGGGACTCCCAGACGTCCTTGAGCGCCTCGAAGTACCGCTCCGTGTACGGCGCCAGCAGCTCACGCTGGTCGGTCTGGACGAAACCGGCGATCACCGCCTCCTGGAGCGCGTTCGGCAGCTTGTCGGACTCGACGACCGACGCCCACGCCTCCGCCTTGGCCTCCTCGGTCGGCCGGGCGGCGCGCGCGGTGGCGGCGTGCCGCTCACCCGCGGCGGTCCTGTCACGCTCGTACTCGCCCGTGATCTCGGTCTCGTCGTACCGGCCCACCGCCGCGAGCCGCTGCACGAACGCCCAGCGCAGCTCCGTGTCGACGGCCAGGCCCTCGACGGTCTGCGTGCCGTCCAGCAGGCTGTCCAGGAGGTCCAGCTGCTCCGGCGTCCTCGCCGTCGCGGCGAACGCGCGCGCCCACGCCAGCTGGTGGTCGCTGCCCGCCTCGGCGGCCCGCAGATGGGCCAGCGTGGCCTCCGTCCAGCGGGTGAGCAGGGCCTCGCGGGCGACCGGCGCGGCGTACAGGTCGATCGCCAGCTTCACCTGGCGGTGCAGCGACTGCACCACGCCGATGTCCGACTCCTTGCCGATGCCCGACAGCACCAGGGACAGGTAGTCGCGGGTGGCGAGTTCGGCGTCCCGGGTCATGTCCCAGGCCGACGCCCAGCTCAGCGCGCGCGGCAGGGACGCCTCGAAGTCGCCGAGGTGCTCGGTGACGAAGGCCAGCGACCGCTCGTCCAGGCGGACCTTGGCGTACGACAGGTCGTCGTCGTTGAGCAGGATCACGTCGGGACGGGCCTTGCCGACGAGCTGCGGTACGGCGGTCAGCTCGCCGTCGACGTCCAGCTCGACCCGGTCGCCGCGCACCAGCTTGCCGCTCGCCTCGTCCAGGTCGTACAGGCCGACGGCGATGCGGTGCGGACGCAGGGTGGCCTCGCCCTTGGCGCCGGCGGGCAGCGCCGGGGCCTCCTGGCGGATGGCGAAGGAGTTGATGACGCCCGTACCGTCCGCGCCGTCGGTCTCGATCTCCGGGCGCAGCACGTTGATGCCGGCCGTCTGGAGCCACTTCTTCGACCAGGTGCTCAGATCACGGCCGGAGGTCTCCTCCAGGGCGCCCAGCAGGTCCGACAGGCGCGTGTTGCCGTACGCGTGGCGCTTGAAGTACGCCTGCACGCCGCGGAAGAACGCGTCCTCGCCGACGTAGGCCACCAGCTGCTTCAGCACGGAGGCGCCCTTGGCGTACGTGATGCCGTCGAAGTTGACCAGCACGTCGTCCAGGTCACGGATGTCGGCCATGATCGGGTGTGTGGACGGCAGTTGGTCCTGGCGGTACGCCCAGGTCTTCATGGAGTTCGCGAACGTGGTCCAGGAGTGCGGCCACTTCGAGCCTGGTGCGTCGGCCTGGCAGGCGGCCTCGGCGTAGGTGGCGAACGACTCGTTCAGCCACAGGTCGTTCCACCACTCCATGGTGACCAGGTCGCCGAACCACATGTGCGCCAGCTCGTGCAGGATCGTCGCGGCCCGCACCTCGTAGGCGGCGTCCGTCACCTTCGACCGGAAGACGTACTGGTCCCGGATCGTCACCGCGCCGGCGTTCTCCATCGCGCCCGCGTTGAACTCCGGTACGAACAGCTGGTCGTACTTCCCGAAGGGGTACGCGTAGTCGAACTTCTCCTGGAACCACTCGAAGCCCTGCCGCGTGACGTCGAAGATGGCGTCCGCGTCGAGGAACTCGGCGAGCGAGGGCCGGCAGTAGATGCCGAGCGGCACCGACTGGCCGTCCTTCTCGTACACGCTGTGCACGGAGTGGTACGGGCCGACGATCAGCGCGGTGATGTACGTCGAGATCCGCGGCGTCGGCTCGAACTCCCAGACGTTGTCCCGGGGTTCGGGCGTCGGCGAGTTGGAGACGACGGTCCAGCCCTCCGGGGCCTTCACGGTGAACCGGAAGGTCGCCTTGAGGTCCGGCTGCTCGAAGCTCGCGAACACCCGGCGGGCGTCCGGCACCTCGAACTGGGTGTAGAGGTAGGCCTGGTCGTCGACCGGGTCGACGAACCGGTGCAGGCCCTCACCGGTGTTGGTGTACGCGCAGTCGGCGTTCACCCGCAGGACGTTGCGGCCCGGGAGCAGGCCCGGCAGGGCGATCCTGGAGTCCTCGAACACCTCGGCGGGGTCGAGGGAGTCACCGTTGAGGGTCACCTCGTGGACGGTGGGAGCCACCAGGTCGATGAACGACTGCGCCCCCTCCCCGTCCTCGGAGACGTCGAAGCGCACCGTGGTCACGGACCGGTAGGTGCCGCCCTCCTGCGCGCCGGAGAGATCGAGGTCGATCTCGTACGAGTCAACGGTCAGCAGCTTCGCCCGCTGCTGCGCCTCTTCGCGAGTCAGGTTTGTGCCAGGCACGCGGTCATCTCCTCGTTATGTGTGGGTTGCGTCATCCTTCCACGTGACCGGCACGGAACGCGATGACCATTTCCCGCCGGTGGCGCGCCCGGCCCGGCGCGAGCCTGGAACCATGACGACGACCCACCACACCGCCCGCCCCGTCCCGGCCCCGGTCCTGGAGGAACTGCGCACCCTGGACGACGCGGGCCGCCCCGCGGTCCCCCGCACCGACGACGAGGGCGGCGCCCCGCTCCGCTGCTGCCTGCGCCGCAGCGTGCCCGGGGAGTCGATCGCCCTGGTGTCGTACGCGCCGCTGCGCCGCTGGGCGGCCCGGACGGGCGCCGACCCGGGCGCGTACGACGAGCAGGGCCCGGTCTTCATCCACGCCCAGCAGTGCGCGGGACCGGCACCCGACGCCGGCCTCCCCTTCACCCACGCCCACCGCACGCTGCGCCGCTACTCCGCCGACGGCCGCATCCTGGGTGGCCGCCTGGTGGACACCCCGGACGCCTTCGCCCCCGCCCTCACGGAGGCCTTCACCGACCCGGAGGTCGCCCTCGTCCACGTCCGCGCGGTGGAGTACGGCTGCTTCCTCTACGAGGTCCGACGCGAGGACCGGCAGTGACTGCCCCGTCCGCGGCCGACGGAGCGATCCGGGAAATGGAGAGGGGTGGGGAAGGGCGGGGCGCCTGACCTGGTACAGAAAAGCGGTAGCCGTGCTGTTCCTACTTCAGGTAGCATCCTGAGTATGAAGATCAGTGTGAGTCTGCCGAAGGAGGACCTGGCCTTCGTCGACGAGTACGCCGCCCGTACGGAGGCCGAGTCCCGCTCAGCCGTGATACAGGCCGCCATCGAGTTGCTCAGGCAGGCGCAGCTCGAGCAGGAGTACACGGAGGCTTTCGCCGAATGGGACGGAAGCGGAGACGCCGGGCTGTGGGACCGGACGAGCGGAGACGGGATCACCGATGAGGCGTGGTGACATCTACATGGTGGACCTGGAACCGGCGAGGGGCAGCGAAGCCAATAAGGTGAGGCCGGCAGTGATTGTCTCCAACAACGCTGCCAACGAGTCTGTCGTGCAGCACAACCGGGGGGTCGTCACGGTGGTGCCGCTGACGTCCAACACCTCTCGCGTCCTGACGTTCCAGGTCTTTCTGAGCTCTGACGAGAGCCGCCTGCCGAAGGACTCCAAGGTGCAGTGCGAGCAGGTACGTGCCGTTGCGCCGGACCGCCTGCTGCACAAGGTCGGCGCCGTGCCGCGGCAGCGCATGGCCGAGATCGACGTGGCGCTGCGGCGGCATCTGGCGCTGTGAGCATGCAGAAAGGGGCGTCCGCCGATTGACCGGCGGACGCCCCCTTCCAGTGCGGTGAGCCTCAGCCCTTGAGCTCGGCCGCCACCAGTTCCGCGATCTGGACGGTGTTCAGGGCCGCGCCCTTGCGGAGGTTGTCGTTGGAGACGAACAGGGCCAGGCCGTTGTCGACCGTCTCGTCGCCGCGGATGCGGCCGACGTAGGACGCGTCCCGGCCGGCGGCCTGGAGCGGGGTGGGGATGTCGGTGAGGACGACACCGGGGGCCTCGGCCAGCAGCTCGGTCGCGCGCTCCGCGCTGATCGGGCGGGCGAACCGGGCGTTGATCTGGAGGGAGTGGCCGGAGAAGACCGGGACGCGCACGCAGGTGCCGGAGACCTTGAGCTCCGGGATGTCCAGGATCTTGCGGGACTCGTTGCGCAGCTTCTGCTCCTCGTCGGTCTCGTTCAGACCGTCGTCCACGAGGTTGCCGGCGAAGGGCAGCACGTTGAAGGCGATGGGGCGCTTGTAGACGCCGGGCTCGGGGAAGTCGACCGCCGCGCCGTCGTGGGCCAGCTTGTCGGCGTCGGCGACGACCTTCTGGGTCTGGCCGTGCAGCTCGGCGACGCCCGCGACTCCGGAGCCGGACACCGCCTGATACGTGGCCACGACCAGCGCTTCCAGGCCCGCCTCGGCGTGCAGCGGACGCAGGACCGGCATCGCGGCCATCGTGGTGCAGTTCGGGTTGGCGATGATGCCCTTGGGGCGGTTCGCGATCGCCTCCGGGTTCACCTCGGAGACGACCAGCGGGACCTCGGGGTCCTTGCGCCAGGCCGAGGAGTTGTCGATCACGACGGCACCCTGCGAGGCGACCTTCTCGGCCAGCGCCTTCGAGGTCGCGCCGCCCGCGGAGAACAGCACGATGTCCAGACCGGTGTAGTCCGCGGTGGCCGCGTCCTCGACCGTGACCCCGTCCAGGACCGTCCCCGCCGAGCGGGCCGAGGCGAACAGGCGCAGCTCGGTCAGCGGAAACTTCCTCTCCTTGAGGATGCTGCGCATGACCGTGCCCACCTGACCGGTGGCTCCGACGATTCCGACCCTCACGGTGTCTCCCTACTGCGTTTTTCGCGTTCCTGTTACCTGGCCGAGGCTTTTCCATCATGCGGCCGACCACGGCCCGCCTGTCCAATTGTTAACGCCTTCTGCCCGAACAGTGGGACGCCCCGGCGCCGGGCACCGGTCGCGGACCTGCGGCCGCCACCCCTGCGAGCCGCAGGAAATCAGCCGTCGGGGGCCACCGGCCGCAAGGTCCCCTGCCCCGTCCCGCCCCACCCACACGGCGGTGTGACGTACGCCTCTGCCGGTGCACGGCACCCGGGTGAACGTTCCGGTCCCGGCCGGCGTCGTAGGGGGGACAGGGTGAGGGGGTGGGCAGTGCTGCGCGGAAGAATCCGGCGCGGCCGGCCGGCGTACGGCGCCGCGGACGACGACCCGCTGGACCCGGCGCAGGAACGCCGGGTGCGGGCGGTGCTCGCGCTCGGCGGGGTGCCGCAGGCGGACCTGCCGGACGGGGTGCAGCAGGTCCGCCTGCGGCTGCTGGAACGCGCCGCGAACGGGCAGGAGGCGCCCCGGGACGTCTCCGCGTGGGCGGCGGTGGTCGCCTCCAACCTCGCCATGGACTGGCACCGGGCCAAACGCCGCCAGGAGCGGCTCGGCGAACGCCTTGCCGCGCTGCGCCCGGCGGAGCAGCTCCCCGCCGACGAGGAGACCCGGCTGCTCTCCCTCGCCGTCGCCCGCGGGCTGGACGGGCTGCCCGACGCCCAGCGCCAGGTCGTCGTGCTGCGGTTCTACGCCGACCTCCCGGTGCGCTCGATAGCCGAACAGCTCGGCGTCCCCGAGGGCACGGTCAAGAGCCGGCTGCACACGGCCGTACGGGCCCTGCGCGCCCGCCTGCACGAGGACGAGGTGGTATGACGTGACCGCCCACGACCGTCATCAGGGCGACGGCATGCCCCAGAACGACGGCATGCGCCTAGGCGACGGCACGGACGCCCTCATGGCCGCGCTCCTCGACGAGCCGCTGCCCGCGCGGGCCCGGCAGGACCCGGAGTTCACGGCCGCGCGGGACGCGGCCGCCGCCGACATCGCCGTGCTGCGGGAGCAGCTGGGCCTGATCGGAGACGCGTTGGCCGACGCCGGTGAGCACCGGGAGGCCGGGTCGGGGGCCGGGTCTCCGGTGACCTTCCTGCCCGCCCGCCCCCGCCGTACCCGGCGCCCCCTGCGGATCGCCCTCGGGGCGCTCGTCGCGGCGGCGGCCGCCACGGTGGTCGTCGGCACGGGCTGGCTCGTGACGCAGACCGGGGGAGGGGCGTCCGAGGCGTCGGGTGACAAGGCCGCTGCCGACGCCTCGAGCGCCGAGCAGTCGGCCGGCGCCGCCTTCGGCAGCCCCCGCTACCTCGCCTGCGCCCGGCTCGTCGCCGAGGGCACGGTCGCGGCGGTGGAGCCGGTACCGGGCACGGGCCCGGGCGAGGGCGCCGGGCAGGAGCGCGTCACGCTGACGGCGACCCGGCTCTACCAGCCGGAGAAGGACGCGCGGGGCGGCGATGACGAGATCGTTCTCCTGCGAGAGGTCGACGGCCACCCCCCGCTGCACGAGGGCGACCGGGTGCTGTTCGGCCTGCCCCGCGAGGGCGCCGTCCCGGACACCGTGATCGTCGGCGAGGAGGCCATCGCCCCCGAACGGGCGCGGATCACCGCCGCACTGCCCGTGTCGCGCACCCTGACCTGCGAGTGATCGACGGGGGTGCGTACGGCGAAGGGGCGGGCGCCCCGGTGGACGCCCGCCCCTGCCTCTGGTGGCCGTCGGTTACGGCACGACCTTCTCGATCGTCACGCTGCCCGTGCCCGCGACCGTGCCGCGCGCGTTGACCAGCTGGACGCGCCCGAAGAACTCACGTCCCCCGGGAGCCGCCGCGACGGCGGTGGCGCTGCCGGAGACGGCGGCCGAGTCGCCCGTGCCGAGCTTCACCGAGGCGGCCCCGTCGACCGTGACCTCGCCGAGCGTGGCGGAGAAGAACACGTCCCGGTAGTCGTACTCGGCGGAACCGGCCGGGACGGAGTAGCCCACGACCTGCACGGTGTACGTACCGGCGGCCGGCTTGGCGATGGAGACCGACTCCTCCGAGTCGCCGTCGGCGGACTGGGCGACGCGGGTGCCGGCGGCGTTGTAGACCGCCAGGTCCAGGTCGGCGGCGGTGTCGGTGACGTTGCCGATGGCCACGTCGAGCGACGCGGCGCCCGCGGGCACCTCGACCGTGGTGGTGTGGACGTCACCCGTGCTGATGGTCGGCCGGTCGGTCTTGGCCGAGCCCAGCGGGCCGCCGACCAGCTTGCCGTCCAGGGCGGCGGCCTGGTTGGTCACCTTCCAGGAGACGTCGGCCGGGGTGCCGACCTCGGCCTCCGGGACGGTCACGGTCTCCGGGTCGAAGACCGCGCCGAGCACGGCGACGTCCAGCGTGTACGGGTTGTCGAGCAGCGGCGAGGTGCGGCGCGACTCGACCTCGATCTCCCAGACGCCCGGCTGCGGGTCCGCGTACGAACGCACGTCGGGGCGGCAGGTGTTGGCCGGGTTGGTGTAGTTCGGGTAGCAGTTGACCGTCGACGTCGGGTCGGCCGGGACGCCGTACGGGTGGATGGCGATGAACCGGGTCTGGCTCGTGGCCTTCAGCCCGCCGAGCGCGATCTCCAGCGTCTTCGCGCCCTCGGGCACGGTGACGAAGTAGGAGGTGGTGCTGTTGCGCTGGGCCTTTCCGGAGGCGGAGAAGGTGTGCTTCAGCGGCGCCGAGACGACCACGGTGTTCAGGATCTGCCGGTCGACGCCCTCGGTGCGAGGGTCGTCGACCTCGAGGATCGCGCTCTTCAGACCGGCCGAGCGGGGCGAGGCCTGGACCTTGACGGTCACCGGCTTGTTCAGCGACAGCTGCACGTCGCGGTCGCCGAGGATGCGGAAGGTGTCGCCGGCGTTGTTCTCGAGGCCGAGCCTGTGCCGGATCGCGCGGTCGGGGCCGGACGTACGGGTGACGGTGATGTCGTACGTCTTCTTCTGACCGGCCTTGAGGCCGCCCTCACGGTCGTAGAGGCCGGTGCCGGAGCCCGGGGTCTTCAGGAACTGGTCGATCGCGGTGTCGACCGGCGCCTTGACCGCGTACTCGTGCGCGGTGGCGCCGTCGCGGATCGCGTCCCAGGCGTCCTCGATGTCGATGAGGCCGGCGCCCTCCTCGTAGGCCTGCACGTCCTTGATGTGCCCGGCGGTGGAGGTGAGGGCGGTGCGCAGCTTCGCGGGGGTGAGGTCGATGCGCTTCTGCTTCGCGGCCGACAGCAGCAGCGCGGCGGCACCGGCGGCCTGCGGAGAGGCCATCGAGGTGCCCTGGAGCATGCCGTAACCGGCGGGCAGGGCGTAGCCCGCCTCGGCGACCGGCGCGCCCGGCGACCAGGTCTGGATGGTGTTGATCGCCGCGCCGGGCGCGACGAGCGTCGGCGTGAAGCCTCCGTCCTCACGCGGACCGCGCGAGGAGAACGGCATCATGGCGTACTTCTTCTTCACCTCGGAGCCGTAGTTGGCGGCCCAGGTCTCCTTGGAGATGGTCGCGCCGACCGAGATGACCTTGTCGGCCAGTGCGGGGTCGCCGATGGTGTTGGCGCCGGGGCCGGAGTTGCCCGCGGAGATCACCAGCTGGACGCCGTAGGTGTCGATGAGGCGGCTGTAGAGCTCGGCGCGGGCGTTGTTGCCGTCGTTCAGCGCCGGCAGACCGCCGATGGACATGTTGACGATGTCGACGCCGCGGTTGACGACGAGGTCGATCATGCCCTCGGTGAGCGCCACGCTGGTGCAGCCGCCGGACCAGGTGCAGGCACGGGAGGAGACGATCTTCGCGCCGGGCGCGGCGCCGTCCATCGTGCCGCCGAACAGGCCGTTGGCCGCGGTGATGCCGGCCACGTGCGAGCCGTGCGAGCCCTGGATGAGGCCGATGTTGACGAAGTCGGCCTTGTCGCCGGCCGCGTTGCGGACGACGTCCTTGCGGATCTCCACGACGAACGGCTGGCGCTCGGCGATCTCGGTGGCCGGGTCGTCGGTGCCGAAGTACCCGATCTGGAAGCCGTCCTTGTACGGCTTCATCGGGGTGTCGTCGGAGAAGTCCTGGTTGTTGTTCAGGTCGACACGGACCGTGCCGGCCGCCGCGTCGTACAGCACGCCCCAGGAGTCGGTGGTGTCGCCGTCGCGGTTGGCGTCACCGCCCGCGTCACCGCCGATGGTGTACGACTCCTTGAAGGTGCTGATCCGGTACGAGCCCTCGGGCGCCGTCCAGGTCGTGCCCTCGTGGGTGAAGGTGGGGCCGGACACCGACGCGGTCATCGGGCGCCAGGTCTGGTCGCCGTCCACGACCGGGTCGGTCGCCGTCACCCAGTCGACGATCTTGCGCTCGCCGGTGGTGGTCTTCTGCAGCGCCGGATGGGCGAGGTCCACACCCGTGTCGAGGACGCCGATGGTGACGCCGCGGCCGTCCGCCTTCGGGTTGTCCTTGACGAAGTCGACGGCACCGGTCTCGAAGGACGGGTTGTACGGGTTCTTGGCGGGGGTCCGCTTCCCGGGAGCCGGGTAGCCGCCCTTGCCGCCCTTGCCGGCGGCACCCTCGGTGGTGTCCGCGCCGGGCGTCGGGTCGTCCAGCGGGATCTCCTCGCGCAGGTCGATGCCGTGCACGGTGGAGAGCTTGGCGGCGGCTGCGATGACCGAGTCCGCCTCGGCGGTGGGGACGGTGGCGCGGACGTAGCCGAGCGCGTCGTGGGTCCGGCCGACCGAACCGCCCTTGACCGCGTCCAGCTGCTCGGCGACCTGCGCGGTCTCGCCGGGGGCGGTGGCGATCATCATCGTGACGTTCTTGACGCCGTCCGCCTTGGCCTCGGCGAGCAGGTCCGCGTCCTTCGAACCGAGCTTGTCGGGCGCGGACTTGACGTCGCCGTCGACGGGTGCGGCGGTCGGCGCGCCGGCGGCGACCGCCAGAGGTATCGGTCCGACCGCACTGAGCGCGGCGACGAGGCCGGCGGCCAGGGCGATACGGGCGACACGTCGTGTGCCCGATATCGCTTCGCGCTGGGAGGAACGGGTCATCGGCATCCCTTGCAGGTAAAGGCACCATCGTGGAGCGACCGGAGTCGATCGACCCTGGTCGCGATCGTCCGGAATGCGACCCCGGACGATCGCTGAGCCTTTCGCAAGGGACAGGTGTTTGGGGAGGGTTGGCCGAATCGAAATGGATGTGTGGGGAAAACCCGCTATGCAGGTATCGGGTGTCGGGTGACGAAGCGGGCAAGTCGTCCGCGCGGTCGCGTCGTACGGCGGTGGCCCGTTGTCGGACACTCGCCTGCCGGGCCGACGGTCATCGGGGTAACGTCCCCGAGTGCGAGAGAAGTTGAGGGTGGCGGCCTACGCCGTGGTGGTGCGCGACGGGCAGTTGCTGCTGGCCCGGTCCCCGGTCCCCGGAGGCGCCCCCGAGTGGGTCCTGCCGGGCGGCGGCATGGAGCACGGCGAGGACCCCTACGACACCGTGCGGCGGGAGGTCGAGGAGGAGACCGGCTACCGCATCGAGGTCACCGGCCTGCTCGGTGTGAACTCCAGTCGGCGCACCTTGCCCGGCGGCCGCCTGAGCCGCCCCGTGGACCACCACGGCGTACGGCTGGTCTACGAGGGGCGGATCACCGGCGGCGAGCTCAGGAACGAGATCGGCGGCTCCACCGAACTGGCCGCCTGGCAGCCCCTGGACGCTGTCCCGGAACTGGTCCGGATCCGTCTGGTCGACATCGCGCTGCGGCTGTGGCGGGAGCGGCCGGCCGTGGGACGGGTGGCGGAACGCGCGGAGGGCTGACCGCTGTGGGGTCGCCCGGTCAAGGCCTCTGACCTCGATCGGGTGATTGCGCCGACTGTCGCGATCGGGTCGACGTTCCCCGACCCGGCTCTCCCGTGAAGTGAACGCGGAGTGACCGCGTTCGGGCCGGTGCGGAAGCGGGTTCCGACCCGCGGGGTGGTCCAAGATCCACGTACGGCGATCGGTGTCGCGCGTTGCCGCCGCGTTCACACGCAGGCCATTCCCGCTGCCAAGCATCCAGTACGAGCGGGACGTTCGCCCGGCGGGCGCCCCGCGACCACTGCCGACGCGTTCGCACCCGGGGAGAGAAGCGCCATGCCGCGCATACGCTCAGTCGCCGACTCCGCTGGACTCCACCGCCGTTCCGTCCTCGCCGTCACCGGTGCGGTGGCCCTCTCCGCCGGCGTCGGTTACGCCCTGCGGCCCGACGGCGAGGCCGTCGCGGCGGACGCCGCCACGGACGAGGCCGTGCGCGCCTCCTCCCGGCAGGCACCGGCCGCCCCGCTCGCCCCGTACACCCGGGGCACCACTCTCGAAGGGGTCTCCGTCCCGCGCGGCGGGTCCGGCTACCGGCGCCTCGAGGAAGGGCCGGGCTGGGGACGGGTGATACGCGGCGAACTGGCCGCGGCCCGCTCCGGCCGGGACGACCGCCGCACCACGCTGGCGGCGTTCGTACACCTCACCGACCTGCACGTGCTCGACGTGCAGCACCCGCTGCGCCTGGAGTACCTGCGCTCCACCGATGTGCGCGCCTGGCGGCCCCAGGAGGCGCTCACCGTGCACGGCGCGGTCGCCCTCGTCGAGCGGATCAACGCACTGCGCGGTGCCCCCGTCACCGGCTCCCCGCTGCACTTCGCGATGACCACCGGCGACAACACGGACAACAACACCCGCACCGAACTCGACTGGTTCCTGAAGGTGTTCAGCGGTGGCCGCGTCACCCCCAACTCCGGGGACCCGCGCCACTACGAAGGCGTCCAGAACAGCGGCCTGCGGCAGTACTGGCAGCCGGACACCGCCGTCCGCGACGCCGACAAGCAGCTCGGCTTCCCGCACCTGGACGGCTTCCTCGCGGCGGCCGTCCGCGAGGTCAACAGCCCCGGCCTCAACCTCCCCTGGTACTCCACCGTCGGCAACCACGACACGATGCCGCTCGGCTGCTACGCCTCCCACGGCGACTCCCACCTCGCCGAACTCGCCGTCGGCGGACGGAAACTGATGGAGATACCGGCGGCCGAGGCGAAGAAGCTCCAGCAGGCCATCAAGAAGGCCACCGACCCCCGGGGCGTCCAGTACGGCGAGTTCCTCAAGACCCACGCCCGCGCGATGCGTCCGGTCACCCCCGACGAGGCGCGCGCCCCGTTCACCCCCACCGAGTACCTGAAGGCGCACCTGGACCCCGCACACCGCGGGTTCGGCCCGGTGGGCCACGGCTACACCGCCGCCAACCTCGACGCGGGCACCCAGTACTACGCGTTCCGCGTCTCCGACGACGTCATCGGGATCAGCCTCGACACCACCGACCCTGGCGGCCACTACACGGGCTCCCTCGGCACGGCCCAACTGCGCTGGCTGGAGCGGACCCTGCGGACGAACAAGGACTCCCGCGCGATCGTCTTCAGCCACCACACCAGCGAATCGATGTCGAACACGCACCGCGACCCGGCCCGCCCCGACGAACGGCGCCACGACGGCAGGGAACTCCTCGAGCTCCTCGGCCGGCACCGCAACGTGGTGGCCTGGGTCAACGGTCACCTCCACCGCAACGCCGTCACCCCGCACACCGGACCCGCCGGCTCCTTCTGGGAGATCTCCACCGCCTCCCACATCGACTTCCCCCACCTCGCCCGCGTCATCGAGCTGGTGGACAACGAGGACGGCACGCTGTCCCTCTTCACCACCCTGATCGAGTCCGCGGCCCCGTCCCGCACGGACCACGACGACCTCACCCAGACCGGCCTGGCCGCCCTCTACCGCGAACTGTCCTCCAACGCCCCGGACGCCCGCACCGACCTCGGCGGCACCCCCCAGGACCGCAACACGGAACTCCTCCTCAAGGCGTAGGAAGCCGGAAGGGCGGGCGGAACCGGCGGTACGGACGCACGGCGCGGGGCCGGGTCAGCGGGGCAGCACCACGACGTAGGCGGCGGGATCGCGGTCGTCCGCGGCCATCAGCGCCGTACGGATCACCATCGCCTGCTGCTCCGCCGCGTCCCGCAGCTTGTGCGGGGTGACGTGCACGACGGTGACGCCGAGCCGCTCCAGGAGTTCACGCTTGCGGGCGTACTCGAACCACAGGTCCTCCTGGCAGAGGTCCTGCCGGGACGTCCGGGTGTCCAGCTCGAGCGCCACGGCCTGGTCGGGCCAGTAGGCGTCCAGGCCGCCGAGGTGGGGGCCGCCCGGCAGGCGCAGGTCGACGTTCCACACCGGGTCGGGCAGACCGTACTCCCGCACCATCCGGTACAGCCGGTCCTCCGCGACCGCGCGGCCCCCGGCCACCAGCGAGTCCACCGCGTCCACCACGTGCGGCCGGTCCAGGAGCTTCGCACCGGTCAGCTCCCGCACCACCGTGGCCGCGTCGCAGTGGCCGCCGACCACCGCCTCCGTCAGCAGCCGGAGCACCGCGGCCGCGTCGTCCACCGTGGCCACCGCGTCGGCCAGCGCCCGCGGGACCGGCGCCACCGGCACGCCCGTCACCTGCGCGGGAACCGGCAGCACCGACGTGCGGACGATGCGGACACAGCCCGTGGAGCGCAGCCGGCGCAGTCGTGGCACCAGCACGTCGAAGGCGTCCAGGGAGGGCAGCGGGGGAGCGGAGGAGAAGCCGTGCAGGGTCAGCGCGGCCAGCCCGGTGATCATCGCCTCCTCGTAGCGGGGCGCCGTCGAGTCGGCCGGGCCGGGCTGGCCGGGGACCCGCACGGACCGCTCCCGCGCCGTGTACATCAGCACCGCGTGCAGTCGCTCCTCGCTGGTCGGCGGGCCCGGGTGGAGCAGGACGACGCCGGGGAGGAGCTGCCGCCAGGCGCCGCCGGGGCGGCACCGGTCGTCGGCCTCCGCGGCGGAGACACCGTGCGAGCGGAGCTGGGCGGTGGTCAGCACGCGCCGGGTGCCGGCGGCCAGGTGGTGCAGGGAGCGGGGGAAGAGCGGGGTCTCGTGGTTCATGTCCGGCAATGTCCCCGTGTGAGGTCCGCCCCCGAACCCCTGTTACAGAGCCGTCGACAATCAGGGACAAGCTCGTCCTAAAGGACGCTTGTTCGGATGCCGAAAACCCCCTGGTCCGTTCGGGTGGGACCAGGGGGCACGGCTGATATCGACCGAATTCGGTAACGGTCACGGAGCGTGTGTCCCAGGGGTGGGATCGCGCCCGGAGCGGGTGGGCGTCGGCCTGCCGCGGCGGCGGGCCGACCCCGCCGCCGCGGTGGGGGCCGGCCGGCCACCGGGGTGAAGGTCAGCGGGCCACCGGGGCGGGTGTCAGCCGGCCGCCGCGTCGCACGCCTGCCCGCGCAGCGCCCGCGCCAGGTCGTCCCGGGCCTCCAGCACCAGCCGGCGCAGTGCCGGGGCCGCGTCCTGGTGGGCCGCGAGCCAGGCGTCCGTCGCCTCCAGCGTCCCGGGCGAGTCCCGCAGATCGGGGAACAGGCCCCGCACCACGTCCATGCCGATCTGGATCGACCGCTCGGTCCACACCCGCTCGATCACCGCGAAGTACTTCTCCGCGTACGGCGCGAGCAGCTCCCGCTGCGAGGGCTGGGCGAAGCCCGCGATCGTCGCCTCCACCAGCGCGTTGGACAGCTCGTCCGACTCCACGACCCGCTGCCACGCCCGCGCCTTCACCTCCGCCGACGGGCGGGCGGCCAGACAGCGGACCTGGTGGCGCCTGCCGGAGGCGGTGTCGTCCCGGGCCAGCTCCTCGGCCAGCGCCTTCTCGTCGGCGAGCCCGTGCGCGGCCAGCGGCTCCAGGAACGCCCAGCGCAGTTCCTGGTCGACGTCGAGCCCGTCGACCGTCACCGTGCCCGACAGCAGTTCCCGGAGCAGCTGGAGGTCGCCCGGCGCACCGGCCGACCGGGCGAAGAAGCGGGCCCAGGCCAGCTGCTGCTCGCTGCCCGGCGCGGCGGCCTCCAGCTCACGCCGGGCGCCCTCGGAGAGCAGCCGGCCGCCCGTCTCCCGCCAGGCGGGCGCCGCGTAGTGGACGAGCGCCGACTCGGCCCAGGCGTGCAGCATCTGCAGCACGCCGATGTCGGACTCGCGCCCGCCGAACCGCAGCACCAGGTCCACGAACTCCCGCGCGGGCAGCAGCGCGTCCCGCGTCATGTTCCACAGCGCCGACCAGCACAGGGCGCGGGCCAGGGGGTCGGTCAGCGCGCCCAGGTGCGCGCGGAGCGTGGCCAGCGAGGTCTCGTCGAAGCGGATCTTGCAGTACGTCAGGTCGTCGTCGTTGACCAGCACCAGCTCGGGCGCCTCGGCACCCGCCAGCTCGGCGACCACCGTACGCGCCCCGTCGACGTCCGCCTCGGCGCGCGCGTACCGCTCGAGCGCGCCGTCGCCCGTGCGCCGGTACAGGCCCACCGCGACCCGGTGCGGGCGCAGTTCGGGATGAGATTCCGCGGCTTCCTGCACCACCGCGAGCTCCTCGACCCTGCCGTCCGCACCCAGCAGCACCTGCGGGGTCAGGGAGTTGACCCCCGCCGTCTGCAGCCAGGACCGCGTCCAGGCCGCCATGTCCCGGCCGCTGGTCTCCTCGAGGACCGACAGCAGGTCACCGAGGCGGGTGTTGCCGTACGCGTGCCGCTTGAAGTAGCGGCGGGAGCCCTCCAGGAAGGCGTCCTGGCCGACGTACGCCACCAGCTGCTTCAGCACGGAGGCACCCTTGGCGTAGGTGATGCCGTCGAAGTTGAGCTTGGCGTCCTGGAGGTCGCGGATGTCGGCGGTGATCGGGTGCGTGGACGGCAGCTGGTCCGCGCGGTACGCCCAGGCCTTGCGGCGGTTGGCGAAGGTGATCCAGCCGTCGGTGAACCGGGTGGCGCCCACCAGCGAGAACGCGCCCATGAAGTCGGCGAAGGACTCCTTCAGCCACAGGTCGTCCCACCACTCCATGGTGACCAGGTCGCCGAACCACATGTGCGCCATCTCGTGCAGGATCACATTGGCCCGGGCCTCGTAGGACGCCTGCGTGACCTTGCCGCGGAAGATGAACTCCTCCCGGAACGTGACGAGTCCGGGGTTCTCCATCGCGCCCAGGTTGTACTCGGGCACGAACGCCTGGTCGTACTTCCCGAAGGGGTACGGGTAGTCGACGTGGTCGTGGAAGAAGTCCAGGCCCTGCTTGGTCACCAGGAACACGTCGTCGGCGTCGAAGTGCGGCGCGAGACCCTTGCGGCACATCGCGCCGAGCGGGATCTCCAGCCGCGTGCCGTCGGGCAGTTCACGCTCGTAGGTGTCCGTGACGTAGTGGTACGGACCGGCGACCACGCACGTGATGTACGTCGAGATCGGCTTGGTCTCCGCGAACCGCCAGACGCCGTCGGCGAGTTCACCGACGCCGTTGCTCCACACCGTCCAGCCCTCGGGAGCCCGCACCTCGAAACGGTAGGGGGCCTTGAGGTCGGGCTGCTCGAAGGTGGCGAAGACGCGCCGGGCGTCGGCCGGCTCGTACTGGGTGTAGAGGTACACCTCGCCGTCCTCGGGGTCGACGAAGCGGTGCATGCCCTCGCCGGTACGGGAGTACGCGCACCGGGCGTCGACGACCAGCTCGTTGTCGGCGGCCAGGTCCTCCAGCAGGATCCGGGAGCCGTCGAACACCTCCCCGGGGTCGAGGTCCCGCCCGTTGAGGGAGACGGCCGTCACGCTCGGCGCGATCAGGTCCGCGAAGCTGCTCGCGCCCGGTTCCGCGCAGCGGAACCGGAGGGTCGTCACCGAGCGGAAGGTGTGCGGCCCGGCCGCACCGTCCCCGCCGTCCCCGCCGGTCGCGGAGCGCAGGTCGAGGGACACCTCGTACCCGTCCACCGACAGCAGTGCGGCCCGCTCCCGGGCCTCGTCACGGGTCAGGTTCTCACCGGGCACGGGCGAACTCCTCGTACGTCGTCGTCGACAGGGCTGGACAGCACCGATCCTGCCATGCGCCCCTGACCAGGGGCAGCCGGGAATGACCGGGGGGAGTCCGGGCGTTTCCCCGGGGAAACGCCCGCCCCGTACTTCCCTCCCGAGGAGAGACATGCCCGACACGCCCCCCGCCGCCGCGTCCGCCACCCCTGTCGACTTCTGGTTCGACCCGCTGTGCCCCTGGGCCTGGATGACCTCCCGCTGGATGCTGGAGGTGGAGAAGGTGCGGGACGTCAAGGTCCGCTGGCACCTGATGAGCCTCGCGGTCCTCAACGAGGACAAGATCGACGAACTGCCCGAGGAGTACCGCGAGATGCTCGAGACCAAGGCCTGGGGACCCGTCCGGGTCGCCGCCGCGGCCGAGCAGGAGCACGGCGCCGAGGTGCTCGGCGACCTCTACACCGCGCTCGGCACCCGCTTCCACAACCAGGACGAGGGCCCGGAGAAGGAGGCCGTCGCGGCCGCCCTGAAGGAGGTCGGCCTGCCCGACTCCCTCATGGAGCACTGGGACTCCACCCCGTACGAGCCCCAGCTGCGCGCCTCCCACCAGGAGGGCATCGACAAGGTCGGCCAGGAGGTCGGCACCCCGGTCATCGCCGTGCCCGGCGCGGACGGCGAGCAGATCGCCTTCTTCGGTCCGGTCGTCACCCCCGCGCCCCGGGGCGAGGAGGCGGCCCGCCTCTGGGACGGCACCCTCGCCGTGGCCTCCGTCCCCGGTTTCTACGAGATCAAGCGCACCCGCACGCAGGGCCCGGACTTCAGCAACCTGTGACGGCGACGGGCCGCTCCGGGGCGGGTCGCTCCGGAACTCACCCCGGAACTCACCCCGGGACTCACCCCGGGACTCACCCCGGGACTCACTCCGGGACTCACTCCGGGACGGGCACGCGGACGGCCTTGGGGAAGGGCTTCATGACGAACCCCGTGCGCAGGTTGCGGCACTGCCTGCCGGTGTCCGGGTCCAGCACGTTCTCGCAGAGCCAGAACTCGTTCACGCCCGCGCGGCCCAGCCGCTCCTTGAGCCAGTTCTGCTCGGCCTTGTCGAGCTGACGGTGCTGCTGGTCGGCGTCGCACGTCCAGCAGGGCAGTTTCATGGTCCTGGGTGTCGTCATGGGTCACTTTGACCCGGAACGCCGCATACCGGAAGCCCCCGCGAGTCCTGTCCTCGCAGGGGCTTCCCTTTTTCCGCCTGCCGGGTGAACGGTGAGAAGACGATCACGGGGCAGGACGCTCACCGGGGCCTCGCGGGCCCCGGGGTGCCGGTCTCAGGGAGCCAGCAGCAGCACATCCGTGCGGGACTTCGCGGCTTCGTAGCGCCTGGCCACGTCCTGCCAGTCGACGACCTTCCACATCGCCTCGATGAAGTCCACCTTCTGGTTCTTGTACTGGAGGTAGAAGGCGTGCTCCCAGGCGTCGAAGACCAGGATCGGGGTCGCGCCCTGGCCGACGTTGCCCTGGTGGTCGTAGACCTGCTCGACGATCAGCCGCCCGCTCAGCGGCTCGTACGCCAGCACGCCCCAGCCCGACCCCTGGGTGGTCGCCGCCGCCTTGGACAACTGGGCCTTGAAGCCGGCGAAGGAGCCGAAGGACTCGGCGATCGCGTCGGCCAGCTCGCCCACGCCGTCGGCGGCCAGCGGCTCGCCACCACCGTCACCCGCCATGTTCCGCCAGTAGATCGAGTGCAGGATGTGCCCGGAGAGGTGGAAGGCCAGGTTCTTCTCCAGCCCGTTGACCGAGCCCCACGCCTCCTTGTCCCGCGCCTCGGCGAGCTGCTCCAGCGTGTCGTTGGCGCCCTTCACATAGGCCGCGTGGTGCTTGTCGTGGTGCAGTTCGATGATCTCGGGGCTGATCACCGGCGCGAGCGCGGAGTAGTCGTACGGCAGGTCGGGCAGCGTGTAGACGGGCATGGGGTCCCCTTCGAACCTCTTATTGCAAAGAGCTTGCAACTGCACGCTACCAGCAGAAGGGGCCGGGATGCGGGGTCGGCGTGCACCCGGGCACGGCGAAGGCCCTCACCCGGACACGTCGTCCGGATGAGGGCCTTCGCCGTCAAAACCGCCAAAGGGAAGGGGGTCTCAGCTCCCCGCGCGGGCCCTGGCCCGCTGCCAGGCGTAGCCCGCGGCCGCCAGGACCAGGACCATGCCGCCCGTGGAGTACAGCTGCACACGGGTGCCCGGCTCCCGGGCCATGAGGACGAAGACGCACGCCATCCCGGCCAGCGCGACCCACGTCAGCCACGGGAACGCCCACATCCGCACCACCAGCTTCTCCGGCGTTTCGCGCTCCAGGACGCGGCGCAGCCGCAGCTGCGAGACGGCGATGAAGATCCAGACGACCAGGATCACCGCGCCGATCATGTTCAGCAGCCAGGAGAAGACGTCGTCGGGCCGCCAGTAGCTCAGCAGCACGCACAGGAATCCGAAGACCGAGGAGGCCAGCACGGCGAGCCGCGGCACCCCGGCCGACACCAGGGCCAGCACCTTCGGTCCCTGTCCGCGCTCCACCAGGGAGTAGGCGATGCGCGAGGCGCCGTAGATGTTGGCGTTCATCGCGGACAGCAGCGCCACCAGCACCACGACGTTCATCAGCTGACCGGCGCCCGGGATGCCGAGCCGGTCCAGGGCGGCGACGTACGGACCGCTCTCGACCACCGCCGGCGAGTCCCATGGGACCAGGGCCACGATGACCGCCATCGAACCGATGTAGAACAGCCCGATCCGCCACATCGCGGTACGGACCGCGACGGCGACGCCCCTGACCGGGTCCTCCGACTCGGCCGCGGCGATGGTGACCGTCTCCAGGCCGCCGTACGCGAAGACGGAGGCGAGCAGCCCGATCACCAGCCCCTCGCCGCCGTTCGGAAACAGATCGGTGAGGTTCGAGGAGCCCGGGGAGTCGGTGCCCGGCAGCACGCCCGCGAGGGCCAGCACCCCGAGCACCAGGAACAGGGAGATCGCACCGACCTTCAGTGCCGCGAACCAGAACTCGAACTCGCCGAAGTTCTTCACGGCCGCCAGGTTCGTGCCGCAGAACACCACCATGAACAGCGCCACCCACGCCCACTCGGGCGTGCCCGGGAGCCAGCCTGTGACGATCTTCGCGGCGCCGATGCCCTCCAGGCCGACGGCCGTGCACAGCAGCACCCAGAACGCCCAGCCCGCCGTGAAGCCCGCCCAGGGCCCGAGGGCCCGCTCGGCGTGCGCCGAGAAGGAGCCGGACGAGGGGTGTGCGGCCGACATCTCGCCGAGCATCCGCATCACCAGCATGACCAGCAGGCCGGAGAGGGTGTAGGCGAGGACGATCGACGGCCCGGCGGCCGCGATGCCCGCGCCGGAGCCGACGAACAGCCCGGCCCCGATCACCCCGCCCAGGGCGATCATCGACAGATGCCGCTGCTTCAGGCCGTGGGAGAGGGAGGACTCCTCCTGCTGCGGCGGTGTCTCGACGGAGGTGCTGGGAACGGACACAACTCGTCCAATACGGGAGACGATGAAACCCCGTCAGTCTGGGCGGCCGCTCCCGCCCGGCGGGGAGCCTGCCCATCATGTGGACACGTGTCATACGGAGGGTGTCGATCCGGTGACCGGCGGGTGGCCGACGGGCCGCCCGGCGGTGAGCCGGACAGGGGAGCGCGAGCCGGGCCCGGGGCGCGGGCGCCGCTTTGGCGGGACCCTACAGACGCCGGTCGGGCGGCCCCTGTGGGAGAGGCCATGTCACCCCCGTGACCGGTATCACGCCGTTGCCCGGGTTGGGGGCGTTCTTTGTCCGAAGCCCACCATCCGCGTGTCGGCGCCTTTGTCGAGCGCTGACGGTGATCAGCGCGAGGGCGCTGGGATAGCGTCGCTTTCGTCCCCAGCCCCCTCACCCCGCGGAGTCCCCATGAGCACCGCTGCCGCTTCGTCCGCCCTGTCCCAGGAAGGCGGGACCCGCGTCGGTCTGGTCCTCGCCGACCTCGTCCCGGCCTCCCGCGTGCGGGACGTGGCCCTCGTGGTCGGCGGTGCCGCGCTCACCGGCGTCGCCGCCCAGCTCGCCGTCCCGGTCCCCGGATCCCCGGTGCCGGTGACCGGCCAGACCTTCGCCGCGCTGCTCGTCGGCACCACCCTCGGCGCCCGGCGCGGTCTCCTCTCCCTCGCGCTGTACGCGCTGGCGGGCGTCGCGGGTGTGCCGTGGTTCGCCGAGGGCGGGTCGGGCTACGGGGCGCCGGCGTTCGGCTACATCCTCGGCATGCTGCTGGCCGCGGCCGTCGTGGGCGCCCTGGCCCGGCGCGGCGCCGACCGCTCCGCGTGGCGGATGGCGGGCACCATGCTGCTCGGCTCGGCGGTCATCTACGCCGTCGGCGTGCCCTACCTGGCGCTGGCCACCGGCATGTCCGCCACCGCCGCGATCGCGGCCGGCCTCACCCCGTTCCTCATCGGTGACGCCCTGAAGGCGGCCCTGGCGATGGGTGTGCTGCCGACCGCCTGGCGGTTCGTCAACAAGCGGTGACTCTTCGGTGGTCCCCGGAAGGGGGCCGGCCGGGCGCACGCACAGCGCCCGGCCGGCCCCCTTCCGCGTCCGCGACGTCCATGGGACCGCGCCGCGGAACTGTCTCCGGGAGCCGTGCCTGAGGGCCGTGTCCGGGAGCCCTGTCTGGGAGCCGTGTCACACGCCCCCACGCGCCTGCCCGCGATCCGGCGTGTCACACTCGGACCATGCGCGTGTACCTCGGTTCCGACCATGCCGGATACGAACTCAAGAACCACCTCGCCGAGTGGCTCAAGGACGCGGGTCACGAGCCCGTCGACTGCGGGCCCCACATCTACGACGCCCAGGACGACTACCCGCCCTTCTGCCTCCGCGCCGCCGAGCGGACCGCCGCCGACCCCGACGCCCTCGGCATCGTGATCGGTGGCTCCGGCAACGGTGAGCAGATCGCCGCGAACAAGGTGAAGGGCGTACGAGCGGCCCTGGCGTGGAGCGAGGAGACCGCGGCGCTGGGCCGCCAGCACAACAACGCCAACGTGGTCGCGATCGGCGCGCGCATGCACACCTCGGACGAGGCGACGAAGTTCGTCGAGATCTTCCTGGGCACCCCGTTCTCGGGCGACGAGCGCCACATCCGCCGCATCGACATGCTCGCGGACTACGAGACCACCGGCGACCTCCCCCCGATCCCGTCCCACCACCCCCAGCAGTAGCCCGGCCGGGGGCGGGGGCGAGCCTGCGGTCCCGGGGTCCCGGGCGGGCGGGCCGAGAGAGTCGAGAGGGAGGGGAACCAACCCGTGCCGGAGGGCCACACCATTCACCGGCTGGCCGAGGACTACGCCGCGGCCTTCTCCGACGGCGCCCCTCTGCGGGTCTCCAGCCCCCAGGGCAAGTTCAGCGACGCCGCCGCCCTCCTGGACCGCACCGCCCTGCACACCGCCGACGCCCACGGCAAGCACCTCTTCCTCGGCTTCCGCGACCCCGACCCCGAGCACACCGACTGGGTCCACATCCACCTCGGCCTCTTCGGCAAGGTCGCCCTGGGCCCGGCCCCCGCACCCCCGCCCACGGACACCGTCCGGCTGCGCCTCACGCACCACGCGGCGTACGCCGATCTCCGCGGGCCCACCACCTGCGCCCTGATCACGGGCACCGAGAAGCGGGCGGTACACGCCCGGCTCGGCCCCGACCCGCTGCGCCCGGACGCCGACCCGGACGCCGCGTACCGCAGGATCAGCCGCAGCCGTACGACGATCGCCGCGCTCCTCATGGACCAGAAGCTCATCGCCGGCGTGGGGAACGTCTACCGCGCCGAGGTCCTCTTCCGGCACGGTATCGACCCGTACCGCGCGGGCCGGGACATCACCCCCGCCGAGTGGGACGCCCTGTGGACCGACCTGGTCGGGCTCATGCGGGAGGGCGTCCGCACCAACCGGATCGACACCGTCCGCCCGGAACACGCTCCGGAGGCGATGGGCCGCCCGCCGCGTGTCGACGACCACGGCGGTGAGGTGTATGTCTACCGCAGGGCCCATCAGCCCTGCCACATCTGCGGCGAGGAGATCCGCACCGCCGGCCTCGCCGCCCGCAACCTCTTCTGGTGTCCGGCCTGCCAGCAGCGGTGAGGCCGGCCCGGCGGGGCGGGGCGGGTGCGTGACGGGTGGGCGGCGCGGGAGGTCCGGCGCGATTTCCGCCGGACGACCACGCGACGGCGCCCGGTGAAGTTCACTGTGAAGTCGGTCCCCGGACGGGGGACAACCAGGACCTCCCGTGCCAAGTGGTCGCTCCGATGGATAGGGTCCCGAACTGATGGCAGCAGGACGAGAGAGGCGCGCAGCAGCCGACACGCTCACGGCCCGGGTGAAGAAGCAGTGGCACCGGGCCCGCGTCGGCGTGCGCCGGGCCGCCGTCGACTACTTCCGCGGGGACGGCTCCGACTGGATAGCCCTCGCCGGACTGCTGCTGACGATCCCGCTCATCTTCGCCGCGACGCTCGCCAACTCCGTCTGGTTCGCCCCGTCCGCGCTGGTGCTCCCGATCGTCGCCGGCGGGCTGCTGCTCCGCCCGGCGAGCCTGCTCGGCCTGTACGCGGCGGCGGCGACGGCACTGATCGTGGAGGCCGTCCAGCTCGGCCCGTACACCGAGGGCGCGTCCCGGGTGACCCCGGGCGTCGTCCTCGTGGTGGCCGCCTGCGGCTTCTTCGGGCTGGTCGTCGCCCAGTTCCGCAGCCGGGTGGGCGTGCCCTGGCGGCGCGGCGGCACCATGCTCTTCGACCTGCGTGAACGCATCAGGGTGCAGAGCCAGTTGCCGGCCCTGCCGAGCGGCTGGCACCGGGAGATGGCCCTGCGTCCCGCCGGCGGCCAGTCCTTCTCCGGCGACTTCGTGGTCGCGGCCCGTACCAACGGCGGGCGCACGCTGGAGGTCGTCCTGACCGACGTGTCGGGCAAGGGCATGGACGCGGGCTCGCGGGCCCTGCTGCTGTCCGGTGCCTTCGGCGGCCTGCTCGGCAGCCTCCCGCCGCACGCCTTCCTGCCGGCCGCCAACGGCTACCTGCTCCGCCAGGAGTGGCAGGAGGGCTTCGCCACCTCCATCCACCTCGTCCTCGACCTGGACTCCGGCGACTACGAGTTGTACTCCGCGGGGCATCCGCCGGGCCTCCAACTCAGCGCGGGCAGCGGCCGCTGGGAGGAGAAGGCGGGCGACGGCCCGCTGCTGGGCGTGTACGACGGCGCCCAGTTCGACCCGGTGAAAGGCTCGTTGCGCCCCGGGGACGTGCTGATGCTGTTCACCGACGGACTGGTGGAGACCTCGGACCGGGACATCGTCGAAGGCATCGACCGCCTCACCGGCGAGGCCGACCGCTATGTCGCCGGAGGCTTCCACGGGGCGGCCTGGCACCTCATCGAGGCGGTCGCCAAGGACGTCAACGACGACCGTGCGCTGCTGCTGATCTGCCGCGAGGGCAGCACGGCCGCCCTGCCCCGCTGACCCCGGCTCTCCGCGCCCGGACCGGCGGACCCCACCACTCTCCTGCCCCACCCGGACCGTGCGGCGCGAGGAGGGCGGGGACACTGGAGGGGTGACCGAGAGACCGCGCAACCTGCTGACCCCCGCCCAGATCGAGGCCACCGCCCGCGCCGTGCACGAGGGCCAGACCGACAAGGCGGGCATGCCGTACGCCGAGCACCTCCGGGCCGTCGCCGAGGGCGTCCGGGCCCGCGGCGGCGACGAGGAGCAGATCGCGGCGGCCTGGCTGCACGACGCCGTCGAGGACGGCAAGCTCTCGGAGCAGTGGCTCAGGGAGGCGGCACTGAGCCGGCGGACCCGGGACATCGTCCTCGCGGTCACCAAACGGTCCGGGGAGCCGCCCGAAGTCTACGCGGCCCGTGTCCTCGCGACCCCCGGTGCCCTGCTGGTGAAGGAGGCGGACCTGGCGCACAACGCCGATCCGGCGCGGCTGGCGGTGCTGGACGAGGCGACCCGCGGCCGACTGGCCGAGAAGTACGCGCGGATGCGCACACTTCTCGGCCTCGTGGCGGGCACCCGGCCCGACCACCCCGCACCCGCCGACTAGGCGGAGACGGTCTCCTGCGTCTCCCGCTTCTCCCGGCCGTCCCGCTTCTCGCGGTCGTCCCGTTCCCCGAGGGGTTCGCGCTCGCGGTCGCGGGCCGACTGCGCGGCGTCCCGCCTGAAGGCCCATTCCATCTTCGGCTCCATCGCGAACCGGAAGACCCGCTGCACCGGCCTGGAGCACAGGAACGTCACCAGGGCGGCCGCGGAGACGGTCACAGCGGCCAGGCCGATCGGCTCGTGCAGCGCGGAGTGCTCGAACCAGCCCCGGTAGTCACCGGCCTTCACCACGAAGCCGTGCAGCAGATAGCCGTAGAGCGTGCCCGCGCCGAGCGCGGTGAACCACATGTGGCGGCCGGGCACCCAGGAGAAGAAGCAGGCGGTCAGCAGCAGAGAGCAGCCGAACAACGCCAGCATCATGATCGGGCCGGCCCACCACGGGGCACCCAACTCCTGCGCGGAGGCACGGTGGTAGAACCAGCCGGTGGGCATCCGCGGCACCGCCCACCAGCCGACGGCCAGCGCCGCCGCGAAGACCGGCACCGCCGCGATCCGTACCGACCGGCGGCGTACCAGCTGGAAGTGCTCGGCCTTCATGCACAGGCCGAGCACGAAGTACGGCAGGAACTGCAGGACCCGCTGCAGATCGAGGTCGTCGCCGATCTGGGGGGAGACGCTCGCCAGCATGGCGATGCCGAGCGCGAGCGGCAGCGGGTGGCGTACCGCCTTCCAGATCGGTGTGGTCAGCCGCCAGATGAACAGCGCGCACAGGAACCAGGTGAGGTACCAGGGATCGAGGAGGCTGATCTCGTACTGCGGGTCGTTGTCGATGACGCGCTTGAAGAGCGGATACGCGGTCTCGAAGATGATGTACGGCACGGCGACGCCGGTGATCAGCCGCCGCAGCCGGTCCGGGCGCATGTCGAAACTGCGCGAGAAGTAGCCGGAGATGACGATGAAGGCCGGCATGTGAAACGTGTACACGACGAGGTAGGCGGCTTCCAGGGACCGGTTCTCACCCTTGAAGGGCTCCCAGAAGTGGCCCACCGCCACCAGCACGATCGCCAGGTACTTGGCGTTGTCGAAGAACGCGTCCCGCTTCTTGCCGGAGGTGGCCTGCGTCTTCTGCGTGTTCTGTATGTTCTCCGAGCGCGGGCGCGGGCGCGGGTCCGGCGCTTCGGAGTCCGGCGGTTCGGCCGGGGGAAGCGGCGCCCTGCGGTTGCCGTTCGGTTGCAGCGAGTCCGTCACCGGGCCACCCGCCAGGAGCTCGGGGAGGGGAGCGGTGTGCTCGCTGCGCTTGCGGGGGACGAGGCAGCGTGGAACATCTGAGGCACCCTAGCGTTCGGCGTGGGTATTCGTAAAACTCCCACGTCATTCCTGGTTGTCGAATCCGGATACCCCCGATCCGTGAATGCAGACAGCTTTGCGGGAGTGACGGCCGACACGTCGTGCGGGCAGGGGCTCCCCGTGTGCCGCGGGTCCCTTTTGCCGTCATCATTCCGGGCGAAGTGGCGCATATCTTCGTCGAACGGGTCCGACAGTGTGTCCACTTCGGCCCGTTTCGCGGGCTGCCGGGGGGCTCGTCGGGATACGCGTGGAGGTAATTCGAAATAGCTGCGAACGTGTTGTGTGAAGACGGCAACGACACGGTTGAATTCCCCGGGCGGAGGTCACGCCGAATTGTTGTGTGAGGCCGCGCCGTTGGCTCCGCGCGTGCCCCGCGCGCCGGTGGCGGGTGCCGCACGCGACGGGCGCGCGCGCGAGGAGTGGCCGAAGGGGGATGAACGATGCGTCACTCGCCGCATAGGACGGCCCTGTTGGTGGCACGATGGTTCTGGCGGGGTGCGCGGGGATGCGTCGCCCGGGCCGGCGAAGCGGACCGACCGAGGGTGTGATCAGTTGTGGCCATTTCACTGTCTGTCGTGGTGCTGTTGGCGATCGTCCTTGTGGTGTTGATCAGAGGGGGGTCCATCAAGGCCGGGCCCGCGATCGTCGCGATCCTCTTCGGCTTCTTCCTCGCCTCGACCGGCATGGCCCCGTCGATCAACCGCTTCATGGACTCGATAGCGGACATGATCAACTCGATCAGCTTCTGACCCCGCGGAGGCGCGGGACGGTCCGGGACGCGACCAGGGCCGGGCCGGAGGGGTGATTCCTCCGGCCCGGCCCTGAGCCGTGCGGAGCGGGCGACGGGAATCGAACCCGCGTAGCTAGTTTGGAAGACTAGGGCTCTACCATTGAGCTACGCCCGCAGGGGCGCACCGCAGGTCGGGAGGACCGCGGTACTGACAGGCATCGTAGCGGGTGGTGCGCCCTCGGCGCACACCCCGGGCCCGCTCGGGCCCGTCGCCGCACCGCGCCCGCGATATGCGGAGGCCACAGCGCGCGGCGGCATGTACCCTACGTGTCGCACCAGACGGGGTGTGGCGCAGCTTGGTAGCGCGTCCGCTTTGGGAGCGGAAGGCCGTGGGTTCAAATCCCGCCACCCCGACCAGTCACCCGATCACCGCCAGTGATCGGTTTTGGGGCGCTGTAGCCGCTGCCGTTACTATGCAAGCTGCACGCCCGTGTGTCTCAGGTCTGAAGTCTCCGGGCGGCGAATCCGCCGGACCGCTCTGGTCCCGGCAGAATCCGAGAAGTCAGCCACAAGGAGACCGAACCGTGAAGAGCGCCGTGGAGACCCTGAACCCGACCCGGGTTCGGCTCACTGTCGAGGTGCCCTTCGAGGAGCTCAAGGACAGCCTCGACGCGGCGTACAAGAAGATCAACCAGCAGATCACGGTGAAGGGCTTCCGCAAGGGCAAGGTCCCGGCCCGGGTCATCGACCAGCGCTTCGGCCGCGGTGCGGTGCTGGAGGAGGCCGTCAACGACGCCCTCCCGAAGTTCTACACCGAAGCGGTCAACGAGGCCGAGCTGAACCCGCTGGGCCAGCCCGAGGTCGACATCACGGAGCTGAAGGACGGCGAGACGCTGAACTTCACCGCCGAGGTCGACATCCGCCCGACCATCGAGATCCCGGACTACTCCGGCATCGAGGTCGAGGTCGACGCCGTCGAGGTCACCGACGAGGACGTCGACAAGGCCGTCGAGGAGCTGCGCGAGCGTTTCGCCTCCACCTCCCCGGTCGAGCGTGCCGCCGAGGACGGCGACGTCGTCACCATCGACCTGGAGGCCAAGGTCGACGGCGAGGTGCTGGAGGACGGCATCGCCAACGGCGTCTCCTACACCATCGGCTCCGGTGAGCTGCTGGACGGCGTCGACGCCGCCGTGACGGGCCTGTCGGCCGACCAGGAGGCCACCTTCGCCTCCGAGCTCAAGGGCGGCTCCGCGGCGGGCAAGGAGGCCGAGGTCACCGTCAAGGTCACCCAGGTCGCCAAGCGTGAACTGCCCGAGCTGGACGACGAGTTCGCGCAGCTCGCCTCCGAGTTCGACACCCTCGAGGAGCTGCGTGCGGACAGCCGCAAGCGCCTGGAGAACATGAAGCAGTACGACCAGGCCACGCAGGCCCAGGAGCGCGTCCTGGACAAGCTGCTCGAGCTGGTCGAGGTGCCCGTCCCCGAGAAGCTGCTCGAGGACGAGATCAACACCCGTAAGCACAACCTCGAGCACCACCAGCTCGCCCAGATGGGCCTCGACCTCGAGAAGTACCTGGAGATCCAGGGCAAGACGGCCGAGGAGTTCGACACCGAGACCCGCGAGGCCGCGGTCAAGGGCATCAAGACCCAGTTCGTGCTCGACCAGCTGGTCAACCAGGAGAAGCTGAACGTCAACCAGGAGGAGCTCACCGAGCACCTCATGCGTCGTGCGGCCTCCTCCGGCATGTCCCCCGACCAGTTCGCCCAGGCCGTCGTCGAGCAGGGCCAGGTTCCGCTCCTGGTCGGCGAGGTCGCCCGCGGCAAGGCCCTGGCCGCCGTGGTCGAGAAGGCCACGGTCAAGGACACCAACGGCGAGATCATCGACCTCGAGGACGAGGAGGACGAGGAGGACGAGACGGAGGCCGCCGAGGCCGCCGCCGAGTCCACCGACGCCACCGAGGACAAGGCTGAGGGCGAGGCCGACGCCAAGGCCGACAAGGCCGCCGAGGTCGAGGAGAAGACCGAGGGCTGACCCTCGCGTCGCCTCTGACGGACGTACGACGGGCCCCGGACCATCATGGCCGGGGCCCGTCTGCCGTACGGCCGCACCGGCCCCGCCGGCCGGGCCGCCCACGGCGCGCGGGACCCCGCCCCGCCCCGCGGGGCCACCTGCGCTCACAGCGAACACCCCCCGCTGCGGGATTCCCCGAAGGGGCCCGCGCGTTAGGGTCCATGAATACGAGGGCAGGGGAGTCCGCGAGTACGGCCGGACGGCCCCACACCCCGGCAGAACACGTGAGACGGCCCGGCGCCGTCGTAAGACGAGCAGGTGGATACGTGACGAATCTGATGCCTTCAGCCGCCGGCGAGCCTTCCATCGGTGGTGGCCTCGGCGACCAGGTCTACAACCGGCTGCTCAACGAGCGGATCATCTTCCTCGGCCAGCCGGTGGACGACGACATCGCCAACAAGATCACCGCACAGCTGCTGCTCCTTGCCGCCGATCCGGACAAGGACATCTACCTCTACATCAACAGCCCCGGCGGCTCGATCACCGCCGGCATGGCGATCTACGACACCATGCAGTTCATCAAGAACGACGTGGTGACCATCGCCATGGGCCTCGCGGCCTCGATGGGCCAGTTCCTGCTCAGCGCGGGCACGCCCGGCAAGCGCTTCGCGCTGCCGAACGCGGAGATCCTGATCCACCAGCCCTCCGCCGGCCTGGCCGGCTCGGCCTCGGACATCAAGATCCACGCCGAGCGGCTGCTGCACACCAAGAAGCGCATGGCCGAGCTCACCTCCCAGCACACGGGACAGTCGGTCGAGCAGATCACCCGCGACTCGGACCGTGACCGTTGGTTCGACGCCTTCGAGGCCAAGAACTACGGCCTCATCGACGACGTCATCCCCACGGCCGCGGGCATGCCGGGCGGCGGCGGCACCGGGGCGGCCTGAGCGGCCCACGGGAGCCCCAGCGGCCCCGTAGGACCCCCGTCGGACCCGCCCGGACTTGCTCCGGGCCCGACGGCAGCCCCAGCAGCCCCGGCCGACCGCCTCAGCCCCTTTCCAGGAGACACCGTGAACGACTTCCCCGGCAGCGGCCTGTACGACCGCACCCGTGCCGAGTACACCGGCCCCGCGGCCGAGTCCCGCTACGTCATCCCGCGCTTCGTCGAGCGCACCTCCCAGGGCATCCGCGAGTACGACCCGTACGCGAAGCTCTTCGAGGAGCGGGTGATCTTCCTCGGCGTGCAGATCGACGACGCCTCCGCCAACGACGTCATGGCGCAGCTGCTGTGCCTGGAGTCGATGGACCCCGACCGGGACATCTCGGTCTACATCAACAGCCCCGGCGGCTCCTTCACCGCGCTCACGGCGATCTACGACACCATGCAGTACGTGAAGCCGGACATCCAGACGGTCTGCATGGGTCAGGCGGCCTCCGCCGCCGCCGTGCTGCTCGCCGCCGGCACCCCCGGCAAGCGCATGGCCCTGCCGAACGCGCGCGTGCTGATCCACCAGCCGTACAGCGAGACCGGCCGCGGCCAGGTCTCCGACCTGGAGATCGCCGCCAACGAGATCCTCCGGATGCGTGCGCAGCTGGAGGAGATGCTGGCCAAGCACTCCACCACGCCGGTCGAGAAGATCCGCGAGGACATCGAGCGGGACAAGATCCTCACGGCCGAGGACGCGCTGAGCTACGGTCTGATCGACCAGATCATCACCACCCGGAAGATGGACAACACCAGCCTGCGCTGACGCGAGGGACCCGGGAGGCTGTATTGTCTGCCGCTCCTTGGCACGGTCGCGGACGGTCCACGTCGAAGCGAACCGTGCCAAGGGGGGCCCGGACGGGGGGCCCGGCAAGGTACCGTCGGACATAAGGCAGCACCAGGAGTCGCTGGACGTTGACGTCCAGGTGGCTCCCAGGCGAAGGGGAAGCACACCGTGGCACGCATCGGTGACGGCGGCGATCTGCTCAAGTGCTCGTTCTGCGGCAAGAGCCAGAAGCAGGTCAAGAAGCTCATCGCAGGGCCCGGTGTGTACATCTGCGACGAGTGCATCGACCTCTGCAACGAGATCATCGAGGAAGAGCTCGCCGAGAGCAGTGAGGTCCGCTGGGAGGAACTGCCCAAGCCCCGCGAGATCTACGAGTTCCTCGAGGGGTACGTGGTCGGCCAGGAGTCGGCCAAGAAAGCTCTCTCCGTCGCGGTGTACAACCACTACAAGCGGGTCCAGGCGGGGGAGAACGGCGGCGCCCAAGGCCGCGAGGACGCCATCGAGTTGGCGAAGTCCAACATCCTGCTGCTGGGCCCCACCGGCTCCGGCAAGACCCTCCTCGCCCAGACCCTCGCCCGCATGCTGAACGTCCCGTTCGCGATCGCGGACGCCACCGCCCTCACCGAGGCCGGGTACGTCGGCGAGGACGTCGAGAACATCCTGCTCAAGCTGATCCAGGCCGCCGACTACGACGTCAAGAAGGCCGAGACCGGCATCATCTACATCGACGAGATCGACAAGGTCGCCCGCAAGAGCGAGAACCCGTCGATCACGCGCGACGTGAGCGGCGAGGGCGTCCAGCAGGCCCTGCTGAAGATCCTCGAGGGCACCACGGCGTCCGTCCCGCCGCAGGGCGGCCGCAAGCACCCGCACCAGGAGTTCATCCAGATCGACACGACGAACGTCCTGTTCATCGTGGGCGGCGCCTTCGCCGGCCTGGAGAAGATCATCGAGGGCCGCGCGGGAGCCAAGGGCATCGGCTTCGGCGCCACCATCCGCTCCAAGCGGGAACTGGAGTCCACGGACCGGTTCGAGCAGGTCATGCCGGAGGACCTGGTCAAGTTCGGCATGATCCCCGAGTTCATCGGCCGGCTCCCGGTCATCACCTCGGTCCACAACCTCGACCGCGAGGCCCTGCTGCAGATCCTGATCGAGCCGCGCAACGCGCTCGTCAAGCAGTACCAGCGCCTCTTCGAACTCGACGGCGTCGAGCTGGACTTCGAGCGCGAGGCACTGGAAGCCATCGCCGACCAGGCCATCCTCCGCCAGACCGGCGCCCGCGGTCTGCGCGCCATCATGGAGGAAGTCCTCCAGGGCGTCATGTACGAGGTCCCGTCCCGCAAGGACGTCGCCCGGGTGGTCATCACCGCGGACGTGGTCCTCTCCAACGTCAACCCGACGCTGATCCCGCGCGACGCCCGCGGCCGCGGACCGGGCGAGCAGAAGACGGCGTAGCGGCAACAGCCGTCCCCGGCACAGGTGAAGGGCCCCGGTCGAGCGACCGGGGCCCTTCGCGTGCCGCGTACCACTACGCCGGGACGCGCACCTCGTCGCGGAGCTTCGTGGCGATGTCCGCGGCGGCGTCCTTCGTGATGTCCTTGGTGTTGTCACCGGGGGAGACCACCACGACCGTGCTGTAGTCCGCCCAGATGCAGAACCAGTTGGTGGTGTCCTGCTTGGTGAGGTTGTTCTTGCCCTTGCCGGCCTGGCACTTCATGACCGCACCGTCGAGCTCGACATCCTCGGGCTCGCCCACCAGCTCGGACAGGAGAGCGTTGTCCGAGCCCTTGCTCTTGGCGGTCTCCTTCTTGATGTTGGCGAAGAGCTTGTCCACGGCCGCCTCGGGGTCCTCGACCTCGCCGTAGGCGCCGAGGAAGGTCACGCCCTTCGCCTTGAGCAGCTCTTCCTGGCTGGGCAGGTCGGCCGGGTCGGGGTTCTTGAGGTCGTACCGGCTGAAGTCGGCCGTCGAGTACTGGGCGCCCACCGACTTGCCGTTCTTCACCCCGCCCTTGGCCAGGTCCTGCGTGGTGCTGGAGCTCGAGTCCTCGCCGGCCTCACCGACCCGCGTGTACTCGCCCATCACCTTCTCCGGCGCCGAGAGCTTGTGCGGGCCGTCGTCCTCCACACCGCCGGGACCGCCTCCGCCGAACACGAAGTACACGCCGACACCGATCGCCACCACGACCGCCGTCGCGCCGACGATCCAGCCGGCCTTCTTGGAGCCGCCGTCCGGCGCCGGGGGCTGCGGGGCGCCGTACGGGGCCTGGCCGTAGGGGGCCTGGCCGTAGGGGGGCTGCTGGGGCGGGACGCCCTGGCCGGGCTGGGCCGGGTAGCCGTAGCCGGGCTGGCCGGGCGGGGGCGCCTGCGGGGGGTAGCCGTAGCCGGGCTGCGGAGCCTGCGGCTGCTGGCCGTAGGGACCCGGCTGACCGTACGGTCCGGGCTGCTGGGGCTGCCCGCCGTACGGGCCCGGCTGGTTGTGGCTCATCTTCTGGGTTCCCCTCCAGATGTCTACGTGTCGTTGACATCCTGACTCAGAAGGGACGCGATCAAGCCAGCGGGGGGTGCACCGTTACAAAGGAATCGGGTTTCGGGACTGGGCCGTGACACCTCTAAACTGAGGCGCGTGACCGAGAACTCTCAGCAGCCGCAGCCGCCCACCCCCGAACTGCCGACCCAGTACGCGCCGGCCGACGTAGAGGGGCCGCTGTACGAGCGCTGGGTGGAGCGGGGCTACTTCGAGGCCGACGCCAAGAGCGGCAAACCCCCGTACACGATCGTCATCCCCCCGCCGAACGTCACGGGCAGCCTGCACCTCGGGCACGCCTTCGAGCACACGATCATCGACACCCTCACCCGCCGTGCGCGCATGCAGGGCTACGAGACGCTGTGGCAGCCCGGCATGGACCACGCCGGCATCGCCACGCAGAACGTCGTCGAGCGGGAACTCGCCAAGGAGGGCAAGTCCCGGCACGACCTCGGCCGGGAGGCCTTCGTCGAGCGGGTCTGGCAGTGGAAGGACGAGTCCGGCGGACAGATCTCCGGCCAGATGCGGCGCCTCGGCGACGGCGTCGCCTGGTCGCGTGAGCGCTTCACCATGGACGAGGGGCTGTCGAAGGCCGTCCAGACCGTCTTCAAGCGGCTCCACGACGACGAGCTGATCTACCGCGCCGAGCGCATCATCAACTGGTGCCCGCGCTGCCTGACCGCGATCTCCGACATCGAGGTCGACTACCAGGAGGACGACGGCGAGCTCGTCTCCATGAAGTACGGCGACGGGGACGAGACCATCGTCGTCGCCACCACCCGAGCCGAGACGATGCTCGGCGACACCGCCGTCGCCGTCCACCCCGAGGACGAGCGGTACCGGCACCTGATCGGCAAGCTCGTCAAGCTGCCGCTGACCGACCGCTCCATCCCGGTCGTCGCCGACGAGCACGTCGACCCCGAGTTCGGCACCGGCGCCGTCAAGGTGACCCCGGCGCACGACCCGAACGACTTCGAGATCGGCCGCCGCCACGACCTGCCGTCCCTCACCGTGATGGACGAGCACGCCGTCATCACCGTCCACGGCCCCTTCCAGGGCCTGGACCGGCTCGAGGCCCGCTCCGCCATCGTCGCCGCGCTGCGCGCCGAGGGCCGGATCGTCGCCGAGAAGCGGCCCTACGTCCACAGCGTCGGCCACTGCTCGCGCTGCAAGACCACCGTCGAACCGCGGCTGTCCATGCAGTGGTGGGTCAAGGTCGGCCCGCTGGCGAAGGCGGCGGGTGACGCGGTCCGCGACGGCAAGGTCACGATCCACCCGCAGGAGATGGAGAAGCGGTACTTCGACTGGGTCGACAACCTGCACGACTGGTGCATCTCGCGGCAGCTGTGGTGGGGCCACCGCATCCCCGTCTGGTACGGGCCGGACGGAGAGGTCGTCTGCGTCGGTCCGGACGAGGAGCCGCCGGCCGGCGAGGGCTGGCACCAGGACACCGACGTCCTCGACACCTGGTTCTCCTCCGGCCTGTGGCCGTTCTCCACGCTCGGCTGGCCCGAACAGACCGAGTCGCTCGCGAAGTTCTACCCGAACTCCGTCCTGGTCACCGGCTACGACATCCTCTTCTTCTGGGTCGCCCGGATGATGATGTTCGGCCTGTACGCGATGGACGGCACCCCGCCGTTCCGCACCATCGCCCTGCACGGCATGGTCCGCGACCAGTTCGGCAAGAAGATGTCGAAGTCCTTCGGCAACGCGGTCAACCCGCTGGACTGGATGGACAAGTACGGCTCCGACGCCCTGCGCTTCACCCTCGCGCGCGGCGCCAACCCGGGCGTCGACGTGCCGATCGGCGAGGACTGGGTCCAGGGCTCGCGCAACTTCGCCAACAAGATCTGGAACGCCACCCGCTTCGCGCTGATGAACGGCGCCACGGTCGAGGGTCCGCTGCCGGACGCCTCGAAGATGTCCTCCACCGACCGCTGGATCCTGTCCCGGCTGAACTCCGTCGTCGCCGAAGTCGACGCGTTCTACGACGACTTCCAGTTCGCCAAGCTGTCCGACGCGCTGTTCCACTTCGCCTGGGACGAGGTCTTCGACTGGTACGTCGAGCTGTCCAAGACGACGTTCCAGGCGGGTGGCGAGCCGGCCGAGGTCAGCAAGCGGGTCCTCGGCGAGGTCCTCGACGTCACGCTGCGGCTGCTGCACCCGGTGGTCCCGTTCGTCACCGAGACGCTGTGGACGACGCTGACCGGCGGTGAGTCGGTCGTCATCGCCGACTGGCCGGGGGACAGCGGCTTCCGGGACGCCGGCGCCGAGCGGGAGATCGAGACGCTCCAGTCGGTCATCACCGAGGTCCGCCGCTTCCGCGCCGACCAGGGCCTGCAGCCCGGCCAGCGGGTCCCCGCCCGGCTGACCCTCGACGGTTCGGCCCTCGCCCCGCACGAGCCGGCGATCCGGCAGCTGCTGCGCCTCCAGCCGGAGGGCGACGCGTTCACCGCGACGGCGACCCTGCCGGTGGCGGGCGTCGAGGTCGCCCTGGACCTCTCCGGGGTGATCGACTTCGCGGCGGAGCGCAAGCGCCTGGCCAAGGACCTGGCCGCCGCGCAGAAGGAGCGCCAGCAGGCGGAGGCCAAGCTGGGCAACGAGGCGTTCCTGGCGAAGGCCCCCGACCACGTGGTCGACAAGATCCGTACGCGGCTGGCCAAGGCGGACGAGGACATCGCCCGCATCCAGACCCAGCTGGACCGGCTGCCCCCGGCGTAACCGCGCGCCGCGCGCCGCGAACCGAGACCGACGGCCCCCGGAACCCGAGCACGGTTGTGGGGGCCGTCGGCTGCCGTGGAAGGGGGCGCGGGCCGGGTACGTAGACTGGGCTCCGTGAGTGAGCTCCCCCCGAACGACAGCGAGCAGCCCGGCTCCGGCGACCCCCTCGACCCCTTCGAGGAGATCATCGGGGCCGAGACGGAACGAGACCCCGACCTCGCGGTGATCGAGGCCGGCAGCCGCACCCTGCGCACGCAGGGCGGCCCGCCGCAGGCCGAGGTGCCCGCGCGGCCGGCCGACCCCGAGGTGGACAGGGCGCTGCGGGAGGTCGAGGGGGAGCTGGCGTCCCGCTGGGGCGAGACCAAGCTGGAACCGTCGGTCAGCCGTATCGCCGCGCTGATGGACGTGCTGGGCGAGCCGCAGCGCGCGTACCCCTCGATCCACATCACCGGCACCAACGGCAAGACGTCCACCGCCCGCATGATCGAGGTCCTCCTCGGCGCCTTCGAACTGCGCACGGGCCGGTACACCTCGCCGCACGTCCAGTCGGTCACCGAACGGATCAGCCTCGACGGGGCGCCGATCTCCGCCGAGCGGTTCGTGGAGACGTACCAGGACGTCAAGCCGTACGTCGAGATGGTCGACTCCCGGCAGGAGTACCGGCTGTCCTTCTTCGAGGTGCTCACGGGCATGGCGTACGCGGCGTTCGCCGACGCACCGGTGGACGTCGCCGTCGTCGAGGTCGGCATGGGCGGCACCTGGGACGCCACCAACGTGATCGACGGGAGCGTCGCCGTCGTGACGCCGATCGACCTCGACCACACCGACCGGCTCGGCGCCACGCCCGCCGAGATCGCCACAGAGAAGGCCGGCGTCATCAAGCCGGACGCGACGGTGATCATGGCCCAGCAGCCGGTCGACGCGGCCCAGGTGCTGCTGAAGAAGGCCGTCGAGGCCGATGCGACGGTGGCCCGGGAAGGGCTCGAGTTCGGGGTCGTCGACCGGCAGGTCGCCGTCGGCGGCCAGCAGGTGACCCTGCGCGGCCTCGGCGGGGAGTACCCCGACCTGTACCTGCCGCTGCACGGCGCCCACCAGGCGCACAACGCGGCCGTGGCGCTCGCCGCCGTGGAGGCGTTCTTCGGCGTCGGCGCGCAGCGGGCCGAACCGCTCGACCTCGACACCGTGCGGGGGGCGTTCGCCGCCGTCGCCTCACCGGGCCGGCTGGAGGTCGTACGCCGCTCGCCCACCGTCGTGCTGGACGCCGCCCACAACCCGGCGGGCGCGCGGGCCGCGGCCACGGCGATCGGGGAGGCGTTCCAGTTCAGCCGGCTCATCGGCGTGGTGGGCGCCAGCGGCGACAAGAACGTGCGCGGGCTGCTCGAGGCCTTCGAGCCGGTCTTCGCCGAGATCGTCGTCACCCGGAACTCCAGCCACCGCGCGATGGACGTCGACGAACTGGCGGGGATCGCCGTCGAGGTGTTCGGCGAGGACCGCGTCCAGGTCGAACCCCGGCTGCCCGACGCGCTGGAGGCCGCGATCACGCTGGCCGAGGAGGAGGGCGAGTTCACCGGAGCCGGTGTGCTCGTCACCGGTTCCGTCATCACCGTCGGCGAGGCCCGACTGCTTCTGGGAAGGAGCTGAGAAACCGTGCGTACACTCTGCGCTTCGACCCTGATCAGCGAGGTCTTCGTCATCGGCTTCGCCGGACTGGTCGCGATGAAGGACCCGGACCTCTCCGTCACCATGGTGTGGACGGTGTGCGGCATCGCCATGTTCCTGTGCGTGGCGCTGTGCGGGATGATCACCCGGCCCGGCGGCGTCGCCCTCGGCTGGGCCCTGCAGCTCGCCCTGTTCGCCTCCGGCTTCTTCGTCCCGACGATGTTCTTCCTGGGCGTGCTGTTCGCGGTGCTGTGGTGGGCCTCGGTGCACTACGGGCGGAAGATCGACGAGGCGAAGGCCCGGTTCGCCGCGCACCAGTCGGCTTAGCCGGTGTTGTCGGTGCCGGGTGCTTCACTGTGCTCGGCACCTGGGCCTTCTCCGCCAACGCGGAGATGATCCCGGCTTGCCCTTGTGCTCGGCGCACTGCTGATCGTGCTCCCCGCGGTGGCGGGGCTGTCGGACGGGGTCCAGGTGACGGCCTTGCCGCCCCACCGGGTAGCCTCGGGCCAGTCGATTTTCTGGCCTGCAAGGAGCCGCACACCATGACCCAGCGCACCCTCGTCCTCCTGAAGCCGGATGCCGTCCGCCGCTCACTGGTCGGCGAGATCATCAGCCGTATCGAGCGCAAGGCCGGCTGGCGGATCACCGCGCTGGAGCTGCGGACCCTGGACCGTGCCACTCTGGAGCAGCACTACGAGGAGCACGTCGGCCGCCCGTTCTACGAGCCGCTGATGGAGTTCATGGCCTCCGGCCCGGTCGTGGCGATGATCGTCGAGGGTGAGCGGGTCATCGAGGGAGTGCGTCAACTGGCCGGTCCGACCGACCCGGTCGCCGCGGCCCCGGGATCGATCCGCGGCGACTTCGGCGTGATCGTCCGGGAGAACCTGATCCACGCCTCCGACTCGGAGGAGTCCGCCGAGCGCGAGGTGAAGATCTTCTTCCCCGGCCACGCGTGACGTCCCGCCCACCGAGACCGCGCATAACAATCGCATAGCGGCCGTGCGCTGCGCTGTGGCCGTCCGGCGGCTGGTCTGGGGGCTTCGCCCCCAGACCTTTTTGACATATGCGTGGCGTTCGGGGGAACGCATGCCTCCGATGGCCCGTCTCCACAAGCAACCGAACCCGCCATCTGATGACAATGGCGAAGACCCTCGCGCAGTGTTCGCGAAGGCGCGTCTACGATGGAACCCTTCGCGTCACCGCACCCACCTCGCCGACCTGAAAAGCCCTCAAAAGCCAGTGGGAAGGCCAGACGAATCCTCATGGGGAACTCTATGTCGTTCATCGGCCGTGACATGGCTGTCGACCTCGGGACCGCCAACACGCTGGTGTACGTGAGAGGTCGCGGAATCGTACTCAACGAGCCGTCCGTCGTCGCGATCAACACCAATACCGGTGGCATCCTCGCGGTCGGGTCCGAGGCGAAGAAGATGATCGGGCGCACCCCCGGCAACATCGTCGCCGTACGCCCGCTGAAGGACGGCGTCATCGCCGACTTCGAGATCACCGAGCGGATGCTCCGCTACTTCATCCTGAAGATCCACAAGCGGCGGTATCTGGCCCGTCCGCGGGTCGTCGTCTGTGTCCCCTCGGGCATCACCGGCGTCGAGCGCCGTGCCGTCATCGAGGCGTCGTCCCAGGCCGGCGCCCGTCAGGTGCACATCATCGAGGAGCCCATGGCGGCCGCCATCGGCTCCGGCCTGCCGGTCCACGAGGCCACGGGCAACATGGTGGTGGACATCGGCGGCGGCACCACGGAGGTCGCGGTCATCTCCCTCGGCGGCATCGTCACCGCCCAGTCCATCCGGGTCGCGGGCGACGAACTGGACAACGCGATCATCCAGCACATCAAGAAGGAGTACTCCCTCCTGCTGGGTGAGCGCTCGGCCGAGCAGATCAAGCTCACCATCGGTTCGGCGTACGACCTCGACTCGGACGAACACACCGAGATCCGCGGCCGGGACCTGGTCTCCGGGCTGCCCAAGACCGTGGTCATCTCCGCCGAGGAAGTGCGCAAGGCGATCGAGGAGCCGGTCAACGCCATCGTGGACGCGGTCAAGACCACCCTGGACAAGTGCCCGCCGGAGCTGTCCGGCGACATCATGGACCGGGGCATCGTGCTGACCGG
This sequence comes from Streptomyces cathayae, assembly GCF_029760955.1. Taxonomy (GTDB): domain Bacteria; phylum Actinomycetota; class Actinomycetes; order Streptomycetales; family Streptomycetaceae; genus Streptomyces; species Streptomyces cathayae. Next base: position 5,315,033 of record NZ_CP121682.1, read on the forward strand.
CGGCGGAGCGCTGCTGCGCGGTCTGGACGAGCGGCTGCGCCGCGAGACGGGCATGCCCATCCACATCGCCGAGGACCCGCTGGACAGTGTGGCGCTCGGCTCCGGAAAGTGCGTGGAGGAGTTCGAGGCGCTCCAGCAGGTGCTGGACGCCCAGCCGCGCAGATGACGTGGCTCTTCGATTCCGCCGTACGGGGCGATCTCCTCTCGTACGGCGGATCGTTGATATAGAGACATAAGCTGACCCCCCGTAGTTCCCGGACCCGGAGAACCGTAGATCCTCAGATCTGAAGATCCGTAGGTCATCGGAGCCGTGGTTCCCGTAGTCACCCGTAATTCCCCGTATTTTCCGACCCCTTCGGTACCACCCCGTTTTCGCTACCCGTTCTCGACGAGGAAGGCACGGCCGTCGCACGTGAGGGACACACGAGAGAGCCGGCTGCTCCTGGTGCTGCTGATCACCACCGCTTTCGCACTGATCACGGTGGACATCCGCGGCGGAGAGGATTCACCGGTCGACGGTGCCCGACAAGCCGCGGCGACGGTCTTCGGCCCGATCGAGAACGGAGTGGCCGGCGCGGTCGACCCGATCGGCAACGCCGTCTCCGCGGTCCGCGACTCCGGTGACCGGCACGACCGGCTCGCCGAACTGGAGCGGGAGAACGCCGCGCTCAAGGCCGAACTCGGCAGCGACGACCGCAACCGCAGCAGGGCCAGACAGCTCGACACGTTGCTGAAGGTCGCCGGCCAGGGCCAGTACGGCATCAAGGGCGCCCAGGTCATCGCCATAGGAGCGGCCCAGGGCTTCTCCTGGACCATCACCATCGACGTCGGCGCCGCCGACGGCGTCGAGCGCGACATGACCGTCCTCAACGGCGACGGACTCGTCGGCCGGGTCACCACCGTCGGCCCGAACACCGCCACCGTGCTGCTCGCCAACGACCCCGACTTCACCGTGGGCACCCGGATGGAGGCCGGCGACGAACTCGGCTTCGCCTCCGGCCAGGGCGACCGGCCCCTGCGCGTCGAACTCCTCAACGGCAAGGCCGAGATCAAGAAGGGCGACCGGCTGGTCACCTTCGGCTCACAGGCCGACAAGCCGTTCGTGCCCGGCGTCCCCGTCGGCACCGTCTCCCGGGTCGACCCCTCCGGCGGCGGCCTCACCCGTACCCTCTACGTCACGCCGTTCGTCGGCTTCACCAAGCTCGACGTCGTCGGTGTGGTCGTCCAGGCCCCCGAGAAGGACCCGCGCGACACGGTGCTGCCCAAGAAGCCGAAGCCCACGCCCACGCCCACCGTCACGGTGACCGTCACCCCGTCAGCCCCGGCCGGCGGCCAGGACCAGCAAGAGCAGTAGGAGCTGTCACCTCATGCGCGTCAACCGGATCCTGCTCTCCAGCTCACTGGTCGTGGTGGCCCTGGTGATCCAGGTGAGCGTCCTCGCCCGCCTCCATCTTCCGGGCGCCGTCCCCGACCTGCTCCTCCTGACGGTCCTCGGCCTCGCCCTGGTCTACGGCCATGTCGGCGGCTCCCTCGTCGGCTTCGCCGCCGGACTCCTCGCCGACCTGGCCCCGCCCGCCGACCACGCCGTCGGCCGCTACGCCCTGGTGCTGTGCGTCGTCGGCTACCTCGCCGGACTGGTCAAGCCCGAGAGCGGCCAGGTGAGATCGGCGACCGGCCCGATGGCCGTGGTGGTCGCCGCGGCCATCGGCACCACCCTGCTCTACGCCGGTGTCGGCGCCCTCGTCGGCGACACCGCGGCCCGCAACGTCGGCCTCGGCGGACTGCTCCTCAGCGCGGCCCTGTACGACCTGCTGCTGGCCCCCTTCGTCGTCCCCGGGGTCATGGCCCTGGCCCGGCGCGCCGAGAACGATCCACTCGCCGAGAACAGTTCCGCCAAGTCCGGTGACGTCGCCTCCGGCTGGAGCGCGGGCGGCACCGGACTGCGCATCGGCGCCCAGCGGGGCCTGCGGGCGAAGGCGGCGCGGGCGCGGGTGGCGCGGGCCGGCCGCATCAAGGGGGTCAAGCGCCTGTGACACCGCAGAACCTCACCGAGGGGGAGGAAACCGCCGTGCCCTCCCACCCGTCTCCCACCGCCACCCTCAACGGAATGGGCTGCGCCCATGACTAACATCCCCGAGACCGGGCGCAGCCCCCGGGTCCAGATCCGGCTCGTCGTCATCCAGGTCCTCGTCCTCTCCCTCCTCGGCACCCTGGGCGGGCGCCTGTGGTACCTCCAGATCCGCGAGGGCGCCGAGTACGCGAAGAAGGCCTCCGGCAACCACGTGCAGCAGGTCGTCCAGCCCGCGGTCCGCGGCTCCATCCTGGACGCCCGCGGAGTGGCCCTCGCCGACAACGAGACCCGGCTGGTCGTCTCCGCCTCCCGCACCGAACTCATGAAGATGCGCGACGACGGCGAGGCCGTCCTCACCAAGCTCGCCGACGTCCTCTCCATGCCCACCAAGGAGGTCATGGAGAAGGTCCGGCTGTGTGACGCCAAGACCCCCCAGCCCTGCTGGAACGGCTCGCCGTACCAGCCCATCCCCATCACCGACGAGGCCACCGCCAAGCAGGCCCTGCAGATCCGCGAGCGCGCCGAGGACTTCCCCGGCATCAGCGCCGAACCCCAGGCCGTACGCCGGTACGCGGCCCCCGGGCAGGCCAACACCGCCCAGGTCCTCGGCTATCTCTCGCCCGTCACCGACGAGGAACTCCAGCAGGCCCAGGACACCGACTCGCCCTACCTGCGCTCCGACCAGGTCGGCCGTTCCGGCCTGGAACGCGAGTACGACAAGCAGTTGCGCGGCAAGGCGGGCGTCACCCGCTACGAGGTCGACAACCTCGGCCGCGTCATCGGCGAGGCCCAGGCCGACCCCGCCCAGCCCGGCGCCAACCTCGTCACCAGCATCGACGCCCGCGTCCAGCGGGTCGCCGAGTACGAGCTGAACGAGGCGATGAAGCAGGCCCGCAAGGAGATGGACCGCAACACCAACCGCCTCTACGAGGCCGACTCCGGGGCCATCGTCGTCATGGAGGCCAAGACCGGCCGCGTCGTCGCCATGGCCTCCAACCCGAGCTACGACCCCAACGCCTGGGTGGGCGGCATCTCCGGCAAGGACTACGCCAAGCTCACCGGCAAGAAGTCCAACTACCCGCTGCTGAACCGCGCCATCCAGGGCGTGTCGGCACCCGGCTCCATCTTCAAGGTCATCCCGACCGCCGCCGCGATCAACGCCGGGTACTCCTTCAACGGCCCCTACGAGTGCTCCAGCTCGTACTCCATCGGCGGCCAGGTCTTCAAGAACTTCGAATCCCAGAGCTTCGGCGGCATCAGCCTCGGCCGCGCCCTCGAGGTCTCCTGCGACACCGTCTTCTACCGGCTCGCCCACGAGGAGTGGAAGCGCGACGGCGGCAACAAGCCGAAGAAGAACGCCAAGGACTGGTTCTACAAGACCTCCCACCAGTTCGGCCTCGGCGAGCTGACCGGCATCGACCTGCCCAACGAGGTCACCGGCCGGGTCCCCGACCGCCAGTGGAAGGCCGACTACTGGAAGGCCAACAAGGACGCCTGGTGCAAGTCCGGCAAGAAGGACGGCAGCTACGTCGAGCGCATCGCCTACGAGAACTGCCTCGAAGGCAACCGACTGCGCGCCGGTGACTCCGTCAACTACTCCATCGGCCAGGGCGACACCCTCGTCACCCCCGTCCAGATGGCCACCGTCTACGCGGCCCTCTCCAACGGCGGCACCCTCTACCAGCCCACCGTCGGCAAGGCCGTCATCAGCCCCGACGGCAAGCAGACCACGGAGATCGAACCCAAGGCGCACGGCAAGCTGCCGATGACCAAGAAGACCCTCGACGCCGTGGACGGGGCCCTCGAGGGAGTCGCCACCCGCGGTACGGCCGCCTGGCGGTTCGGCGGCTGGCCGCAGGACGAGATCCCGATGCACGCCAAGACCGGTACCGCCGAGGTCCACGGCAAGCAGACCACCTCGTGGTTCGCGACCTACACCAAGGACTACTCGATCGTCATGACGATCTCCCAGGGCGGCACCGGCTCCGGCGCCTCGGGCCCCGCCGTGCGCAACGTCTACAACGCGCTGTACGGCGTCTCCCCGGACGGCGAGATCGACAAGAAGAAGGCACTGCTGCCCACCCCGCAGAAGACGCTGCCCGAGGTCAGGACCGACGGCACCATCACCTCCCCGAAGATCTCCAAGGACCCGGCCAAGGACCTGCGGGCCACCGAGGAGGCCGGGACCGGGGACGGCGGGACCGAGGAGGCCGGGACGCCCCCCGACGGCACCCCCGACGGCCAGGACCAGGGCGCGACCGTGAACACACCCCCGCCCGCCGACCGCGACACCCGCCGCCGGGACGCACGACGGAGCGCCGGCCGGGCGCGCCGCACGGCAGGCCGGAGGACGGCACCATGAGCGGCGGAGTCAACAGCTTCCACGTCTCCGGCTACGGACCCGAGCGGGCCGGCTGGACGCAGCTCTTCGCCCGCGACTCCCCGGCCCGGCGACTCGACTGGCCGATACTGCTGTCGGCGATCGCCCTGTCGCTGCTCGGCTCCCTCCTGGTCTACTCGGCGACCCGCAACCGCACCGAGCTCAACCAGGGCGATCCGTACTACTTCCTGGTCCGGCACTGGCTGAACACCGGCATCGGCCTGACCCTGATGATCGCCATGCTCTGGCTCGGCCACCGCGCCCTGCGCACCGCCGTACCGGTCCTCTACGGCGCCTCGGTCTTCCTGATCCTGCTGGTGCTCACCCCGCTGGGCTCCACCATCAACGGCGCCCACTCCTGGATCCAGCTCGGCGGCGGCTTCTCGCTCCAGCCCTCGGAGTTCGTGAAGCTCACCATCATCCTGGGCATGGCCATGCTGCTCGCGGCCCGGGTCGACGCCGGCGACAAGCCCTACCCCGACCACCGCACGGTCCTCCAGGCCCTGGGACTGGCCGTCGTCCCCATGCTGATCGTCATGCTGATGCCCGACCTCGGCTCGGTCATGGTCATGGTCGTCATCGTGCTCGGCGTCCTGCTCGCCTCCGGCGCCTCCAACCGGTGGATCTTCGGCCTGATCGGCGCCGGAGCCATCGGAGCCGTCACCGTCTGGCAGCTCGGAATCCTCGACGAGTACCAGATCAACCGCTTCGCCGCCTTCGCCAACCCCGAACTCGACCCCGCCGGCGTCGGCTACAACACCAACCAGGCCCGCATCGCCATCGGCTCCGGCGGCCTCACCGGCTCCGGCCTCTTCGAAGGCTCGCAGACCACCGGCCAGTTCGTCCCCGAGCAGCAGACCGACTTCGTCTTCACCGTCGCCGGGGAGGAACTCGGCTTCATCGGCGGCGCACTGATCATCGGCCTGCTCGGCGTCATCCTGTGGCGCGCCTGCCGCATCGCCCGCGACACCACCGACCTGTACGGCACCATCGTCGCCGCCGGCATCGTCGCCTGGTTCGCCTTCCAGACCTTCGAGAACATCGGCATGACCCTCGGCATCATGCCGGTCACCGGCCTGCCCCTGCCGTTCGTGTCCTACGGCGGCTCGTCGATGTTCGCGGTGTGGCTGGCCGTGGGCCTCCTGCAGTCGATCAGACTGCAACGCCCACTGTCCGCGAGCGCGTCCGGCCGTACGGCCGGTGCGGACCGGCCCCGCCGTTCCGCACCGGTCACGACTAGATTCAGGTCTGGCGGATAGGTTCAGTTCATGGCGGACACCACACGCGAAATCGAGCGAAAGTACGAGTCCGGCGACAGCGGACTCCCCGACCTGACCGGCGTCCCCGGCGTGGCCTCCATCGCCGACCAGGGCCTCGTCCACCTGGACGCCACCTACTACGACACCGCCGACCACCGACTCACCGCCGCCTCCCTCACCCTGCGCCGCCGCACCGGCGGCTCCGACGCCGGCTGGCACCTGAAGTTCCCCGTCGCCCCCGGGGTACGCGACGAGATCCGCGCCCCGCTCTCCGACACCCTCCCGGAGGACCTCGCCCGGCTCGTCCGCTCCCGCGTCCGCGGCGCCGCACTGGGCCCCGTGGTCCGGCTGCGCTCCGACCGCGACGTACGCCACCTCCTCGACACCACCGGCCGGCTCCTCGCCGAGATCAGCGTCGACACCGTGCACGCCGAACGCCTCACCGGCGACGGCACCGCCCGGTGGACCGAGATCGAGGTCGAACTCGCCGACGACGGCGACCCCGCCTTCCTCGACAAGGTCGACAAACGACTCCGCAAGGCGGGCCTGCGCCCCTCGACGTCGCCCTCCAAACTCGCCAGGGCCCTCGCCGAGACGGCACCCCCCACGCACACCCCCCAGGCCGCCCCCGCACCCGCGGCCGCCCCGGCCGCGGCGCCGAAGCGCAAGCACCGCAGCCGGCCGGTCGGCGAGCCCGTCACCGCCGGCGACCACGTCCTCGCCTACGTCCGCGCCCAGCGGGACGCCCTCGTCGAACTCGATCCCGCCGTACGCCAGGACGTACCCGACTCCGTGCACCGCATGCGCGTCGCCACCCGCCGCCTGCGCAGCACCTTCCGCTCCTTCCGCAGCGTCCTCGACCGCAGGACCACCGACCCCGTCGGCGTCGACCTGAAATGGCTGGCCGGAGAGCTCGGTCTGGACCGCGACCAGGAAGTCCTCGCCGAGCGCCTCATCACGGCCCTGGACGACCTGCCCGGCACCCTCGTCCACGGCCCCGTGCGCGACAGGCTGACCACCTGGTCCGAGACCGGCCACCGCGGAGCCCACGGCAAGGTCACCGGAGTCCTCGACTCCCGCCGCTACCTCACCCTGCTCGACACCCTCGACGCCCTGCTGGCCGACCCGCCCCTGCGGAAGAAGGCCGCGTCCGGCCCGGACAAGGTGCTCGCCAAGGCCGTGAGCAAGGACCTCGACACACTCTCCGGCCTCGTCACCCGGGCCCTGGACCTCCCGCCTGGCCACGAACGGGACCTCGCCCTGCACGACGCCCGCAAGAAGACCAAACGCACCCGCTACGCCGCCGAGGCCGCCACCCCGGCACTCGACGCTCCCGCCAAGGACCTGGTCAAGAGCATGAAGTCCCTCCAGGGCCTGCTCGGCGACCACCAGGACAGCGTCATGGCCCGCAAGACCCTGCGCGAACTCGCCGCCGTCGCCCACGCGGCCGGGGAGAGCGACTTCACGTACGGGGTGCTGTACGGACGCGAGGAACGGCGCGCGGAGATCACCGAGAACGCCCTCCCGGAAACCTGGAAGCCGATCAGAAAATCCGCCGCCTTCTGAAGCGGTTAGGCTGGATGGTCACCCGCCCCCAGCCTCCGGCCGGGGAGCCCCAGCCAGCACACAAAGGTTCCCGAGATGCCTGCCGAAGCCGCCGTGGCCGCCGAGTCTGTGTTCCCGCAGCTCGAAGCGCTGCTCCCGCATGTGCAGAAGCCGATCCAGTACGTCGGCGGAGAGCTCAACTCCACGGTCAAGCCTTGGGACAGCTGCGATGTCCGCTGGGCCCTCATGTACCCCGACGCGTACGAGGTCGGACTGCCCAACCAGGGCGTCATGATCCTCTACGAGGTGCTCAACGAACAGGACGGCGTTCTCGCCGAGCGCACCTACAGCGTCTGGCCGGACCTGGAGGAACTGATGCGGGAGCACGCCGTCCCGCAGTTCACGGTCGACAGCCACCGCCCGGTCAAGGCCTTCGACGTGTTCGGCCTGAGCTTCTCCACCGAGCTCGGCTACACCAACATGCTCACCGCCCTGGACCTGTCCGGCATCCCGCTCGAGGCCAAGGACCGCGGCCCGGACGACCCGATCGTCGTGGCCGGCGGCCACGCCGCCTTCAACCCCGAACCGATCGCCGACTTCATCGACTGCGCCGTCATCGGCGACGGCGAGCAGGCCGTCCTGGAGATCACCCGGATCGTCCGCGCCTGGAAGGAGGAGGGCCGCCCCGGAGGCCGCGAGGAACTCCTCCACCGCCTGGCCCGGACCGGCGGCGTCTACGTCCCCGCCTTCTACGACGTCGAGTACCTCCCCGACGGCCGGATCGCCCGCGTCGTGCCGAACAGGTCGGGCGTCCCGTGGCGCGTCTCCAAGCACACCGTCATGGACCTCGACGAGTGGCCCTACCCCAAGCAGCCCCTCGTCCCGCTCGCCGAGACGGTCCACGAGCGCATGTCGGTGGAGATCTTCCGCGGCTGCACCCGCGGCTGCCGCTTCTGCCAGGCCGGCATGATCACCCGCCCGGTGCGCGAGCGCTCCATCACCGGCATCGGCGACATGGTGGAAAAGGGACTTCGCGCCACCGGCTTCGAAGAGGTCGGCCTGCTCTCCCTCTCCTCCGCCGACCACTCGGAGATCGGCGACATCGCCAAGGGCCTCGCCGACCGCTACGAAGAGGACAAGATCGGCCTCTCCCTCCCCTCCACCCGCGTCGACGCCTTCAACGTCGACCTGGCCAACGAACTGACCCGCAACGGCCGCCGCTCCGGCCTCACCTTCGCCCCCGAGGGCGGCTCGGAGCGCCTGCGCAAGGTCATCAACAAGATGGTCTCCGAGGACGACCTGATCAGGACCGTCGCCACGGCCTACGGCAACGGCTGGCGCCAGGTGAAGCTCTACTTCATGTGCGGCCTGCCCACCGAGACCGACGACGACGTCCTCCAGATCGCCGACATGGCGATGAACGTCATCCAGAAGGGCCGCGAGGTCTCCGGCTCGGGCGACATCCGCTGCACCGTCTCCATCGGCGGCTTCGTCCCCAAGCCGCACACCCCCTTCCAGTGGGCACCGCAGCTGTCGGCCGAGGAGACGGACGCCCGCCTGACCAAGCTGCGCGACAAGATCCGCGGCGACAAGAAGTACGGCCGCTCCATCGGCTTCCGCTACCACGACGGCAAGCCCGGCATCGTCGAGGGACTCCTCTCCCGCGGTGACCGCCGCATCGGCGCGGTCATCCGCGCGGTCTACGAGGACGGCGGCCGCTTCGACGGCTGGCGCGAGCACTTCTCCTACGACCGCTGGATGGACTGCGCCGACAAGGCCCTGGCGCAGTACGGCGTGGACCTCGACTGGTACACCACCCGCGAACGCTCCTACGAGGAGGTCCTCCCCTGGGACCACCTCGACTCCGGCCTCGACAAGGAATGGCTCTGGGAGGACTGGCAGGACGCCCTCGACGAGACCGAGGTCGAGGACTGCCGCTGGACCCCCTGCTTCGACTGCGGGGTGTGCCCTCAGATGGACACCAGTATTCAGATCGGACCGACGGGTAAGAAGCTTCTTCCTCTGACGGTGAAGAACACGGCCTGAGCCGTCGTGCCGAGCTGTTCGGTGGGCCCGCTCCGGAACACGGAGCGGGCCCACCGGCGTTCGCGGCCTGTGACGGGTGCGGTGTTACGACCGGGCCGTGTCGGGGGTGGGGGCCGGTTCGGGGCGGTGGGGCGGGAGGACGGCTTCCAGGTCGTCCAGGGCCCTTCTGGCGACGGCGATGCGGGTGCGCAGGTCCACGGCGGGGTCCGGGGCGGGGGCCGAGGGCGCTTCGGGGGCGGGGGAGTGTGCGTGTTCCAGTTCGCGGGCTTCGTCCAGGGAGCTGATGACGACTCCGATGAGGACGTTGACCAGGACGAACGAGGCGAGCAGTACGTAGGAGGCGTAGTAGACGATGCTCCAGCGGGAGATCTCCAGGCCTGCGTGGACGGCGTCACCGAGGCCGTCCAGGGTCATCAGCAGGAAGAGGGTGAGGACGGCGCGGCCGATGGAGCCGAACTGGCCGGGGTCCGCCTCGCTGAAGAAGACCCAGCCGACCATGGCGTAGACGTAGAGCAGGAGCGCGCCGACCAGGAGGAAGCTGACGGTGCCCGGCAGGCTGCGGGCCACCGCGACGAAGACGATCCGCAGTTGGGGGAGGAAGCGGGCGGTGCGCAGGACGCGGGCCAGGCGCAGCAGCCGCAGGACGGTGGTGTTCTCGCGGACGAGGGGCAGGAACGCGCAGGCGATGACGGCCAGGTCGAAGAGGTTCCAGGGGTCGCGGAAGAAGTCGCGGGGGCGATCCGCGTGGGCGCAGGCGCGCAGGGCTATCTCGGCGGTGAAGGCGGCGAGGCAGAGGTGTTCGGCGAGGCGTAATCCGTGGTGCCAGTCCCTGGAGAGTCCGCTGTAGGTCTCGGCTCCCAGCAGGGCCGCGTTGGTGAGGATCAGGGTGAAGACGGTGAGGGCGAACCAGCGGGCTTCGGTGACGGCGCGGGCTCTCTCCGCCAGGGTGTGGCGGAGGGGCCGGGGGGTGGCGCCCGTGGGGGCAGGGTGGTCGTTCATATCGTGCTGTATCTGCTCCTTCGTGCCGCGCGCCATGCCCGTCGCGCGGACGGGCCGGCGGGTTCGCGCGGCGGTGACACTCCAGAGCTGATTTCTACAGCATTGTAGATTCGCGGGTGCTCGTGCAGGCGTTCGTGCGGGTGAGGCGGTGCCGGTGCATCCGAACGGCCTGCCGGGGCGTCCTTCCCTGCATGGATCTGGAGAAGCAGGACGCCGGGAGACCGGCACCGCCCGCACGCCCGTCTCCGCCGCGGCGGCCGGAGGCGGCGGGTGAGGGGTGTCTGGTGGTGGCGGTCCGGCTGCCGGTACGGATCTTCGTGTTCCTCGTGGTCCTGCCGGTGCGGATGGTGTGGGACGCGGGCGTCGTCGCCGTGCGGTGGCTGGAGCGTGCCGTGTTCCGGCCGCTCGGGCGGGCGCTGTGGTGGGTGGGACGGGCAGTGTTCGTGTGGCCGCTGGTGGGGCTGTGGCGGTACGTCCTCGTGCCGCTCGGCCAGGCGCTCGCCTGGCTCGGGAACCTGGTGGTCGTCGTGCCCGCCGGGTGGCTGTACCGGTATGTGCTCGTGCCGCTCGGGCACGCGCTGGTGTGGCTGTACAGGCGCGTGCTGACGCCCTTCGGGCACGGCGTGACGGTGGTGCTGCGCGGGATCGCGACCGTCTGCGCCGCGATCGGGCTCGGGGTGTTCACCGCCCTCGCCTGGCTCACGCGGTATCTGGTCCTCGTGCCCGGCGCGTGGCTGTACAGGTGGGTGCTCACGCCCGTCGGGCATGCCGTCGCCTGGTGCGCGAAGGGACTGGTGTGGCTGGTGGGCGTGCTCGTCACCGGCATCGGCACGGGGCTGTACTGGATCACCCGGATCCTGTTCGTGCTGCCTTTGCTCGCGGTGTGGCGCTGGGTGCTGGCGCCGGCCGGGCGGGTGCTCGCCGTCGTCGCGCGGGAGATCGGCGACGCGCTCGGGCACGCCTGGCGGGTCGCCGGGTACGTCTCGCTCGCGGTGGGACGGTTCCTGGGCGCCCTGGTGCGGTGGACCGTCGTGGAGCCCGCACGGTGGATGTACGCGCGTGTGCTGACCCCGGTGGGGCACATGGTGCGGGACGCGGTGCTGCGGCCCGCCGCCGAGGCGGGTCGGGCGGTGGGCCGGGCCGTACGGCAGTCACTGGATTCCGCCCGCGCGACGCTGCGGCAGGCGCGCGCCGACCTCCGCCGGATGCTCGTCGGGGAGCAGCGGCCGGCACCGGTGGAGAACCGACGGGAACCTATCGGCGGTGACACGCGTACTCTTGGTAGCAGTACGACCGCTCTCACGAAGGACTGAACGACACTGGGCAAGCGACAGCCCGAAGGCCCGCCGCCCGCACCCGCGGTGCAGCGCATTCGACTGCGCTACACCAAGCGCGGCCGCCTCCGGTTCACCAGCCACCGTGACTTCCAGCGTGCCTTCGAGCGCGCGCTGCGCCGTGCCGAGGTGCCGATGGCGTACTCGGCGGGGTTCACGCCGCACCCGAAGGTGTCGTACGCCAATGCCGCACCCACCGGCACGGGCAGTGAGGCGGAGTATCTGGAGATCGCGCTCACCCGGGCGCGTGATCCGGAGCGGATCAGAGCCCTTCTCGACGAGTCGATGCCCACCGGGCTCGACATCATCGAGGCGGTCGAGGCCCGTACCCCGGGGCTCGCCGACCGGCTCACGGCCTCGGTGTGGGAGCTGCGGCTGGACGGTGTCGACCGGGAGGAGGCCCGCCGAGCGGTGGACGCCTTCGACGCGGCCGGTGTCGTCGAGGTGCAGCGCCGGACGAAGAGCGGGATGCGTACGTTCGACACCCGTTCCGCGGTCGTGGCTCTGGAAAGCCTGGAAACGCCCCCTCCTTCGGCTGATAGGCCGACCGGCCGGCCCTGTGCGATACTGCGGCTGGTTGTTCGGCACGTGACGCCTGCCGTTCGACCCGACGACGTCCTGTCCGGTCTCCGCGCCGTGGCCGATCTGGCGCCGCCGGTCCCCGCAGCGGTGACCAGGCTGGCGCAGGGGCTGCTCGATGAAGAGACCGGCACGGTGACCGACCCGCTCGCGCCCGACCGCGAGGCAGCAGCGACCGAGCCGTATCCGGCCGGTGCCACTGCCGCCGCGACGGCGCCGGTGTAAGGAAGGTCCCGCGTAGGGACGGACGCCGTAGCGCCGCCCTCGTACCTCGGGAGCCACCTGGGTCGGGCAGCGCATCGACCACAAGACTTTCGCCAGGCCGTGCGCATTCGGTGTACGGAACCGGTGAGACAGGACACAGAGAGTTCCCGTGCGGCGCCCGCGCCCCGGACGGCGGCAACCGCGCTTCGCGCGAGCCGCGGACGTCACCGGCATCGCCGGACCGGGTGCGGCGCCCGGGAGCCTGACGGGAGAAACCCCCGCATGCTCGAACCGACCGAGCCCACAGAGGGCTCCGAACCGAACAGCCCCAGCGACACCCTGCCGCCGCGTCGTCGGCGGCGTGCCGCGTCCCGTCCGGCCGGTCCGCCCACGGCGGGCACCGGCACGGAGGCGGAGACGGTCACGTCGGCCATACCGGCCGCCGCGTTCCCGGAGTCCGCCGAGCCCGCCGAGCCGCTCGACGAGAGCGACGAGCTCGCGGCCGAGGAAGGCACCGAGGCCGAGGCCGCCGCGCAGCCGACGGCCGCCCGGGAAGAGGCACCGGCCGCCGCGGACACCGCCGCTCCGCCCCGGCGTCGCCGTGTGGTGCGCCGCTCGGCCTCGCCCGCCGGGGCACCGGTGTCGGCGGAGGCCGCCGAGACCGTCGTGCCGACGGCCGAGACCCCCGCTGCCCAGGCTGCCGGGCCCGCCGTGGACCTGGCGCCGGCCGAGCCCGCCGGGGACGCCGCCCCGCCGCGTGCGCGCCGTCGTGCGACGCGCCGTGTGACCTCGCCGACGACCACCGTCACCGAGGCCCCCGAAGCGGCGGAGAGCGCCGCGACCGCGAGCACCGCGCCGGCCGCCGGTACGGCCGACACGGCTGTCACGGCCGGCACCACCGCCACTGACAGCACCGCCACCACCGACACCGACACCGCCGGGGACGCGGCTCCCCGCCGCACCCGGCGCCGTGCCTCGCGCAGCGTCTCCGCGCCCGCGACCACCGAGGCCGCCGCCTCCCCCGCCGAGGAGGCGCAGGCTCCCGTGACCGAGCCCACCGGGCAGACCGCGACCTCCGAGACGCCCGCCGAGCCCACCGCGGACGACGCCGCTCCGCGCCGCCGTCGCCGTGCGGTCCGCAAGGCCGCCGCCGGTTTCGCCGAGCCCGCCCGGCCGGCCACCGGATCCACCGCGGCCGGAACCGGGGCCGGGGCGTCGAGGCGCCCCGCCCGTCCCGCCGTCGCCGTCTTCCAGGCCCCGGTGTTCACCGAGCCCCAGTTCCAGACGCCGGAGCGGGCCGCCGCCGAAGCGGCCGCCGAGGCCGCCGGCAGGCCGGAGCCCGAGCAGCCGGAGGAGACCGAGGAGCTTCCGGAGGAGCAGCCCACCGCCTCGCGCCGTCGTCGTCGCCGGCGGGGCGCGGCGGACGAGACCGACGCGGCCCCGGCCGCCGAGGCCCGCGTCGAGGCCGCCGAGGACCGGTCCGCCGATGTCTCGGGGCACGCCGACGAGTCGGCGGAGAGCTCCTCCGACGACGAGCACGACGAGCACGACGAGCACGACGAGAGCGGCGACCACGACGAGAACGACGACCACGACGAGAGCGAAGGGGCCGGTTCCCGCCGGCGCCGTCGTCGCGGTGGCCGTCGTCGCAGGCGCGGCGAGTCCGCCGACACGGACGCCGAGGGCGGCGAGTCCGGGGACGACGCCGAGCACGACGCCGAGGACCGCTCCACCGACGACACGGAGCACGCCGACGAGCCGGCGGAGGGCCTCTCCGACGACGACCACGACGAGGTGGGCACCGCGGGCGGCTCCAGCAGCAGCCGGCGCCGCCGTCGCCGCCGTCGCCGGGCCGGGGACAGCGGCGGTGAGGCCGAGACCTCCACCGACGACCCCGAGCGCACCGTCGTCAAGGTCCGCGAACCGCGCAGGCCCGCCGAGCCGTCGGACGAGGTGCAGTCCATCAAGGGCTCCACCCGCCTGGAGGCGAAGAAGCAGCGCCGCCGGGAAGGCCGTGAGCAGGGCCGCCGGCGCGTCCCGATCATCACCGAGGCCGAGTTCCTGGCCCGCCGTGAGGCCGTCGAGCGCGTCATGGTGGTCCGTCAGTACGGCGACCGTACGCAGATCGGCGTCCTGGAGGACGGGGTGCTCGTCGAGCACTACGTCAACAAGGAGCAGGCGACCTCGTACGTCGGCAACGTGTACCTCGGCAAGGTGCAGAACGTGCTGCCGTCGATGGAGGCCGCGTTCATCGACATCGGCAAGGGCCGCAACGCCGTGCTCTACGCCGGTGAGGTGAACTTCGAGGCGCTGGGCATGGCCCACGGCCCGCGTCGGATCGAGGCCGCGCTGAAGTCGGGCCAGTCGGTCCTCGCCCAGGTGACGAAGGACCCGATCGGGCACAAGGGTGCCCGTCTGACCAGCCAGGTCTCCCTCCCGGGCCGCTACCTCGTGTACGTCCCCGAGGGTTCGATGACCGGCATCAGCCGCAAGCTGCCCGACACCGAGCGGGCCCGGCTGAAGACCATCCTCAAGAAGGTCGTCCCCGAGGACGCGGGTGTCATCGTGCGCACCGCCGCCGAGGGCGCGAGCGAGGACGAGCTGCGCCGTGACGTCGAGCGGCTGCAGGCGCAGTGGGAGGAGATCAAGAAGAAGTCCAAGGGCGGTGGCAGCTCGAGCGCGCCGTCGCTGCTGTACGGCGAGCCGGACATGACCGTCCGGGTCGTGCGGGACATCTTCAACGAGGACTTCTCCAAGGTCGTCGTCAGCGGCGACGAGGCGTGGGAGACCATCCACGGGTACGTCGCGCACGTCGCGCCCGACCTGGCCGACCGGCTGCAGAGGTGGACCAGCGAGGTCGACGTCTTCGCCACGTACCGGATCGACGAGCAGCTCGCCAAGGCGCTCGACCGCAAGGTCTGGCTGCCCAGTGGCGGTTCGCTGGTGATCGACCGGACCGAGGCGATGATCGTCGTCGACGTCAACACCGGAAAGTTCACCGGTCAGGGCGGCAACCTCGAGGAGACGGTCACCAGGAACAACCTGGAGGCGGCCGAGGAGATCGTGCGCCAGCTGCGGCTGCGCGACCTCGGCGGCATCATCGTCATCGACTTCATCGACATGGTCCTGGAGTCCAACCGGGACCTGGTGCTGCGGCGCCTCCTCGAGTGCCTGGGGCGGGACCGTACGAAGCACCAGGTCGCCGAGGTGACCTCGCTGGGTCTGGTGCAGATGACCCGCAAGCGGGTCGGCCAGGGCCTGCTGGAGTCGTTCTCGGAGACCTGCGTCCACTGCAACGGGCGCGGTGTCCTCGTCCACCTGGACCAGCCCACCTCCGCCGGTGGCGGCGGCAGGCGCAGGAAGCGGGCGCGGGCCGGTGCCGGGGAGCACTTCCACGAGCACGAGGCCGACGCGGCCTTGACGACGGAGGAGGAGGCGGAAGCGGAGTCGGAGACGGCGGCCGAGGTCGCCGCCGAGGTCGCCGAGCCGGTCGCGCTTCCCGCCCCCGAGTACGTTCCGGACGAGGAGCTGTACAGCAGTGCCGCCGAGGCGGAGGCCGCGGCCACGCGCGGACGCACCCGTCGCCGGGTGAGCCGTCGGGCCTCGGCTCCGGCGGGTGCGCCCCGGCGCGAGCAGCCCCGGCGCGAGCCGGCTGCGGCCGCCGAGGTGTCCGGGCCCGACGGGTCCGGCGCGGAGGTGCCGACGGCCCAGGAGACGACGGTCGCCGAGGAGACCGCACGCCCGGTCCAGCCGGAGCCGGCCGCCGAGGCGCACGCGGTACCGGCCGCCGCCGAGGACCCGGTCGTCGAGGCGCCCGCCGCGGCGGTGCCCGCCGAGGAGGCCGCTCCCCAGGGCCGTACGCGTCGCCGGGCCACCCGCAAGGTGTCCGCGCCGGCCGGTTCTCCGGCGGGTGCGCAGGCCGCGGTGGTGACCATCGCGGACAGCAGCACGGCCACCACGGCGGACACTGCCCCTGCGACGTCCGGGCAGACGCCGGAGCCGGTGGCCGAGGAGTCCCCGGCCGAACCGTCGCCCGAGGCGCCCGAGCCGGCCGCCGCACCGCCCCGCCCGCGCCGCCGTGCGGTGCGCAAGCCCACCGTGTCCACCGCGTCCGAGGAGGCGGCCGTCGTGGTCGTCCCGTCGGCCCCGGCGGCGGAGACGGCCCCGGCGGACGAGGCCCCGGCCGCCGAGGCGGTAGTGACCGTCACCGCGACGGCGCCCGCCGAGGAAGCCGCCGACGAGGCGGCTCCGGCCAAGAAGACCGCCCGCGCGGCGGCCAAGAAGGCCACGGCGAAGAAGGCGGCCACGAAGAAGACGGCGGCCGCCAAGGCCACCGTCAAGAAGACGACGGCGAAGAAGGCCGCCACGAAGAAGACGGCGGCCACCAAGGCCACCGCCAAGAAGACGACGGCCACCAAGACCACCGCCAAGAAGACGGTGGCGAAGAAGGCGCCGGCGAAGAAGACGGCGGCGGCCGAACAGCAGTCCCCGCCGTCCGTGTCGAGCACCACCGACGGGGAGTGACGTCGGACCGTACGAGGAACACGATCCGCCCCCGGTCTCGCCGGGGGCGGATCGCTTTTTCCCCAACCCCCGCCTGTGGCACAGGAACTGACGGTACGAACAATCGGTGAACCGAGTTCCCCGGGCAGGTCTATGATGTTGCCCAGGATTCACGTTAATTTTTGACAAATGGGGCTTTTCCTCCCTGTGTGAGCGGAGTATTGGGGCGTAAGCAGTGAAGGCTCTCGTGCTTTCCGGGGGAGCGGGGACCCGTCTCCGCCCCATCACCCACACCTCGGCCAAACAGCTGGTGCCCGTGGCCAACAAGCCGGTGCTCTTCTACGGCCTGGAAGCGATCGCCGAAGCCGGGATCAGCGAGGTCGGGATCATCGTCGGCGACACCGCGGACGAGATCCAGGAGGCGGTGGGAGACGGCTCCCGCTTCGGGATCGAGGTCACCTACATTCCCCAGGAGGCGCCCCTGGGGCTGGCGCACGCCGTGCTCATCGCCCAGGACTTCCTCGGTGACGACGACTTCGTCATGTATCTCGGCGACAACTTCATCGTCGGCGGCATCACCGCACTGGTGAAGGAGTTCCGGGCGGAGCGGCCCGACGCGCAGATCCTGCTGACCAGGGTCTTTGACCCCACCTCCTTCGGCGTCGCCGAACTCGACGGCGACGGCGGGGTGGTGGGTCTGGAGGAGAAGCCGGAGCAGCCGAAGAGCGATCTGGCTCTCGTCGGCGTCTACCTGTTCACCCCGGCCGTACACGAGGCGGTCCGCTCCATCGCGCCCTCCTGGCGCGGCGAGTTGGAGATCACGCACGCCATCCAGTGGCTGATCGACGAGAAGCGGGACGTCCGCTCCACCACGATCTCCGGGTACTGGAAGGACACCGGCAACGTCACCGACATGCTGGAGGTCAACCGGTCCGTCCTGGAGTCCCTGGAGCCGCACAACGCGGGCGTGGTGGACGAGGCCAGCGAGATCATCGGCCGGGTGCGCATCGAGGAGGGCGCGCGCGTCCACGGCAGCCGGATCGTCGGGCCCGCGGTCATCGGCGCGGGTACGGTGGTCAGCGACGCGTACATCGGCCCTTTCACCTCGGTGTCCGAGGACTGCCGGATCGAGGACAGCGAGATCGAGTACTCCATCGTTCTGCGGGGCTCGTCCGTGACCGGTGTGCGCCGGGTGGAGACCTCGCTCATCGGGCGCGACGTCGAGGTCACGCCCGCTCCCCGTAACCCCAAGGCCCACCGGCTCGTGCTCGGTGATCACAGCAAGGTGCAGATCTCCTCATGACGGCCCCTTCCTCCCCCGTCTCCCCGGCCCGCCCGACCCGGATCCTGGTGACCGGCGGTGCCGGCTTCATCGGTTCGCACTACGTCCGTACGCTGCTCGGCCCCCGGGGCCCCGGCGATGTCGCGATCACCGTCCTGGACAAACTGACGTACGCGGGCAACCCGGCCAACCTCGACGAGGTGCGCGCACACCCCGGGTTCGCCTTCGTGCAGGGCGACATCTGCGACCCGGAGCCGGTCGGCAGGCTGATGGCCGAGCACGACCAGGTGGTGCACTTCGCCGCCGAGTCGCACGTCGACCGCTCCATCGACGGCGGCGCGGAGTTCGTCCGCACGAACGTGGTCGGCACCCACACGCTCGTCGACGCCGCGCACCGGGCCGGCATCGAGACCTTCGTGCACATCTCCACCGACGAGGTCTACGGCTCGATCGACGAGGGCTCCTGGCCCGAGACCCACCCGCTGCAGCCCAACTCGCCCT
This sequence comes from Streptomyces cathayae, assembly GCF_029760955.1. GTDB lineage: Bacteria > Actinomycetota > Actinomycetes > Streptomycetales > Streptomycetaceae > Streptomyces > Streptomyces cathayae. Next base: position 5,333,736 of record NZ_CP121682.1, read on the forward strand.
ACTCCTCGGCGAAGGCCTCCAGCGACCTGATCGCGCTGTCCTACCACCGCACCCACGGCCTGGACGTCCGCGTCACCCGCTGCTCCAACAACTACGGGCACCACCACTTCCCCGAGAAGGTCATCCCGCTCTTCGTCACCCACCTCCTCGACGGCAGGAAGGTCCCGCTGTACGGCGACGGCGGCAACGTCCGCGACTGGCTGCACATCGACGACCACGTCCAGGGCATCGAACTGGTCCGCACCAAGGGCCGCGCGGGCGAGGTCTACAACATCGGCGGCGGCACCGAACTCTCCAACAGGGAACTCACCGGGCTGCTGCTGGAGGCGTGCGGCGCCGACTGGGAGACCGGCGTCGAGTACGTCGAGGACCGCAAGGGCCACGACCGCCGCTACTCCGTCGACTGCACGAAGATCCGCGAAGAGCTGGGCTACGAGCCGCGCAAGGACTTCCGTGCGGGCCTGGCCGAAACCGTCCAGTGGTACAGGGACAACCGCGACTGGTGGGAGCCGCTGAAGGAGCGGGCGGCGCTGAGCTGACGCACCGTCACCCCTGCGGGCCGGGGACCGCCCTCGTCCCGAGCCATCCGGCACAGAGGACGAGAAGAGGGAAGAACCCGATGAAGGAACAGTCCGACGCTCCGGCCGGCTGGCTGGTCACCGGGGCGGGCGGCATGCTCGGCCAGGACGTGTCGGCCCGGCTGGCCGCGGCGGGTGAGCAAGTCACCGCCCTCGACCGGAAGGCGCTGGACCTCACGGACGCCGACGCCGTACGGCGGACGCTCCAGCGCCACCGGCCCGCCGTGGTCGTCAACTGCGCGGCCTGGACCGCGGTGGACGACGCCGAGACCCACGAGGCCGAGGCGCTCGCGGTCAACGGCGACGGCCCGGCCCACCTCGCCGACGCCTGCGCCCGTACCGGCGCCGTCCTGCTCCACGTCTCCACCGACTACGTCTTCGCCGGCGACGCCACCGCGCCGTACGCCGAGGACGCCCCCACCGCCCCGCGCAGCGCCTACGGCCGCACCAAGCTCGCCGGCGAACAGGCCGTCCTGAAGACCCTCCCGGACAGCGGCTACGTCGTCCGCACCGCCTGGCTGTACGGCAGGGGCGGCCCCAACTTCGTCCGCACCATGATCGGACTGGAGGGCCGGCGCGAGACCCTGGACGTCGTGGACGACCAGCGCGGCCAGCCCACCTGGAGCGCCGACCTGGCCGGCCTGCTGCTCGAACTGGGGCGCGGAGCCCTGGCCGGCACCGCCCCGGCGGGCGTCTACCACGGCACCGGCTCCGGCGAGAGCACCTGGTACGGCTTCACCCGGGAGATCTTCCGCCTGCTCGGCGCCGACCCGGACCGGGTCCGCCCCACCACCAGTGAGGCGTTCGTCCGTCCCGCTCCCCGCCCGGCCTACAGCGTGCTCGGCCACGAGCGCCTCGCCGCCGCCGGTATCGAGCCGCCGCGCGACTGGCGCGCGGCCCTCACCGAGGCGTTCCCGGAGATCCACCGGTCCCACGAGAAGGAGAACCCGGCGTGACAGTGAAGGTCAGCGTCGTCATCGCGGTCTACAACCCGGGCACGTACGTGGAGGACTGCATCACCGGCCTGCTGCGGCAGAGCCTCACCCCCGACGAGTTCGAGGTCCTCTTCGTCGACGACGGTTCCACCGACGAGACCCCCGCCCGGCTGGACCGGCTGGCGGCCGAGCACCCCCACATCCACGTCATCCACCAGGAGGCGTCCGGCTGGTCCGGCAGGCCCCGCAACACCGGCATCGACGCCGCCCGGGGCGAGTACGTCATGTTCGCCGACCACGACGACTGGCTCGGCGACGAGGCCCTGGAGCGGATGTACGACTACGGCAGGGCGAACGACGCCGACGTGGTCGTGGGAAAGATGGCGGGCATCGGCCGCCCGGTCCCGCAGGAGCTGTTCCGGGTCAACCGGCCGCGCGCCACGGTGGAGAACGCGCCGCTGATCGACAGCCTCACCCCGCACAAGATGTTCCGGCGGGAGTTCCTCACCCGGCACGGCATGCGCTTCAAGGAGGGCCGCCGCCGGCTGGAGGACCACGTCTTCGTCGTCGAGGCCTATCTGCGGGCCGAGAGCGTCGCCGTCCTCGGCGACTACCCGTGCTACTACCACATCACCCGCGACGACGGCTCGAACGCCGGCTTCCAGCGCTTCGACCCGGCCGGCTACTTCGGGAACCTCCGGGAGGCCCTCGACGTGGTCGAGGAGCTCACCGAGCCCGGCCCGCTGCGCGACAGGCTGTTCAGCCGCTGGCTGCGCAACGAGATGGTCGAGCGGCTGCGCGGCGACCGGCTGCTCAGGCTCCCCGAGGACTACGCGGAGGAGCTGTACCGCGAGATCCGCGGTGTGATCACCGAGCGGTTCGGGCCGGGCGTGTTCGCCAGGGTGGCCCCCCTGCAGCGGGTGGTGGCCGGACTGGTCGCCGCCGACCACTACCAGGACGTCCGCGCCCTCGCCCGCTGGGAGGCCGGGATCAGACCCACCGGCACCCTGGACTCCCTGGCCTGGGAGGACGGCGTCCTGGCCATCGGGTTCACCTCCGAGTACCAGGTCGACGGCGAGCCGATGACCTTCCGCCGGGAGGACGGGCGCGACCTGCTCGGCCTGCCGCTGTCCGACAAGGCGCTCGAGGCGCTGGCCGGCCAGGGCATCACCCTGGACGCCCCGGTCGACAGGAGCGACGTGGACCTGGTGGTCCGCCACCGAGAGAACGCCACGCAGTACTACCTCCCGGTCGAGTGCGCACCGCACCGCCCGGACGCGGAGGACGGCTCCTTCCGCCTGCGGATCACCGCGCGCGCCGCCCTCGACCCGCAGACCGCGGCCGCGGGCAAACCGCTGGACAAGGGCATCTGGGACCTGCACCTGCGCATCAAGTGCTGCGGCTGGAGCAAGGAGACCCGGCTCGGCGCGGTACGCGGCGAGGACGCGGAGGCCGGACGGCTGGCCGCGCTCACCGGTGAGCCGAGGCGGCTGGTCCTGCCGTACTGGACCGACGGGCCGGGCAACCTCTCCCTCGACGTCGACCAGCACACCAACAAGCTGGAGCGCGAGGCGGTGGCCCTGATGGACCCGGCCGAGGCCGTGGCCGGCGGCTCCACCGTGCGGCTCCCGTTGCCGCTGCACGTCGCGGGGGACGGGAGCGGCACGGCGGACCCGGTGCGGCTCCGCTTCGAGCGCAAGAACGTGGGCAAGTTCCCGGCCGACGCGGAGGTGGACGGCCGTACCGTGAGCGCCACGCTGCCGCTGGAGAAGCTCACCGGGAAGCGCTGGGCCGTCCGGATCGGCGTACCGTCCGCGGGCCGGGGCGAGGCGAAGTGGACCCGGCTCCCGGTCGACGTGGTGGTCGCCGCCGACGGCACCGCCCGGGTGATCGACCGGCACACCCCACCGGCCGCGCCGAAGAGGACCGCCCCGCCCCGCCCCCTGTGGCGCCGGGCCGCCGGGCGTGTCAAGCGCTCACTGACCAACCAGCGGAAGAAGAACTGAGGACCCCTTCGATGCGACCCCTTTCCCTCTCCGGTGCCTGGGTGCACGAGCCGAAGATCTTCCCCGACGGCCGGGGCAGCTTCCACGAGTGGTTCAAGGCCCCGGCCTTCACCGAGGCGGCCGGCCACCCGTTCACGCTCGCCCAGGCCAACATGTCCGTCTCCAGCCGGGGCACCCTGCGCGGCATCCACTTCGCCGACGTGCCGCCCGGCCAGGCCAAGTACGTCACGTGCGTGCGCGGCGCGGTCCTCGACGTGATCGTGGACATCCGGACCGGCTCGCCCACCTTCGGCCGGTGGGAGAGCGTCCGCCTGGACGACCGGGACCACCACGCGGTCTACCTCTCCGAGGGTCTCGGCCACGGCTTCATGGCGCTCACCGAGGACGCCACCGTGATCTACCTCTGCTCCGAGGGGTACGCACCCGAGCGCGAGCACGGCATCCACCCGCTCGACCCGGCGCTCGGCATCGACTGGCCCGGGGACCTCACGTCGCTGCTCTCCGCGAAGGACGAGCAGGCGCCCACCCTGGCCGAGGCCCGGGAGCAGGGCCTGCTGCCCTCCTACGAGGAGTGCGCGGCCTACCGGGAGAGCCTCGGCGGCTGAACCGGCCGGTTCGACCGGAAGCTTTCGCGAGGCGGACCCCACTCCCCGCCGGGGAGTGGGGTCCGCCTTTCGCGTGCCGACCAGGAAACGCGCCGACCCGTGTGCCGACCAGGAAACCCGTGTACGTCCCCGAGGACGCGAGGCCGACGCGGCGACCGCTCCGGTGTCAGGCCGCGCAGTCCGGACAGATTCCGCGGTAGGTCAGTTCGACGCCGGAGAGCGTGTATCCGAAGCGCCCCGACTCCGGAAGGTCGGAGAGAGGGGTGCCCGTCGGGTGCACGTCGCGGATGGTGCCGCAGCCCTCGCAGAGCAGGTGGTGATGGGGGCGGTGCGCGTTCGGGTCGTAGCGCGTGGCACGGTGGTCGGTCGAGAACTCGACGAGTTCACCCAGCGTCACCAGTTCGCCCAGGGTGTTGTAGACCGTCGCCCGGGAGATCTCGGGCAGCCGCTCCACCGCGCGCGCGTGCACCTCGTCGGCGGTCAGATGGATGTGGTCCCCGCCGAGCACCTCGGCCACAACGCGTCGCTGCGCGGTCAGGCGCCAGCCGCGTTCCCGAAGTCTCTTCAAGAGATCACTCATGTACGTCACCCTAACCAGCGATTGATCCCATCTCAAGAACAGATATGATTCTGAATGTCGCCTTGACTTAGATCATGTCTAACATAGGGTGGGTCCTGATGCGGGCTGCGGAGCGGAGCAGTTCGCGCGGATGCTCGGACGGCCGGGCCCTCCAGGACCACCAGGCCTTGACCCCCCGCGAAGAACCACACATCGAGGAGCGAGTTTTGACCGAGAACAACCAGAAGCCGTTGACGACGGCCGCCGGCGCGCCGGTTGCCGACAACCAGAACGCCCTGACGGCCGGTCCGCGCGGTCCGATGCTCCTGCAGGACGTGTGGTTCCTGGAGAAGCTCGCGCACTTCGACCGCGAGGTCATCCCGGAGCGCCGGATGCACGCCAAGGGCTCGGGCGCCTTCGGCACCTTCACGGTGACCCACGACATCACGCAGTACACGAGCGCGAAGATCTTCTCCGAGGTCGGCAAGAAGACCGAGCTGTTCGCCCGGTTCTCCACCGTCGCCGGTGAGCGCGGCGCGGCCGACGCCGAGCGCGACATCCGCGGCTTCGCCCTGAAGTTCTACACCGACGAGGGCAACTGGGACCTGGTCGGGAACAACACCCCGGTCTTCTTCTTCCGCGACCCGCTGAGGTTCCCGGACCTCAACCGCGCGGTGAAGCGCGACCCGCGCACCAACCTGCGCGACGCCGAGAACAACTGGGACTTCTGGACCAACCTCCCCGAGGCCCTGCACCAGGTCACGATCGTCATGTCCGACCGCGGCATCCCCGCCTCGTACCGGCACATGCACGGCTTCGGCTCGCACACCTACAGCCTGATCAACGCCGAGGGCGAGCGGTTCTGGGTCAAGTTCCACCACCGCACCCAGCAGGGCATCAAGAACCTCACCGACGCCGAGGCCGAGGCCCTGGTCGGCAAGGACCGCGAGTCCCACCAGCGCGACCTCTACGACTCGATCGAGAACGGCGACTTCCCGAAGTGGAAGCTGTTCGTCCAGATCATGCCGGAGGCCGACGCGGACAACTACCGCTTCCACCCCTTCGACCTCACCAAGGTCTGGTCGAAGAAGGACTACCCGCTGATCGAGGTCGGCGAGTGGGAGCTCAACCGCAACCCCGCGAACTACTTCGCGGACGTCGAGCAGGTCGCCTTCACCCCGGCGAACGTGGTTCCGGGCATCAGCTACTCGCCCGACAAGATGCTGCAGGGCCGCCTCTTCTCCTACGGCGACGCCCAGCGCTACCGCCTCGGTGTGAACCACCACCAGATCCCGGTCAACGCCGCGAAGAACCCGGTGAACACCTACCACCGCGACGGCGCCATGCGGGTCGACGGCAACCAGGGGTCCACCCCGGGCATCGAGCCCAACTCCTACGGCCGCTGGGCCGACCAGCCGGCCTACCGCGAGCCGAGCCAGGCCGTGGGTGCCGTCGCCGACCGGTTCAACTTCCGTGAGGACGACGACAACTACTTCGAGCAGCCCCGCAACCTGTTCCGCCTGATGAGCCCCGAGCAGCAGAAGGTTCTCTTCGAGAACACGGCGCGCGCCATCAACGGCGCCTCGGAGCAGACCGTCGAGCGGCACATCGCCAACTGCACCCAGGCCGACCCGGCCTACGGCGAAGGCGTCCGCAAGGCGATCGAGGCCCTGGCCGCCGGCAACCTCTGAGCCTCACCGCTCGAGGGAACCGCGGTACACGCCGCATCGCGCCCGGGCGCGGGCCACTCGGTGGCCCGCGCCCGGGCGTGCGCCGTCACCGCCCGGTGCCGGCGCGGACACGACCAGCGCAACCGCGTGATCAGGAGAGATGCACATGAGCAGGGACGGTCTGACTCCTGAGCAGACGGAACGCGTCGTGGCCATCGCCATGGACCTGGCCCGGGCGGGCACGACCGAGGAGCTGGCGGGGTTCGTGGAGCACGGGCTGCCGGTCGACGTGACCGACGAGGCCGGCAACACCCTGCTGATGCTCGCCGCCTATCACGGCCACGCCGACACCGTGCGGGCTCTGCTCCGGCTCGGCGCCGACCCCGACCTGCGCAACGCCCGGGACCAGGCACCCATCGCCGGCGCCCTGTTCAAGGGCGCGGACGAGGTGGTCGAGGTGCTGCGGGAGGCCGGTGCGGATCTGGACTCCGGCACGCCGACCGCGCGGGTCGCGGCGGCCATGTTCGGGCGCGCCCACCTGCTCACGGGCTGAACCACCGGGCGGGACCGCCCCCGTCCGGCACGGCGTCCACCGATCGGCAGGGCCCGGTTTGACCGGTCGGGGCACGTCCCCGTAACCTTGACCGTCGGCGTGTCCATCGGGACGCCACATCCCCGTAAACCTCTTCCTCCCGGGCGCGGGTCGGCTCGGGAGAGGTTGCCCGTGTGTCTGTCGGGCGGCTGGCCTGCGGGGTGCCGTTCTTCGAGTGAGAGTGAGATCCGCGTGTACGCCATCGTGCGCAGCGGTGGCCGCCAGCACAAGGTTGCTGTCGGTGACATCGTTGAGGTTGACAAGATTTCCACGGGCAAGGTCGGCGACACGGTCGAGCTCTCGACCCTGCTCGTCGTCGACGGCGACGCCGTGACCAGCGACCCGTGGGTGCTGGCCGGCATCAAGGTCCAGGCCGAGATCGTGGACCACCACAAGGGCCAGAAGATCGACATTCTGCGCTACAAGAACAAGACCGGCTACCGCCGTCGTCAGGGCCACCGCCAGCAGTACACGGCGATCAAGGTCACTGAGATCCCCGCGGCTGCGAAGTAAGGGACTGAGGAGAGATGGCACACAAGAAGGGCGCATCGTCCACCCGGAACGGTCGCGACTCCAATGCCCAGCGGCTCGGCGTGAAGCGCTTCGGCGGTCAGGTCGTCAACGCGGGTGAGATCCTCGTCCGCCAGCGCGGCACCCACTTCCACCCCGGCGCCGGCGTCGGCCGTGGTGGCGACGACACGCTGTTCGCGCTGCAGGCAGGTTCGGTGCAGTTCGGCACCAGCCGCGGCCGCAACGTCGTGAACATCGTTCCGGTCGCCTGATCGGAAGCTTTCGCGAGGCGGACCTCACTTCCCCGGCGGGAAGGTGGGTCCGCCTTTCGCGTGTTGACCAGGAAACACGTACACACGTACACCGCACTGTCTCTGGAGGCACCCCCCATGACCACCTTCGTGGACCGCGTCGAACTGCATGTCGCCGCGGGTAACGGAGGCCACGGCTGTGCCTCCGTCCACCGTGAGAAGTTCAAGCCGCTGGGCGGACCGGACGGCGGGAACGGCGGGCGGGGCGGCGATGTCATCCTGACCGTCGACCAGTCCGTGACCACGCTCCTCGAGTACCACCACTCCCCGCACCGCAAGGCCACCAACGGCAAGCCCGGCGAGGGCGGCCACCGCAGCGGCAAGGAGGGCCAGGACCTGGTCCTGCCGGTGCCGGACGGGACCGTCGTCCTCGACAAGGCGGGCAACGTGCTCGCCGACCTGGTCGGGAACGGGACCTCGTACGTCGCCGCCCAGGGTGGCCGGGGCGGGCTCGGGAACGCCGCCCTCGCCTCCGCCCGGCGCAAGGCGCCCGGGTTCGCGCTGCTCGGTGTGCCGGGAGACCTGCGGGACATCGTCCTGGAGCTGAAGACCGTCGCCGACGTGGCGCTGGTCGGCTATCCGAGCGCGGGGAAGTCCTCGCTGATCTCCGTGCTCTCCGCGGCCAAGCCCAAGATCGCCGACTACCCGTTCACCACCCTCGTGCCCAACCTGGGCGTGGTCACCGCCGGGTCGACCGTCTACACCATCGCCGACGTGCCGGGGCTGATCCCGGGCGCCAGCCAGGGCAAGGGCCTGGGGCTCGAGTTCCTGCGGCACGTGGAGCGGTGCAGCGTGCTCGTGCACGTGCTGGACACCGCGACGCTGGAGTCGGACCGCGACCCCCTCTCCGACCTCGACATCATCGAGGAGGAGCTGCGGCAGTACGGCGGCCTCGACGACCGTCCCCGCATCGTCGTCCTCAACAAGACCGACGTACCGGACGGCAAGGACCTCGCCGAGATGGTCCGGCCCGACCTGGAGGCGCGCGGCTACCGCGTCTTCGAGGTGTCCGCCGTCGCCCACCTCGGGCTGCGGGAACTGTCGTTCGCGCTCGCCGAGGCGGTGGCCCAGGCACGGGCCGCCAGGCCGCAGGAGGAGGCGACCCGCATCGTCATCCGGCCCAAGGCCGTGGACGACTCCGGGTTCACCGTCACCCGCGAGGACGACGGGCTGTTCCGGGTGCGCGGCGAGAAGCCCGAACGCTGGGTCCGCCAGACCGACTTCAACAACGACGAGGCCGTCGGCTACCTCGCCGACCGGCTCAACCGGGTCGGTGTGGAAGGCGCGCTGGTGAAGGCCGGTGCCCGGTCCGGCGACGGTGTCGCCATCGGCCCCGAGGACAACGCGGTCGTCTTCGACTGGGAGCCGACGCTGACCGCCGGTGCGGAGATGCTCGGCCGGCGCGGCGAGGACCACCGCCTGGAGGCGCCCCGCCCGGCTGCCCAGCGACGCCGCGAGCGGCAGGCCGAACGGGACGAGTCCGAGCAGGAGTACGACGACTTCAAGCCGTTCTAGGCCGGACGGGCCCCAGCGCCTGTCGTGTGGAGCGTGCCGGGCCCGCGGCACGCTCCACACGGATCACGGCGACCGGCCCCGTCGTTCGCCGGGGCACCGCCTGGGCCAGGCCCGCCCACGGGCACAGCGTCCACGTCGACGTGCGCGGCCTGCGCCCCGACACCCGGTACTGGTACCGCTTCCGCGCCGAAGGGCAGCTCTCGCGCACCGGTCGCACCCGCACCGCGCCCCCGGCGCACAGCACGGGCGGCAGTCTGCGGGTCGCGCTCGCCTCCTGCCAGAACTGGCAGCACGGCTCCCAGGACTCATTCGCCGGGCGCCGGCGTTCACGCCGGTGGTGAAGCGAATCCGGTGGTTGCGGCGCGGAGCGTCGCCGGATCGTTCCGGCGGAGCCGGAATTCGGCCGACCCGCCCCGGACTGTCGGTGACTGCTGCTAGCGTCCGGATCATGCAGCTTCGGTATGCCTTCCGCCTCGACCCGTCACCCGGTCAGCGTGGTGCGCTGGCCCGGGCGTTCGGGTGTGCGCGGGTGGTGTACAACGACGCGATCGCGGCCCGGGAGCGGGCCCGGGCGGCCGACCGGCCGTTTCCCACCGCCGGGGTGCTGTCCAGGACGCTGGTCACCGAGGCGAAGAAGACCCCTGAGCGGCACTGGCTGGGCGAGGTCTCGGCGGTGGTGCTGCAACAGGCGCTGCGGGACGTGGAGGCCGCCTACCGCAACTTCTTCGCCTCCCTCACAGGCGAGCGCAAGGGCCCGAGGCTGGGCGCGCCGAGGTTCAAGTCGCGCAAGGACCACCGGCAGGCGATCCGGTTCACCGCGAACGCCCGCTGGAGGATCACCCCTGCCGGGCGGCTGAGCCTGCCGAAGATCGGCGAGGTACGGGTCAGGTGGTCCCGGACCCTGCCGTGCGTGCCGTCCTCCGTCACCGTGGTCAAGGACGCGGCCGGGCGGTACTTCGCCTCCTTCGTCGTCGACACCGACCCGGACGCCGACCTGTCGCGGATGCCCGCGAGCGACCGGGCCGTGGGCATCGACCTCGGCCTGGTCCACTTCGCCGTGCTGTCCGACGGCACAAAGATCGACTCCCCGCGGTTTTTGCGCCGCGCGGAGAAGAAACTCAAGAAGGCCCAGCGGGAGCTGTCCCGCAAGCAGAAGGGCTCCAGCAACCGGGAGAAGGCCCGCCGGAAGGTCGCCCGCGCGCATGCGCGGGTGGCCGACGCGCGTCGCGAGTTCCACCATCAACTGTCCACCCAGCTGATCCGTGAGAACCAAACGGTCGCGGTGGAGGACCTGGCGGTGAGCGGACTGGCGCGCACCCGGCTGGCCAAGAGTGTGCACGACGCGGGATGGTCCCAGTTCGTGCACATGCTCGCCTACAAGGCCCGGCGTTATGGGCGGACTTTCGTCAAGGTCGGCCGGTTCGAGCCCACCAGCCAGGTGTGCTCGGCCTGCGGCCACCGGGACGGGCCCAAGCCCCTGCACGTGCGGGAATGGACCTGCACGGTCTGCGGCACGGTCCACGACCGGGATCACAACGCCGCGAAGAACGTCAAGGCCGCCGGACTGGCGGTGACAGCCTGCGGAGCGCCGGTAAGACCAGAACCCGTTCTGGCGCGGTGTGAAGAAACAGGAAGCCATGGAATCCCCACGAAAACCGTGCCGTGTAGCGGCACGGCAACGTGAAGGAAGGCCAGAATCCTCGGGCCTCAGCCCGAGGAGCAAGTCAACACCTGTTCGACGTGCGCCGCGAGGGCATCGACGCACGGGTGCGGGTGGTGGACACCGTGGTGCGGCCGCAGGCCGCACCACGCACGCTGGCCCGGCTGCGGGTGGAGGCGGGCCGCCCCGGCGTCCACCTGGTGTGACCGCCGGCCGCCGTCCCGCTCCGTCGATACCGGGAAACCGCCGGATCTTCATATGGAATTCCTCCGCAAAGAGCGGGCGGACCAGCCGAATTTCGGGTTGTCGGGCGCTTCATCCTTTGTGGTGCTCCCGAGTATGAAGAAAGGGCACGGTCCCTCCTCCGGAGGGTGAAGTTCCGCGGTCCCCGGTCCGGGGCGCGGCCGCCGGCCGCGCCCCGGACCGCCGCCGTGCCCGCCCAGGACACCCACTGAGACAGGCCGGTGACCTGTGCAGTTACTCACAACGATTTCCGGGGCGTTCGGGGAACCAGTGTCAACGACCTGGGGGTCACAGGTGAATGACAGGTGGCGCGTACATATGCGCTGGAGGTCGCTCACCTTGCATTGCGGTAACCACAAGTGGGACCATTTTGCAGTTCCCTGATGCCCCGAGGTAGGTCACCTGTGTCACAGCACATAGCCAAGCCCCGTACCACCGCAGTGATCCTGGCCGGTGGCACCGGCCAGCGGGTGGGTCTGTCGATCCCCAAGCAACTGCTGAAGATCGCCGGCAAGGCAGTCATCGAGCACACCCTGACCACTTTCGAGAACGCCGACTCGATCGACGACATCATCGTGCTGATGGCGCCGGGCTACGTGCCCGACGTCGAGAAGATCGTGGCCAAGGCCGGTTTCACGAAGGTCACCCGGGTCATCGAGGGCGGCTCGACACGGAACGAGACCACCGAGCGGGCCATCTCGGCCCTCGGTGAGGGCCTGGCCGAGGGGGAGGACCGCAACGTCCTCTTCCACGACGCGGTCCGCCCCCTGCTGTCACAGCGTGTCATCGACGACTGCGTGAGCGCCCTGGAGCGCTACCAGGCCGTCGACGTGGCCATCCCGTCCGCGGACACCATCATCGTCACACGGACGCACGGCGACGACGGCGAGTTCATCACCGAGATCCCGGACCGCTCCCGGCTGCGCCGCGGCCAGACCCCGCAGGCCTTCAAGCTGTCCACGATCCGCCACGCCTACGAGGTCGCCGCCGGCGATCCCAACTTCCAGGCCACGGACGACTGCTCCGTCGTGCTCAAGTACCTGCCCGACGTGCCGATCCACGTCGTCGCGGGTGACGAGTACAACATGAAGGTCACCCAGCCCGTCGACGTCTTCATCGCCGACAAGCTGTTCCAGCTCGCCTCCACGGCGGTGCCCGAGCAGATCGGCGAGGAGGCCTACCGCGAACTGCTCACCGGCAGGACCCTCGTGGTCTTCGGCGGTTCCTACGGCATCGGCAAGGACATCTGCGACCTCGCCGAGTCCTACGGCGCCACCGTGTACCCGCTCGGGCGGTCCACCACCGGCACCCACGTCGAGAACCCGGAGGAGGTCGACGACGCGCTGTCCAAGGCGTACGCGGAGACCGGCCGCATCGACTACGTCGTCAACACGGCCGGCGTGCTGCGCATCGGGAAGCTGGCCGAGACCGACAACGCCACCATCGAGGAGGCGCTGAAGGTCAACTACCTGGCCCCGGTGCAGATCGCCCGGTCCGCGTACAAGTACCTCGCCGAGACGAAGGGACAGCTGCTGCTCTACACCTCCAGCAGCTACACCCGCGGACGCGCCGAGTACAGCCTCTACTCCTCGACCAAGGCCGCGATGGTGAACCTCACCCAGGCCCTGTCCGACGAGTGGGCCGGCGACGGTGTCCGGGTCAACTGCGTCAACCCGGAGCGCACCGCCACGCCGATGCGCACCAAGGCTTTCGGGCAGGAGCCCGCGGGCAGCCTGCTGTCCTCCGAGGCGGTCGCCCGCACCTCCCTGGACGTGCTGCTCTCCGAGCTCACCGGCCATGTCATCGACGTACGGCAGCAGGACCCGACCGCGGGCGCGGCCCGTGCCACCGGATTCGAGCAGGCACTCGCGTCGGTCCTGGATCGTCAGGACGGCGTGTAATAATCGGCGGCACATAAAATTCGTCAATTCAGGCCTCTGTGACTCTCCCGCTCACGCAGTTCGCGTGTGGGTGTATCGCGGGGGCCTGAATCCGTCACCCACACTTATCCACTATCTACAGGCGCAAACCGGCACTGACCCCCACAAGAGCAGGTTTATCCGTTGATATCCACCGCTATTCGCGTCGCCCGGGTGGGCAGCGCGGCCGAACTGGCCGCGGCGGTCCTCATGATGCTGGCCTTTCCCTGCCTCATGCTGGCCGCGCTCGTCCCGAGCGTCCCCGCCTTCGCGGCGGCAGCCGCCGTGACGTACCTGGCGGACCACTATCTGCACCACAAGGGCAGCTATCTGGTCAGCCGTCTCAGCAAGGTGCGGGCGGGCCTGTCGATCCGCTTCCTGATCCGGCAGTTGCTGCTGGTCCTGCTGCTGGCCCGGCTGTCGCTCGCGGACAACCTGATCTACTACGGGGCGATCGCCTGCTTCATCGCCTTCTACGGTCTTCAGGCCCCCCACGGCGCGTTGACCACACTGATCCGCAACCGCCGGCGCATGCCGGTGGCCACCCGCAACATCGACCTGGCCTCCCGCGTCCGCATCCCGGACGCGCCGCCGCGCATACTGCTGCACCGCGCCGCCGAGAAGATGCTCCACCTCGACCTCGCGGCGATCGTCGGCATACTGGCCGCCGTGGCGCTGGACTCGGCCGCCATCGGCTTCGTCGGCATCGGGAGCACAGTGCTCCTGGGCCTCCTGTACGTGCTGGCCCTGATGCCCTACGTGCGGGGCCGACGGATACCGCCGAACGCCGAGAAGGTGCTGGAAGCGGTCGACGGCTGGTTGAGCGACTACCGGCCGGAGACCGTGCTGTACTTCTCCGGCTCCAAGGACTCCGCCTACCAGGTCGACATGTGGCTGGAGACCATGGAACAGCTGGAGACCCGTCCGATGATCATACTACGTGAGCGGGCCATACTGAATAACCTGGCCTCCACCACGGTCCCCGTCATCTGCGTGCCCGGAGGGGTGCACCTGATGAACCTGGACCTGTCCACGGTGCGCGTCGCGCTGTACGCGGCGAACGTCGGCAAGAACATCCACCTGCTGCGCGTTCCCACCATGAAGCACGTCTTCATCGGCCACGGCGACAGCGACAAGATCGCCAGCGTGAACCCGTACAGCAAGGTCTACGACGAGGTGTGGACGGCGGGCCGCGCGGGCCGCGACCGCTACGCCATCGCCGACGTCGGCGTCCGCGACGAGGACATCGTCGAGGTCGGCCGCCCCCAGCTGGCCCCCATCGAGGGCGTCCGCGGCGAAACCGCCGACGGGCACCCTCCGACGGTCCTGTACGCCCCCACCTGGGAGGGCTGGGACGACAACCCCGGCAACACCTCGCTCCTGCTGGCCGGTGAGAACATCGTGAGGCGGCTGCTCGCGGCCGACCCCGCGGTCCGGGTGCTCTACAAGCCGCACCCGTTCACCGGAACCCGCAGCGCGCAGGCCGAGGCCGCCCACCAGCGGATCACCGCGCTGATCGAGGAGGTCAACGCCGAGCGCGCCGCCGACCCCCGCCACGCCGTGGACACGGAGGCCCGGGAGCGGGCCGCGGCCGAGCTGGCGCGCATCGAGGCCCGGCTGGACGAGCTGGCCGTCGGCACCGGTAGCGGCGACGAGGCCGAGGCCAGCCGTGACGGCCTGGCCGACGTGGCCCGGCACGAGGAGACCGCCCGGCTGCGCGCCGAATGGAACACCGCGTACTGGAGTTCCTTCCCCGACTGGGAGCACCGCGTCATCACGGGCCCCCGGCCGCGCCTGTACGACTGCTTCAACGTCTCCGACGCGATGGTCTCCGACATCTCCAGTGTCGTCTCCGACTTCATCGCCAGCGGCAAGCCGTACGCGGTGACCGACTCCGCCGGGCTGGGGGCGGAGGAGTTCAAGCGGCAGAACACGGCGGTGCGCGCCGCGGTGATCCTCTCCCGCGACGCGGCCGGACTCGACGAGCTGCTCGCCGCCGTCCGGGAGCCGGAGAGCGATCCGCTGGCCGCGGAGCGGGTCGAGCTCAAGCGCTACCTGCTGGGCCCGGACGAGCCGAAGTCCATCGACCAGTTCAACGCCGCGGTGGGCCGACTCGCCCGGAAGGCCGAGACGCGCAACCTCGGCCAGGAGTCCCGGACCGCGGTCGGCGGACCGGACGTGGAGCCGGCGGACGCGCTGCCCGCGCGGGCGGCGTCGGTGACCGGCGAGACGGAGGGTGCCGGAGCGGGCTGACCCGCTCCGGACACCCGTCCGGCACACGCAGGCTCGGCCCCCGAGGAGTTGCTCCTCGGGGGCCGAGCCTTTCGCGTCGGCCTACGACCGCCCCGACTCTCTTGTGACATGGGTCACTTGAGGGGGTGTTCGAGGCAACCCCTTTCCTCGAACACTCGTCTAGCGAGTAGCGAATGAGGAGATGCGAGGGGAATGTCCCGCAGCAAGGGGGGGAACGCGGCCGTGGCGCAGCCTGAGGTCACCGTGGTCATCGGGGCGTACGAGGCGATGCCGTATCTGGTCGAGTGCCTCGCCTCGCTGGAGGCGCAGACCATCGCCCCGGAGCGCATCGAGGTCATCGCGGTCGACGACGGCTCGACGGACGGCACGGGGGAGTGCCTGGAGGAGTTCGCGGGCCGGGCGCCCATGCCGGTCACCGTGATCCGGCAGGCGAACTCGGGCGGTCCCAGCGGCCCGCGCAACATCGGCCTGGACCGGGCCACCGGGCGCTACCGAACGCTTGCCCAGTGCTCCGCCCTTCAGGGTGGAGGTGTAGGGCATCCTGCCCGTAGTGGCCCGAAGGGGCGCGGCGGCATGGCTAAGATCGCCTTGTCCGACGACGGAGTTGTCGGACCTACCGCCGGACGGGCGGGAAGTCAAGCCTGCGGAGGCCGTGTAAGACCGACCCTCGCCGGTCGGCAGTGGCCTGTGAAACAGGAACCCGAGGTGGTACCGCGAAGCGGTACCGACCGGAATCTCCTGCCCTCGGGCAGGAGAGGACGTCAAGTCTTCTTCCTGGACGCCGACGACCGGCTCGGGCACGAGGCCCTGCAGCGGATGGTGGCCATGGCCGACCGGGCCGGCACCGATGTGGTCCTCGGCCGGGTCGAAGGCGTCAACCGGGGTGCCCCGAAGTCCATGTGGGGCCGCACTCTGGAGCGTACGGACGTCCACTCCTCCCCCATCAAGTACACGCTCAGCGCGCAGAAGCTGTTCCGCCGCGCGTTACTCGTCCGGCACGGCATACGGTTCGACGAGTCGCTGTTCACCGGCGAGGACGCGCTGTTCACCATGGAGGCGTACCTCAGGGCGAACGGCGTCTCCGTGATCGCCGATCACACCTGCTACTACCTGGTGGGCCGCGACGACGGCAGGCACGTGACCAAGAGCGGGAGTCACACCCTGCGCTTCGAGTCGGCCCGCCGCTTGGCGGACCTGATCGCCGCCCTCGTCCCCGCGGGCCCCCGGCGCGACCGGCTCATGCTGCGGCCCTTCACCGTCACCCTGCTCCCGCAGTTCGGCCCCCGGTTCCTCAAGGACAGCGACCGGGTGCGGCGGCACAAGCTGGAACTGGCGAAGCCCCTGATGGACGCCCACTGGAGCGAGGACGTCGCCCGGCACCTGAAGGTCGAGGAACGGCTGAGACTGCACCTGGTGGCCGAACAGCGGCTCGAACTCCTCACCGACGCAGTGAAGTTCACAGCGGAGAGGAAGCAGGCGCCGGCTCTGCTGGAGCGGCGGGGCCGACGCGTCTACCTCGTGTATCCGCACTTCCGTGACCGCGCGGCGGGCGTCCCCGACTCCGTCTACCTCGCCTCGCCCCGGGAGGCCCGCGCCTTCCCCGGCTACCGCGAGGGCGGCACGGCCACCGTCCTGCGCCGCGCCGCCCGCCGGGCCCGCCACCTGCTGACCTCGCCCGGGAGGCCCGCCCCGGAGCCGAAGACCCCGGCGGCGGCATGACACCTCTACCCCTGACCGCCCCGGGCTCCGGTGTCGGCTCCGGCCTCGGCCCCGGTTCCGGTTCCCGGGTCGGTGTCGGGGTTCTGACGCGGGGAGGGGAGCAGGGCCTCCTGGGGGATGGAGGACATGCGAGTCCTGTGGTGCAGCGCGGTCGTGGACAGGGCGTGCAGGGCGGCGTTGCAGCGCTCCTGGGCCGTCGGCTCGTCGGGGCCCAGCAGCCTCAGCTTCAACTCCGCTCGGGCATCCGCCAGTTCGTCCTTCTCCGGGTGCCGGACCGACTCCAGCAGGGCCGGCACCCCGCCCGCGTCCGGGGTCAGTACGGTCGCCGCGGCCACCGTCGGGAACTCCGCTCGGAACGCCTCCTCGGACAGCCCGCCGGTGTTCGCCACCGCGTACGGCTTGCCGCTGGCCAGGAAGTCGCTGATGACGCTCGACACATCGCTGATCAGCAGGTCGGCGACGTCGAAGCAGGCGTACAGGGCGGGCCGTACGTCGATGACGATCTGGTGCTCCCCCTCCGGAAGCGACGCCCAGTACGCCTCCTCCCAGGCCGCCGTGACCCTGCTCACCGCTTCGGCCCGGCCCGAGGGCGGGGCGGACTGCGCCAGCATCCGCTCGACCTGGTCGGCGTCCGGACGGACCCCGGCCGCCGTGAGCCGGTCGAGCTCCGCGGTGAGCCGGTCCAGTTCCGCGACGGACCGGGTGGGCCGGGCGGAGCCCGCGGACCGCTCCCGGTTCGCCGCCCGGATCAGCTCCCGGATGCGCTGGTCGGCGGCGCCCGCCCGCGGATCCACCGAGCCGGTCAGCGGGTGCGGCTTGTACAGCAGCCGTACGCCCGGGTCCGCGAGCAGCGCCCGTACGAGGTTCTCCCCGGCCGCGAGCACCGAGGTGTTGCCCGGGTTGCCGTCCCAGCCCTCCCAGGTCGGCGCGTACAGCACCGTGGTGTACGGACCGGTGGGCGGGCCCGCGTACGGGTGCACGGCGTCCAGCTGGGGGCGGCCGATCTCCACCACGTCCTTGTCCTCGACCCCCACCTCGGCCCGCGCGTACCGCTCGCGCGCCTCGGGACCGGCCACCCACACCTCGTCGTAGGCCTTCGCGTACGGGTTGCAGGACGACAGCTTGTCGCTCTCGCCGTGGTTGACGAAGGCGTGCTTGATCGTGGGGATGCGCAGCACCTGCGAGGTCTTGCCGGAGTTCGACGGGTGGATGAGGACCCGCAGCGAGGACTGCTCGAGCCGCATCAGGGTGGCCACCTTCGGCAGGCACACGACCGGGATGTCGGTCGCCGCGATCTTCGCCACCATGAACCGCTCACGCAGGATGATCACCGGTCGACCCTCGAGCCTGCTCATCGTCTCCAGCCACATGTTCGCCTGGTAGGCGGAGGAGGCCCCGCCGGAGAAGTACAGGCCGACCGTGGGCCGGTAGTCCTCCAGCCAGGCGTCGAACCAGTCGATTACCTCCTGTTCGCCCGCCGGCCGCCGGGAGGGCAGCAGGCGCAGCAGCAGTGCGCCCAGGCCCGCCGCCGCGAGCACCAGCGACAACGCGATCCCGGCCACCGCGGGCAGGGAGGTCCGGGTCACCGCCGTCGCGGCCAGGCCGGCCGTCGCGGGCAGGCCGAGGAGCAGCAGCCGACGGCCGGGGTGGCGCAGCAGCGTGGCCGGGGCGCGGGTCAGGCGCAGGGCCGAGGCGTCGATGTTCCGGGTCACCACGGGCAGCGTGCGGGTGCGGCGGACCAGCACGGAGACCGCCTGGATCGCGCAGTGCAGCGCGTAGAAGGCGAGCAGGCCGACGACGAGCCACGCGTACCGCGGCTCCCCGCCCTGCCCGGCGAGTTGCAGCAGGCCCACCACCAGCAGCAGGTCCCGCAGCACATGGCGGACGGTGATGTCCGCGTGCGCCTTGGCGAGCATCGACAGCAAGCCGGGCTGCCACCGGTACAGGGCACCCTCGACCGCCAGGGACGCGGCGGTCGCGCCGAGCAGCAGCGGGGCGCTCGGGAGCAGGGCTCCGGCGGCCTGCGCCGCGGTGGCTGCCAGCAGAGTGGTGGCGACGAGGACCCTCAGCGCGGCCTGTCGGTGAGGAAGCCCTGCCGTGAACCATCGGTGGGGGAGAGGTACGTGCACTGCGGACACTCCAAAGTCGTCACACGAGGACGTGTGGAGATTAACGTGCACCGACCTGTGGGCGACACGGGCGTGTCCGCCTGCCGTTCCGGCCGTGAACTGTTATGTCCCGTTGCCGCTCCCGTCGGTCGGGGGAAATGCGGGCGTACCCTTCCAATAGGCCGGGGTGACCTGCGCGCTGATCTCATTTCGGTCCGGCCGGGGACGATATCCCGGCCGACCGCTCGGACCGTGGGCGATGAGTGAACACGGGCGGGCCGCGTGGAATCGATGTACACGTGTGCGGCCTTGACGTGAGGTCATCCTCCGTCGCCGATCGGTGTCAGGTCCGGCTGGTCGGTCAGGGGCGGCGGTTTTCGGCTCGGGCTCCCTTTCTGCTGCGATGTGTTGTCGTGACTCCCCGACTTCCCGACTTCCCGAATCGCAGGGGACCCGGATGTCGTTTCCCTGAGCGGGCACCGGCCGTGGTGATCTGCTCCGCACCGGCTCGAGCATCGCCGGCCGGTGGGTCCTCCCCCGCCGGCCGAGGAGCCCGGACACGACCCGCGGTGCGGTTCACAGCGTGAAACGGTGGCGCGCCGCCCCGTTCCCTTCCCGTAGATTCCTGGTGAGCGATCGATCGATGTGAACCGGTGGTCGACGCGAATCCGATGTGAAGGGGACGGGCGGCGAAAGTGGCACGGGCAAGGCAGGCCGTGGGCGAGGCCCGCAGGATCGTCGTCAAGATCGGATCCTCCTCGCTGACCACCGCGGCGGGAGGCCTGGACGCCGACCGGGTCGACGCACTCGTCGACGTGCTCGCCAAGGTGCGCTCCGGCGGGGAGCGCGAACTGGTCCTCGTCTCCTCCGGTGCCATCGCCGCCGGCCTCGCCCCGCTGGGCCTGACCCGCCGTCCCAGGGACCTGGCCCGCCAGCAGGCCGCGGCCAGCGTCGGCCAGGGCCTGCTGGTGGCCCGCTACACGGCCTCCTTCGCCCGCTACGGCGTCCGCGTCGGCCAGGTGCTGCTGACCTCCGACGACATGAGCCGCCGCGCCCACCACCGCAACGCCTCCCGCACCCTCGACAAGCTGTTCGCGATGGGCGCCTTCCCGGTCGTCAACGAGAACGACACCGTCGCCACCGACGAGATCCGCTTCGGCGACAACGACCGCCTCGCCGCCCTCGTCGCCCACCTGGTCCACGCCGATCTGCTCGTCCTGCTGTCCGACGTGGACGGCGTGTACGACGGCGACCCCGCGCGGCCCGGCACCTCGCGGATCGCCGAGGTGCGGGGCCCCCAGGACCTCGCCCACGTGGACATCGGCAGCGCGGGGAAGGCCGGTGTCGGCACCGGCGGCATGGTCACCAAGGTGGAGGCCGCCCGGATCGCCGCCGCCGCGGGCGTCCCGGTCGTGCTGACCAGCGCCGTCCACGCGGGCGACGCCCTCGCCGGCGCGGACACCGGAACGTACTTCCACCCCACCGGCCGGCGCTCCGCCGACCGGCTGCTCTGGCTCCAGCACGCGTCCACCCCGCAGGGCGCGCTCACCCTCGACGACGGCGCGGTGCGCGCGGTCGTGGAGCGCCGCAAGTCGCTGCTGCCGGCCGGCATCGCGGGCGTCGAGGGCGAGTTCAGCGCGGGCGACCCGGTCGAGCTGCGGGACCGCGCGGGGCGGCCGGTGGCCCGCGGCCTGGTCAACTTCGACGCCAAGGAGATCCCCCGGCTGATCGGCCGTTCCACCCACGATCTCGCCCGCGATCTCGGACCCGGGTACGAGCGCGAGGTCGTACACAGGGACGATCTGGTGGTCCTGCACCCGTAATGTCCCGGATCGTCCGCCCCGCGCGGTGGACGTTCCGCAAAACCGCCCCATGACGCCCGGCGGCCTGCTCAACTTTCCTCCAGGGACACATCCGCCCGGCCCGAGAGCCGGCCTGTGCGTGAAGGAGGCCGTCGTGAGACGAGGACGCCCTGGGACGACGGCGTCCCGCGGTGGTGCCGGCTCCCGGACGGCCGGTGAGGAGCGCGCCCTGACCAGCGTCGCGGCCGGGGACCGGTTCCAGGGCGGCGAGCACCGGGACCTGCCCCGCCTGTGGCACGTCACCCTCAGCGTCTCCGGCAGCCGGGCCCCGGTCGCCGAGGTCCGCCGCGCCCTGGAGCAGCTCGCCCACGACCACCCCTTCCTGCTGACCAGCCGGTACGCCGACGACCACGCGGAGATCCGCTACTGGGAGGAGGCCCGGGACCTGCACGACGCGGCCGCCGTGGCGCTGCGGCTGTGGGGCGAGCACCGGCAGACCGCGGGCCTGCCGCCCTGGGAGATCGTCGGCCTGGAGGTCATCGACCGGGCCACCTACCACCAGCGCATCGCCGCGGGCCACGGCCCGGCCCCGGCGACCCCGGTGGGCGTGCACCCGTTCTGAACCGGATCACGCACCGCACCCACTGATGGCGACCACGCACCGCAACCGTCGATCGAGCAACCCCTACGGCGCGTCACCGCGTCCGCGAGAGCGCCGCCGGTTCAGGCGCGAAGGGGGCGGCTGCCCCGCCCCCGGTTCCCTCCGGCCGCACTATCCTTCCCCCCATGACCACGCTTTCGCCTTATGACTCGATGTCCCCGGTCAACCAGGCCGCCTACCGGGCCAAGGGCGCCGCCGCCACCCTCGCTCCGCTGCCGCGTGCCGCCAAGGACGACGCACTGCTCGCCATCGCGGACGCGCTGGAGGTCCGGGCGAGCGAGATCGTCGAGGCCAACGCCCAGGACGTGGCCAGGGCGCGCGAGGCGGGCATCGGCGAGGGCATGATCGACCGGCTCACCCTCACCCCGGAGCGGGTGCGCGCGATCGCCTCCGACGTACGGGACGTGGCCGCGCTGCCCGACCCGGTCGGCGAGGTCGTCCGCGGCTCCACCCTGCCCAACGGCATCGACCTGCGGCAGGTCCGGGTGCCGCTCGGCGTCGTCGGGATCGTCTACGAGGGCCGCCCCAACGTCACGGTCGACGCCGCCGCCCTGTGCCTGAAGTCCGGCAACGCGGTCCTGCTGCGCGGCTCGTCCTCCGCGTACCGGTCGAACACCGCGCTGGTGCGGGTGCTGCGCGACGCGGTGCACGGCGCCGGGCTGCCCGCCGACGCCGTGCAGCTGGTGCCCGGCGAGAGCCGGGAGAGCGTGCGCGAGCTGATGCGCGCCCGCGGCCTGGTCGACGTGCTCATCCCGCGTGGCGGCGCCTCCCTGATCAACACGATCGTCCAGGAGTCGATCGTCCCGGTCATCGAGACCGGCACCGGCAACTGCCACGTCTACGTCGACGCCCGCGCCGACATCGACACCGCCGTGGAGATCCTGGTCAACTCCAAGGCCCAGCGGGTCGGCGTCTGCAACGCCGCCGAGACCCTCCTGGTCCACCAGGACATCGCCCCCGCGTTCCTGCCGCGCGCCCTGGACGCCCTGGCCGACGCCGGGGTCACCGTGCACGCCGACGAGCGGGTGATGGCGTACGCCGAGGATTCCAAGGCGACCGTGGTGGAGGCCACCACGGAGGACTGGGAGACCGAGTACCTCTCCCACGACATCGCCGTGGCGGTCGTCGACTCCCTGGACCGGGCTGTGGAGCACATCCGGCTGTGGACCTCCGGCCACACCGAGGCCATCGTCACCACCTCGCAGCAGGCCGCCCGGCGGTTCACCCAGTTGGTGGATTCCACCACCGTCGCCGTCAACGCCTCCACCCGGTTCACCGACGGGGGGCAGTTCGGCTTCGGTGCGGAGATCGGCATCTCCACGCAGAAGCTGCACGCCCGGGGGCCGATGGGCCTGCCGGAGCTGACCAGCACCAAGTACATCGTGACCGGCGACGGACACGTCCGCCGCTGAACCACGGCCGCTCGGGCAGGCGGATGAATTTCCGTACCGTCTGCCCAAAATGACCCCTCAGGTCTACTCTGGAGATGTGCCGGAGGACGTGGGGGGCATGCCGTTCCCTGACGGCGGGGAGCCCGACGACGACCACGACCGCGGAGTGTCGGACGACGCGTTCGACTCCGTGGTCTTCGACGAGGCGTTCATCGGTGCGGCCGTGGTCCACGAGCCGACCGCCGTCGAACGCCTCCTGGCGGCCGCCCGGGCCAGAGCCGAGGCGTCCGAGGCCGAGGCCCGCCGTACCCGCCCGAAGAGCGAGCGGTACGAGGACGGATACGGCGACGGGTACGGCGGGCGTGACGGGTACGGCGGATACGGCCGCCGCCGCGGTGGCGCCTTCGACGACGTGGACGACGACTCCGACGATCCCGAGGTGCTGGAGGACGGGTACGGCTCCCCGGGGCCGTACGGCAGGCAGGTCCGCTGGCACCGCCCGGTCGCCTGGGTGCTCGCCCTCGTGATGGGCATCGGGATGGTCGCGCTCGCCTTCTCGGCCGTCTACCGGGGGGCCTCCTCCCCGCGTCAGGACCCGGCCCCGACGCCCGCCTCGACCGGCCCGGAGCAGGGCGGCGGCGTGACGCCGTCCGCCTCCGCCGACTTCTCCCGGCCGACCGTCCCGGTGATCCCGCCCGGCCCCTGACAGCGGGGCCGGACCTGGTGGGAACCTGTCACAACTTGTCGTGCGGCAGGGCGTTTACGGGAGCTCCCCGCGACCTACTCTGAAGATATGGCAGGGCCAGCGGACCCCCCTGGAGGGACTCCTGAGGGTGCCCCCTCGGGCGGCGAGGACGAGTACCGGTCCGTCGTCTTCGACGAGTCCTTCGTCCGTGCTGCCCGCCTCCAGGAGTTCTCCGCCGAGGAGCGCATCACCGACCACGCTCCCGCGGTACGCCGCCGTCCGCGGCGCCGCCGGGGCCTGTCCCGGCAGGTGCTGGTGCTCGTGGTGCTGATCGCCCTGGCCTTCGGCACCGCGATCTACATGGGCGTACAGCACCCCTACCGGGCGGCCACCGCCGGGGAGGCGGTCGAACCCCTGCGCATGACCGTGCTCCCGCTCGAGCCCGAGGGCAGGGTGCCCGGCACCACCAGCGTCGAACAGCTGTACGCCAGGAGTCCGGCGGCACAGTTCCGCGTCGGTGCCGAGGGAGTGCCGCTCCCGGCGTCCCGGCACACCGCGCACTTCTCGGACGGGCAGGTCGTGGCCGCGCTGCTCACCGCGAAGGACTACGTGGTCCGGTCCGCGCTCGATCCCGCGGTGCTCACCGGCGGGGAGACCCGCTCGGTACGCGTCCTGCTCGACGCCGACCAGCAGGAGCAGTTCGACCAGAGCCTCACCCGGCCGGCCGCCGACGGGCGGCACGCGCCCACCGGATGGCTCGTCCGCTTCGACCCCTCCCGCGCGGAGCTGGCCGACCACAGGATCCGCGTCCAGGGCACCCTGCAGGCAGCCGAGGCCGACCCCTCCACCCTCGAGGTCACCGCGGACCACACCTCCGTGTACGCGCTGCGGCCGACCGGTGCGGAGAAGGGCGCGGAGGCGTCGCTGTTCACGGTCCGGCGCGAGCTGCACTTCCGCTTCGACCGCGAGGACCTGCGCCTGCACCAGGCGCAGCTCGCCGTCTCGTACGTCCAGGCCGGCCCGCTGTCCTGCGCGGAGGACTCGGCGGGCCGGCTGCGCCCCCTGCTGGCGGGCGCCACGGCCGAGCAGGGCGGCCCCGCCGGCACCGACCCCTACGCCGCGGGCGGCACCGCGGCCCTGTGCGGCTCGCTGGCGGCGGGGGCACAGCCCAGGTTGTGACGACCGCGCCCCCGGTGGCCGTGTGGCCGCCCCCGCCGTGGCTCCTGTGCCTCAGGCGTGCCTCAGGTGCCGTCGCGCGGCGGGCGGTCGTCCCCGGAACCGGAGTCCGGGCCGGAGTCCGGCGAGGGCTTCGACCCTGATGCCCCTGATGACCCCGACGACGTGAAGCCGCCGAAGCCGCGGCGGACCCGGCCGCCCAGATCACCGGCGCCGCCCGCGATGTCGCTGACCAGCTTCATCAGCGGATCCTTGGAGTTCTTCACGTCACCGGCGTAGCTGCTCGCCGACTCGCGCCAGGAGTCCCGCACCGAGGCGTCCTTGTCCTCGTCGCGGCGCGGGTAGTGGCCGTCCATGAGCCGCTGGTAGTCGCGGGACTCCGCCCACTTCTTCAGCTCGGCCGCCCGCACGGTGGTGAACGGGTGGGAGCGGGGCAGCACGTTGAGGATCTTCAGCACGGAGTCGCGCAGATCGCCCCCGGCGTCGTACTCCTCGGCCTGCTCCAGGAACGCGTCGACGTTCATCTCGTGCAGATGGTTGCCACCGGCGATCTTCATCAGGCCGCGCATCGAGGCCTGGAGGTCCTGGCCGACCAGCAGCCCCGCACGGTCCGCGGACAGCTCCGACTTGCGGAACCACTCGCGCAGCGCCGTCACGATCGCCATGATCGCGACACTGCCCAGCGGAATCCAGGCCACCCGCACCGCGAGGGACGTCAGGAACAGCAGGACGGTCCGGTAGACCGAGTGCCCGGACAGCGCGTGCCCGACCTCGTGCCCGACGACGGCCCGCATCTCCTCCTCGTCGAGCAGCTCGACCAGTCCCGTGGTGACCACGATGATCGGCTCGTCCAGACCGATGCACATCGCGTTCGGCGTCGGGTCCTGGTTCACGTACATCGGCGGGACCTTCTCCAGGTCCAGGATGTAGCAGGCGTCCCGCAGCATGACGTTGAGATGCGCGAACTGCCGGTCCGAGACGCGCACCGAGTCGGACAGGAAGAGCAGCCGCAGGCTGCGCTCGGGCAGCAGGCCGCTCAGTGCCTTGAAGACCGTGTCGAAACCGGTCAGCTTGCGCAGCGCCACCAGGGCGGAGCGGTCGGCGGGGTGTTCGTACGCACGCGAGGAGATTCCGGGGAAGCGCCTGCGCTTCCTGCTCGGCACGTTCTCGTGCCCGTTGTGCTGATGGCCGTCGGACATGTGTCCCCCATGTGCGTCTGTGTGACCTTCGAGGTCCCCTTGGCGGTCCCTTGCCGGTCCTCCGTGCGGTCCCTGCCGCACCCGCTGCCCGCCCCGGGGCGAAGCCCAGCCTAGGCGGAGACGGCGTGGACCGGCAGACCGGATGCGAGCCGTGCGGCTCCCCGACAAGGACGGCCCGGGCAGCGGGATGGTTGCCTGCCGGGGTGCCCGGCGGGATGTCCGCCGTGGAGGCCCCGGCGCCCGGCCGGGGAGCGGCGGGGAAGGCAGCCGGGCCCGCAACGGCGGAGTCGGGGTGATCGTCGAGAAGGTGCCCGCTTACGATGAGCCGAAGTCTTTATCCCGCCCACACGCGATAGGTACTGCCGAAGATGAGCTTCCCCAGCGCCGCTGCCCAGTTGGTCACCCTCGCCGCCGAGGGCGGAGCGAACAGTGGCAACCACGAGAGCCTCAACCCCTACTTCGTCGGCGGCTGTGTCCTGGCCGCCCTGCTGGTCCTGCTGTGGATCACCACCCGCTTCAACCGCGACCGCTGAACCCCCCCGGCATGAGCCACCGGACCGGCCCCGGGCCGTCCGGGGCCGGCCGGAGGACACACCTGGCCGTCGGGGCCGCCATGTTGGGCCGGTAGGGTCTGCACGCATGGAAGAGCAGGACATGCCTGTCGGTCCGGCGATGGACGCGGGCGGGGAGTCGACCGAGGCGACCACCGAGGTCACGACCGGGTCCGGGGCCGAAGGCACGGCCGCGCGACCGGCGAGCGGCGCCGAGCACCGTCCGGCGCCGCGCCGGGGCGGCGGCACGGGCGGTGGCAGAGTGCAGCCGGGCAAGCGCCGGCTCGGTGTCATGGGTGGCACCTTCGACCCGATCCACCACGGGCACCTGGTGGCGGCCAGCGAGGTCGCCGCGCGGTTCCACCTCGACGAGGTGGTCTTCGTCCCCACCGGGCAGCCGTGGCAGAAGAGCCACCGGGTGGTCTCCGCGGCGGAGGACCGCTATCTGATGACGGTCGTCGCGACCGTCGAGAACCCGCAGTTCTCGGTGAGCCGTATCGACATCGACCGCGGCGGGCCCACCTACACCGTGGACACCCTGCGCGACCTGCGCGCGCTCAATCCCGACACGGATCTGTTCTTCATCACCGGCGCCGACGCCCTCGCCCAGATCCTCACCTGGCGGGACAGCGAGGAACTGTTCTCCCTGGCACACTTCATCGGCGTCACCAGGCCCGGCCACCATCTGACCGACGCGGGTCTGCCCGAGGGGGGCGTGTCCCTCGTCGAGGTCCCCGCTCTGGCCATTTCCTCGACGGACTGCCGGGTGAGAGTCGGCAAGGGGGATCCCGTCTGGTACCTGGTGCCGGACGGGGTCGTGCGCTACATCGCCAAGCGCGAGCTGTACCGCGGCGAGTGAGCCGAGAGGGGCACCGGTGAACGACCGATACGAGGCGGGACACGGCGACGGCGGGGACGACCCGTACGGGCTCGTCGGCTACGACGAGTACGGACAGCCCGTCTACCGCCATGACCAGGCCCAGCAGGCCCCGCGGCAGCCGTACGACCCGTACGGGCAGCAGGGGAACCAGGACCAGAACCAGAACCAGTACCAGCAGCACCAGGGCCAGTACGGGGACGGCCAGGGGCAGCAGGGCTACGGCTACGACCCGTACGCCACGGGCGGCCCGCAGCAGCCCCAGCCGCCGTACGACCCCTACGGGGCCCAGGACACCCCCGCCCCCGGCACTCCCGGCACCTACGACGCGTACGACCCCTACGGCACCCCGCAGAGCGGCGGGACGGCACCGTCGTACGACCCCTACGGGGACTCCTCCGGGCAGACCGCGTACGGCGGCACCGGCCGACAGCCCCGGACCGCCGAGCAGACCGCGTACATCCCGCACCAGCCCGGCCCTGCCGACGACGAGACCGGTCGGACCGACGGCCGCACCGACGGCCAGACCGGCCCCGCCGACCTCCCCGCCGACTCCGAGGCACCCGAACAGGACTACCGCACCGAGCAGTTCGCCTTCGTCGAGGAACCGGACGGTGACTCCGAGGACGTCATCGACTGGCTGAAGTTCACCGAGAACCGCACCGAGCGCCGCGAGGAGGCCAAGCGCCGCGCACGCAGCCGGATCGTCGCCCTCGTCGTGGTCCTCGCGCTGGTCGCGACCGGCGGCGTCGGCTACCTCTGGTACGCCGGGAAACTGCCCGGCACCGGCTCCGACGCCGACACCGGCACCACGACGGCCGCGGGCGCCCAGAAACGGGACGTCCTCGTCGTCCACCTGCACGACACCAAGGGCGGCGACACCGCCACCGCGCTGCTCGTCGACAACACCACCACCCAGCAGGGCACCACCGTCCTGCTGCCCAACTCCCTGGCCCTCGCCGCCGAGGACGGCACCACCACCACGCTCGCCAAGTCGGTCGAGGACGACGGCTCCGGCGGGACCCGGACCGCGCTCGACACGGTCCTCGGCACCGACATCGAGGGCACCTGGCGGCTGGACACGCCCTATCTGCAGAACCTCGTCGACCTGGTCGGCAACATCGACATCGACACCGACGCCGACGTGCCGGACCCGGGCGCCAAGAAGAAGGGCGAGGCGCCCCTCGTCAAGAAGGGGAAGAGCCAGACCCTCTCCGGCAAGATGGCCGTCGCCTACGCCACCCACCGCGGCTCCGGCGAGGCGCAGGACGCCCAGTTGGCGCGGTTCGGGCAGGTCATGCAGGGGGTGCTGCGGAAGATGACCTCCGACGCGGACGCCGCGACGACCACCGTCCAGACCCTGGGGCAGATCATCGAGCCGCCCCTGACCGACAAGGACCTCGGCTCCTTCCTCGCCCGGCTGGCCGACCTCGCCAAGGGCGGCGACCACGAAACCGCGCTGCTGCCCGTGCAGGAGGACGGCACGCTCACCGCCGAGACGAGCGACAGCGTGGTCAAGGAGGTGCTCGGCGGCACGGTGAAGAGCCCCGACAAGGACGCCGCGGTCAGCGTCTCGGTGCGCGACGCCACCGGTGTGGAAGACAACGCCGAGAAGGCACGCGTGGTGCTCCTCAACGGCGGCTTCACCTTCCTGAAGGCCGGCACGGCCACCGCGGAGGCGACCTCCGAGGTCGTCTACGCCGACGCCGCCGACAAGGAGAACGCCGGGGAGGTCGCCAAGACCCTGGGACTGCCCGCCTCCTCCGTCAGCAAGGGCGAGGTCTCCGGGAACGCCAGGGTCTCGGTGCTCCTCGGCCAGGACTACGAGCCCGGCAGCTGACCGGGTGGGGCCGCCGCCGGCGGCCCCACCGGCCGGGCGTGCCCCGAAACGCGTGGGGCGTGCCCGGCGGTCCGTGAGACCCTTGGAGGCAACCGACCTCCGAGCGAAAGCCTTGTAGTGACCGCAACCGACCGTTCCATCGAGCTCGTCACCGCCGCCGCCCAGGCGGCCGCCGACAAGCTCGCGCACGACATCGTCGCCTACGACGTCAGTGACGTGCTGTCCATCACCGACGCCTTCCTGCTGGCCTCCGCGCCCAACGACCGCCAGGTCAAGTCGATCGTCGACGAGATCGAGGAGCGGCTCAGCAAGGAGCTCGGCGCCAAGCCGGTCCGCCGCGAGGGCGACCGCGAGGCCCGCTGGGTCCTGCTCGACTACGTCGACATCGTCGTCCACGTCCAGCACAGCGAGGAGCGGGTCTTCTACGCCCTGGAGAGGCTGTGGAAGGACTGCCCCGAGCTGGAGCTGCCCGCGGACGCCGTGGCGACCCGCGGCAAGGCCAAGGAGCACGCCCGGCAGCTGGAGGCCGCGGAGGCCGCCGCACAGGCCGCGGAGCCGGGTGGTGAGTGGAGGTGAGTGCCTCCGGTGAGGTGTCCGGGTCCGGCCGCCGGGGCCGCCGCATCATCCTGTGGCGCCACGGCCAGACCTCCTGGAACGTGGAGCGCCGCTTCCAGGGCAGCACCGACGTGGAGCTCACCGAGACCGGTGTCGCCCAGGCCCGCCGGGCCGCGCGCCTCCTCGCGAGCCTCGCACCGGACGCGATCATCGCCTCCGACCTGAAGCGGGCCGCGCGCACCGCCGCGGAACTCACCGCGCTCACCGGTCTGGAGCCGGTGTACGACGAGGCCCTGCGGGAGACCTACGCGGGCGTCTGGCAGGGCCTGACGCACGACGAGATCATCGCCAGGTACGGCGACGAGTACACCGCCTGGAAGCGCGGCGAGCCGGTGCGCAGGGGCGGCGGCGAACTGGAGACCGAGGTCGCCGACCGCGCCGCTCCGGTGGTGCTCCGGCACACCGAGAAGCTCCCGGACGACGGCACGCTCGTGGTGGTCAGCCACGGCGGCACGATCCGCACCACCATCGGCCGGCTGCTCGGGCTGGACCCGCGCAACTGGGAGGGCCTCGGCGGGCTCACCAACTGCTGCTGGTCGGTCCTCGGCGAGGGAGCCCGCGGCTGGCGGCTGCTGGAGCACAACGCCGGCACCCTGCCGGAGCCGGTGCTCGGCGACGACGACTGACGGACGACCGACCGGACGACGGACGGCCGACGACTGACGGACGGCCGACGGACGATCGGCCGGGCGCCGGATTTCGCTTTCCGGCAGGTCGCAGGCTAAAGTTCTTCTTGTTCGCCCGCCGAGCGGGAAGAACACCCGGGGCTATAGCTCAGTTGGTAGAGCGCCTGCATGGCATGCAGGAGGTCAGGAGTTCAATTCTCCTTAGCTCCACAGATGGGGTGCCGGATCGAGAGATCCAGTACTTCACCCGACGAAGATCCCGTCCTCCGTACGAGGGCGGGTTTTTTCGTTGTTCCTGGTTGAGCGGTCCGGGGCCGACGGGCGTATACATCCATGAGGCGCCGATCCGTGTCTTGAACGGTACCCGGGCGTCGCTGACCGCACCGGCCCCGCCGTGGCAGAATCAAACGGCCGGAAGGGGGCGCGGCCCGACGGGAGGGAGTTGTGATGCCTGCGAGCATCCTCGGGGAGGTCGACCACCTCCTCGGCGGGGTGTCGACACGACGGACCTCGACCCGTCACCGCTGCCCGTCCCGCGGCTCCGCGCACGTCGCCCGGATCCTTGACGGCCTCGGCGTCCTCGGAAGCCTGGACGCCCTCGGTGACAACGGCGGTGTCTCCTACGTGTGTACGGCCTGCGGCCACAGCTGGAGCTGAGTGATGGGTGCGCACAGGCGAAGGTGTGACTGGTGCGGCAGCGGGACGCCGATCGTCCGGGACATGGAACCGGTCAATCCCGACTACCAGTACTGGTGCGAGGAGTGCGCGCGGGCGCTGATCATAAAGGGCGACCCGATCGAGACGTACCGCGAACTCGAGGGCGAACCGATCTACGGCCGGCTCCTGGAGGAGCACTGCACGCTCAAACGCTTCTATTCGTTCGTGACCGCGTGACAATGCGGACGGAACCGGGCGCAACGGAACCGATTTGGTGTTGGGCCCCGATGACCGTGTAAAGTTGGCGTCGCCGCCGGGGAAACCGGGCGGGAGCAGGACCTGGGGCTATAGCTCAGTTGGTAGAGCGCCTGCATGGCATGCAGGAGGTCAGGAGTTCAATTCTCCTTAGCTCCACAGCAGTAGAGGGCGGACCATCCGAAGGGATGGTCCGCCCTCTGTGCGTTGTGGGGCCGGTGGTCCGTGGGGGCGGTGTGCGGCGGCTCGGGGACGGGGACCGTGCGGGACAACCCCGAGGGGTGCCCCGCACGGATCTGTGTCAGCGGCCCAGTGCGCGCCGGCCGCGCCCCTGGGAGAGGACCGGCAGGTTGCGGGAGGGCGCCTTGGACGACGCCCCCTCCTCGATGCGCAGGGCCAGTGCCGGGCAGCGGCGCACCGCGCGCAGCGCCTTGTCCTCGGCGCGGCGCGGCACCTGGGCCTGCGCGACCGTCGGGAAGCCGTCCGCGCCGAGCTTGAAGACCTCCGGGAGGAGGTCCGCGCACAGTCCGTGGCCCCGGCACAGCGTCCAGTCGACGAAGATCTTCTGGCGGCTGGGTCCGTTCTCCTCGCCGCCGCCGCCCGGGATGCCCGTAGGGGTCTGCCCGCCCTCGAAGAGCGGCAGGACGCCCTCCACGGGCCGTCCGCAGCCATTGCCCATGAGATGGGCGGCGAGGTCGTCGGGGAACGCCTTGATGGTCGACTCCAGGAACATCGCGGAGCCGTCCGGATGCGAACACGCGCCGCGCCGCTTCACGTTCTTGGCGACCTGCTTGACCGCCTCCAGGGCGGCCGGTCCGCCGCCGTTGAGGATGTCCTCCAGGCCGCGCGCGGCGGCCGGCAGGCCCAGGTAGCACGGGCCGCACTGGTTGGCGCTCTCCTCGGCCAGCCACTTCGCCACCATCAGTGACTCGCCCAGCGGGCAGGTGTTCTGACTGATCGGCAGGATCGCCCCCGCGCCGAGGGCGCCGCCCACCGCGTCCAGGGAGTTGCGGGAGACGATCGCCTCGTTGACGGTCGCCGCGTCGATCCACTTGCCGTGGTAGCCGCCGGTCAGCACACCCTGCGGCACCGGTGGCGCACCGGCGAGCTGCAGGACGTAGCGCAGCGGTACGCCCGTCGGGACCTCGACCACCATGGGGCGGGTGACCGCCCCGGACACCGTGAGCATGACGGTGCCGGGCTCGTCGTACAGGCCGGTGTTGCCGTAGCGCTCCGGGCCGATGCGGGCGGCGATGGCGAGCTGGGCGAACGTCTCGGCGTTGGACAGCAGGGTGGGCGCGCCGCCGACGCCGTTCTTCGAGGCGCTGGTCTTGCGGCCCGGAGGGATCGCCGGACCGCCGTCGATGGAGCGGATCAGCGAGGCCGCGGCGCCCGTGACCATCCGCACCGGGTTGCGCTGCACGCGGGCGCGCAGCGCGGACCGGCGCCCGTTGTTGAGGCCGCGTTCGGCCAGCGCGGCCTCCATGGAGCGCTGGGTGGACTCCCGGGTGACCCCCACCACGAGCGTGCGGGCACCCATGGCCTCGGCGCACAGCAGCGCGCCGTCCAGGATGAGGTGCGGGGCACGGTTGATCAGCACCGTGTCCTTGCGGCAGGCCGGTTCGTCCTCGCTGCCGTTGACGACGACGACCGGCCGGACGCCGCGCTTGATCGCCGTTTCGGCGACCGAGCGCAGCTTCTTGTGGAAGGGGAAGCCCGCGCCGCCGCGGCCCCTGAGGTTGATGCGTTCAGCCAGCTGGGCGAGCTGTTCGCCGCCCAGGGGTTCGAGCGGCCCGTGCACCTTGAGGTGCATGGGGAGATCGAGCCGGTCGACAAGGTCGAAGCCCGACGTGAGCTGGGGAAGTCCGACGACGCGGACTTCGGGTACGTCGGGCAGAGCCTCGTTCACTTGAAGCCTCCGGAAGGCGTGTTCCAAGGTTCGCCCGATCCCGGTGCGTCGAAGTCGTACGACGCACCGGGAGATGGATCAGTGGCGGGACCGCTGTTGTACGTGTCACTCGGGTTGTACGTGCCGTAGAGGGGGTTCGACTCACCGGTGTCGCGCACATCACTCGCGCCGTAGCCCGGTGCGGTCGAATTGTCGTAGATCGGGATGCCGTATCCGGTGTCCTGGAGCGGGTCGTAGGCCGACGGCGGGGCCTCGCCGACCGGTGGCGGGGAGGGGACGGGCCAGGTGCCCGAGGTGCTGGAGGGGCCGTCCACGCGCGGGACGGCCTGCGTGGGCTGCATGTCCAGGGGCAGCTCCATGCGGGCGGTCTGGTCGGCGTAGAGGGGCTGCTGCGGCTGGGCCGGGGCGGACGGGGGCGAGACCGCGCGGTAGGCGGCCGCGAAACCGTTCGCGGGCTCCGGGGCCGGGGTGACGCGTTCGGCGGTCTCGTAGCGCGGCCGGGCCGGCTCGGGGCGCTCGGAACGGGACCGGGAGGCCCGTCTGCCGCCGTCCTGGTAGCCGGGGAGCCCGGAGGACGACGCCTCGGCCGACCGGGAGCGGCTCTCCTCCAGGGAGCTGCGGCCCGACTGGTCGGTGATGCCGAGCAGGCCGGTGACCCCGTCGGCGACCTTGCGCTTGACCGAGGCCGGGGAGACGCGCAGCACCAGGACGGCCATGACGCCGAGCACGGACAGGCCGTACAGGATCAGGAAGATCGGCTTGGCCGCTCGACCCGCGTAGAGCCCGTGCACCAGCGCGGCGCACCAGGCCGGGTAGGCCAGCATGTGCATGGCGCGCCAGCGTGCCGCGACGGGGGCGGGTGAGGCGAAGCGGTTGCGCAGGACGCCGGTGATGGCCACGAAGATCATCAGCATGCCGGCCAGCGTGCCCAGGCCGATCAGGAAGCTCCGGCCGGCGACCGCCTCGTCGTCCGTGAGGGCCAGCCCGAAGGGCAGGACCGCGGCGATCCAGGTGGTGTGGTCCAGGACCAGCTTGATGACTATGTGCACCAGCAGGAAGACGACCGACCCGACCGCCGTGGTGCGGTGCACGGCCTGCGACAGGATGCGCTCGCGCGGGCCGAGCAGTACCCGGTCCTGGGCGACGAGTCCCCAGATCACCGAGCAGCTCAGGCAGACGAGGGACAGGACGCCCGCGCCGAAGTTGAGGAACTCGAGGAACCAGTCGTCCGCCGTGCTGTCGTCCGGCCTCACGCCCTACCTCCCCACATCACGACGGAAAGCACGACGGCGAGCGGGTACGACCGACCGGCAGCCGACCGGCCCTGAATGGGCGGTGGGCTGCTGTCTGGACGAAGGTTCATGGGGGAACTCCGAACGTTCGGGAGAAGCGGTCCCGGGCCGCACTCTAAACCTCCTGCGTACCGGGGAGTACAGGTTTGAGTTATTGCGCTGTTATCAAAGGACGATCAGGCCGGAAGGATGCCCCATAGGGGGCGGTACGCGAAGTAATCTTTGACCGAAATTCAGGAATGTCGGTGGGGTGGAGGGCCTCGCTGCGGGTCCGTCACCGGTCCTCGGCGGCCCCGTGGGCCCGAAAGGCGCGTCGCGGCGCGCCGCGGGCCTGCGGTACCCTGACGCCATGCGTGCCGTACGCCTTCTGCTTAGCGAGCCGCGCTGATCAGTCCCGACCACGGTCGTACCAGGTGGTCGGAATCGGCGCGGCGTCCCCTCCTGTGCGAGGGGATTTTTCATTTCCGGAGGCCTGAGGGCCCGGAAGCCCAAGGGCCTGAAGGCCTGAAATGCCGCAGCCGAAGGCGCAGACGATCGATGGAGCTTTGAGGATCATGAGCGAGACGAACCCCGCGGCCACCGCCCCTGTGTCGGCGGAGGCCGCGCCGCACCGCTACACGGCCGCTCTGGCGGCCGAGATCGAGGCACGCTGGCAGGACTTCTGGGACGCCGAGGGCACCTACGACGCGCCCAACCCGAGCGGTGACCTGGCGGACGACCCGGAGCTGGTCGCCCGGCCCAAGAAGTTCATCATGGACATGTTCCCCTACCCCTCCGGTGCGGGACTGCACGTAGGCCACCCCCTGGGCTACATCGCCACCGACGTCTCCGCCCGGTTCCAGCGCATGACCGGCCACAACGTCCTGCACACCCTGGGCTTCGACGCCTTCGGGCTGCCCGCCGAGCAGTACGCCGTGCAGACCGGCACGCACCCGCGGGTGTCCACCGAGGCCAACATCGAGAACATGAAGGCCCAGCTGCGCCGGCTGGGCCTGGGCCACGACCGGCGCCGGTCGTTCGCCACGATCGACCCGGAGTACTACAAGTGGACCCAGTGGATCTTCCTGCAGATCTTCAACTCCTGGTACGACGACAAGGCCGACCGGGCCCGCCCGATCACCGAGCTGATCGCCGAGTTCGAGTCCGGTGAGCGCCCCGTACCGGGCCACGCGCGCGCGTGGAGCGAACTGAGCGAGGCCGAGCGCGCCGACGTCCTGGGCGGGTTCCGGCTGGCCTACGCCTCCGACGCGCCGGTCAACTGGTGCCCCGGCCTGGGCACCGTACTGGCCAACGAGGAGGTCACCGCCGAGGGCCGCTCCGAGCGCGGCAACTTCCCGGTCTTCAAGGCGAAGCTGCGCCAGTGGAACATGCGCATCACCGCCTACGCCGAGCGGCTGCTGGCGGACCTGGACGCCCTGGACTGGCCCGAGGCCATCAAACTGCAGCAGCGTAACTGGATCGGCCGCTCCGAGGGCGCCCGCGTCGACTTCCCCATCGACGGCGAGAACATCACCGTCTTCACCACCCGACCCGACACCCTGTTCGGCGCCACCTACATGGTGCTGGCCCCCGAGCACCCGCTGGTCGAGAAGTTCACCCCGGCCACCTGGCCCGAGGGCACCCACGACGTCTGGACCGGCGGCCACGCCACCCCGGCCGAGGCCGTCGCCGCCTACCGCGCGCAGGCCGCCTCCAAGTCCGACGTGGAGCGGCAGGCCGAGGCCAAGGACAAGACCGGCGTCTTCACCGGCTCCTACGCGACCAACCCGGTCAACGGCGAGCAGGTGCCCGTCTTCATCGCCGACTACGTCCTGATGGGCTACGGCACCGGCGCGATCATGGCCGTCCCCGCCGGTGACCAGCGCGACTTCGAGTTCGCGCGCGCCTTCGAACTGCCGATCCACTGCATCGTCGAGCCGACGGACGGTCGCGGCACGGACACCGCCACCTGGGAGGACGCCTTCGCGTCGTACGACGCGAAGATCATCAACTCGTCCAACGACGAGGTGAGCCTGGACGGTCTGGGCGTCGTCGAGGCCAAGGCGCGCATCACCGAGTGGCTGGAGCGCCGGGGCATCGGCGAGGGCACCGTCAACTTCCGGCTGCGTGACTGGCTGTTCAGCCGCCAGCGCTACTGGGGCGAGCCCTTCCCGATCGTCTACGACGAGGACGGCACCGCCCACGCGCTGCCCGAGTCGATGCTGCCGCTGGAACTGCCCGAGGTCGAGGACTACTCCCCGCGCACCTTCGACCCCGACGACGCCGACAGCCGGCCCGAGACGCCGCTGTCGCGCAACGAGGACTGGGTCCACGTCACCCTGGACCTGGGCGACGGCCGCGGTCCGCGCCGGTACCGGCGCGAGACCAACACCATGCCCAACTGGGCCGGTTCCTGCTGGTACGAGCTGCGCTACCTGGACCCGCACAACAGCGAGAAGCTGGTCGACCCGGAGATCGAGCAGTACTGGATGGGCCCGCGCGAGGGCATGCCGCACGGCGGTGTCGACCTGTACGTCGGCGGTGCCGAGCACGCCGTCCTGCACCTGCTGTACGCGCGTTTCTGGTCCAAGGTGCTGCACGACCTGGGCCACGTCTCGTCGGCGGAGCCGTTCCACAAGCTGTACAACCAGGGCATGATCCAGGCCTACGTCTACCGCGACAGCCGCGGCATCGCGGTACCGGCCGCCGAGGTGGAGGAGCACGAGGGCGCCTACTACTACCAGGGCGAGAAGGTCTCCCGGCTGCTGGGCAAGATGGGCAAGTCCCTGAAGAACGCGGTCACTCCGGACGAGATCTGCGCCGAGTACGGGGCCGACACCCTGCGCCTGTACGAGATGGCGATGGGCCCGCTGGACGTGTCGCGGCCGTGGGACACCCGTGCGGTGGTCGGTCAGTTCCGACTGCTGCAGCGGCTGTGGCGCAACATCGTCGACGAGAACACCGGCGAGGTCACCGTCGTCGACACCGAGCCCGGTGAGGAGAGCCTGCGCGCCCTGCACAAGGCGATCGACGGGGTGCGCCAGGACCTGGAGGGCATGCGCTTCAACACCGCCATCGCCAAGGTCACCGAGCTGAACAACCACCTGACCAAGCAGGGGGGTGCGGTGCCGCGTCCGGTCGCCGAGTCCCTGGTGCTGCTGGTGGCGCCGCTGGCCCCGCACATCGCGGAGGAGCTGTGGCGCGCGCTGGGCCACACCGACTCGGTCGTCCACCGGGACTTCCCGGTCGCCGACCCGGCGTACGTGGTCGACGAGGCCGTCACCTGCGTGGTCCAGGTCAAGGGCAAGGTCAAGGCCCGCCTGGAGGTGTCGCCGTCGATCTCCGAGGAGGAGCTGGAGAAGGTGGCGCTGGCCGACGAGAGGGTCGTCGCGGCGCTGGGCGGGGCCGGGATCCGCAAGGTGATCGTGCGGGCACCGAAGCTGGTGAACATCGTTCCGGCGTGACGCTGTGATGCTGTGACGCCGTAGAGCTGCGGGCCGGCCTGCTACGGGTCGGCCGGACTGCCGGCTGCGG
Organism: Streptomyces cathayae; assembly: GCF_029760955.1. GTDB lineage: Bacteria > Actinomycetota > Actinomycetes > Streptomycetales > Streptomycetaceae > Streptomyces > Streptomyces cathayae. Next base: position 5,371,968 of record NZ_CP121682.1, read on the forward strand.
GGTTGTGGAACGGTGGGCTCGGGGTACTCCCCTACGGGCAGGTTCGGGGTTCTTCCGGAACTCCGGACCTGCCCGTTGCGTTTACCTTTGAAGAGCGGCGCGGTGTGTGCGGCGGCAGGCCCAAGGGCCCGGAGGAGGAGTCTCGTGGAAGCAGTGATCGCAGTGTTGGCCCTGCTCTTCGTGCTCTTCGTCGTGCTCGGCGCGTATGCCACCGTGAAGGCCGTCGGAGCCGCCAAGCGCAGTGCGGACCGGTACATCACCCAGGCCCGCCGCACGGTCGAGGACCACACCCTGAAGGTCAAGTCCTTCGCCCAGTCCGGCCCGGCCGGCGAGATCGCCCAACTCCGGCTCACCCTGCGTACGTCCATGCGGGCCACCCAGGACGCGCTGGAGGCCGGCGCCACCGAGGACCAGTCCCTCAAGGAGTCCCTCACCCTCTTCGAGCGGCTCAGCGCGCACGGGCACGAACTGGAGGGCGAACTCAGGCGCCTGGAGTCCGAGCCGGACCGCGGCAGCCTCGGCAGGCGGCTGCCCGAACTGCGCGAGCGTACCCACCGCATCACGCGGTCGGCGGACTCCCTGCGCTGGGCGGCCCGCGACCGCGCCCGCCACTTCGCGGACGACGACCTCGACTCCCTGAGCAGCCAGATCGACATGGAGACCGGAGCCCTGCGGCACTGGACGACCACCGAGCAGCAGTCCGCCCCGGCGTCCGCCTCCGCCGCGTCCCCGCCCCGGCCCGCGGCAACGGCCGAGGACGCCCCGGCAGCCGGACCGGCCCGCCCCGCCATCACCCCGCCCGGACCGCGCCTCACCTACCCCTGGCAGAAGAAGCCCCGTCCGGAGAGCACCACTTGATCCGGTCGTTCCGGTCGCCGTGATCCGGACACGGTCCCGCCCGGCACGCCGGTCCGGGCTGCCGAGGAGGCCGTACGCCAGGTAACCTCCAGCCCATGTCCCGCCATGTCGCCATCATCACCGATTCAACGGCCTACCTTCCGGCCCGGACGATGGAGCGGCACGGCATCACCGCGGTTCCCCTGACCGTGGTCCTGGGGGACCGCGCGCTGGAAGAGGGCACCGAGATCTCCACCCGCTCCCTCGCCGAGGCGCTGCAGAAACGGCGTCCGGTGACGACGTCCCGGCCCGGCCCCGAGGTCTTCGCCGAGACCTACCGCAAGGCCGCCGAGTCCGGCGCCACCGGCATCGTCTCCCTCCACCTCTCCGCCGAACTCTCCGGCACCTACGACGCGGCGGTCGTCGCGGCGCGTGAGGCGCCGGTGCCGGTGCGGGTGGTGGACACCGGCATGATCACCATGGCGCTCGGATTCTGCGCCCTCGCCGCCGCACGGACCGCGGAGGCGGGCGGCACCGCGGACGACGCGGTCACGGCCGCGGAGAAGCGGGCGGCGGGCACCTCCGCGTACTTCTACGTCGACACCCTGGACTATCTGCGCCGCGGCGGACGCATCGGGGCCGCGCAGGCCCTGCTGGGCTCGGCGCTCGCCGTGAAGCCGCTGCTCCAGCTGGCGGGCGGCCGTATCGAACCCCTGGAGAAGGTGCGCACGGCGTCGAGGGCCATCGCCCGCCTGGAGGAGATCGCGGCCGAGCGGGCGGGCGCCGCCGAGGTCGACGTCGCCGTCCACCACCTCGCCGCACCGGACCGCGCGTCGGCCCTCGCGGACCGGCTGCGCACGCGGCTGCCCGGCCTGGCCGACCTGCACGTCAGCGAGGTCGGCGCGGTGATCGGCGCGCACACGGGACCCGGCCTGCTGGGGGTCGTGGTCTCGACCCGGTGAGGGGCTGCTGCCGGGGCGGCGTGTCAGGGTGACGGAGTTGTCCACAACCGGCCGGTAGTCCACCGGAATCAAGCAAGATCATCGCGGATGCGGCGATCTGCCCGATCATTCCCGGCATGGCACTTCGATCACGTTCACACACGGCGACCGCGACCAGCGGGCCGGGCCGTGCACCCGCCTCCGACGGCCGCGCCCGCCACCGCAGGCCGTCCGCCGCCGGGACGGGATCCCGCTCCGGCGCCGGACGGGTGCGGCACGAGCACCGGCACCGGGACCGTGACGCCTCGGCGGAAGAGCTTCGGCGCCGGGCGGAGGCGCTGTTCGGGGAGCGGGGCGGGGGCGTCCAGGACATCAGGGGCGCCAGGGTCGTGCCGCGCTGGGCCGTGAGAGGCGCGGGCCCGGACCCGGCGGACGTGCGGACGCGGGAGGCGTTCCCGCACCCGGCGGCTTCCAGCAGGGTGGACCCGGACCTGGTGGCGGATCCGGACCCGTCGGCTGCGGGGGAGTGGCGGCCGGCCGGCCGGACGGTGCTCGCCCTGCGGGAGCGGCTGCCGCTGTGGGTGCGGACGCGGTGCGGGCTGGAACGGCGGAGCGTGATCGCGCTGTCGGTGCTGCTCATGGTGGTGGTGGGGTTCGCCGTACAGCACTTCTGGGGCGGACGGACCCAGCCGGTGCGGGCACCGGAGGTGGTGGGGGCGGCCGTGCCCCACGACGAGAACCGGCCGACCGCCCCGGCCGGAGCCGGCGAACCCGCCGGCACGGATCCTGCGGGGACGGCGGTCCCCGAGATCGTGGTCGACGTCGGCGGCAAGGTGCGTGACCCGGGCGTCCACCGCCTCCCGGCCGGCTCACGGGTCGCGGACGCGTTGCGGGCGGCGGGCGGAGTACGCCCCGGGACCAAGACCGACGGCCTCAACCGGGCCCGCTTCCTCGTGGACGGCGAGCAGGTGATCGTCGGCGGCCCGGCACCGGCGGCAGGGCCGGGGCCCGTGCCGGGCGGTCCGGCCGGAACGGCGGGAGCCGGACCCACGGCACCGGTGTCCCTCAACACCGCCACGTCGGAGCAGCTCGAGACCCTCCCCGGCGTCGGCCCCGTGCTGGCCCGGCACATCATCGAGCACCGCACCCGGAACGGCGGTTTCCGCTCGGTGGACGAACTACGGGAAGTGAACGGCATCGGCGACCGCCGCTTCGCGGACCTGCGGAACCTCGTGCGGCCATGAGCAGCCGGAGGACGAGGCCCGCCCTCACGGAACCCGCCCTCACAGAACCCGCCCTCACGGAACCCGCCACCCGGCTGCCCGTGCACGCCTCCTCCGGGAAGCGGCTCGGCGCCTCCCACCCGCGCCAGGAGGGACCGGCCGACCTGCGGCTCGTACCGCCCGCGCTGGCGGCCTGGATCACGGCGGCGGTGATGCTGCACGCCCCGCCCGACCGGGTGCTGGGCACCGTGATCGCGTCCCTGGCACTGGCCACCGTCCTCCTCGCCCTGCGAAACCGCAGAGCGGGACCGGGACCTGCGGGACGGGGACGTAGGGGGCAGGGACGTACGGGGCAGGGACACGTACGCGTCTCCGGAGTCGCGGTACTGCTCTGCGTCGCCGCTGCCGCCTGCTCGGCGGGGCTGCACGGCGCGGATCTGCGGCGGGGCCCGGTACCGGAGCTGGCGCGGGAGTACGCCGCCGTGACGGCCGAGGTCGAGATCACCTCCGACCCCCGCCTGACCCGGCCCAGGACCGGCACCGGCCGACCGGCCCCGACGACGGTGCTCATCGAGGCCGACGTGCGGCGGGTGGAGCGGGCAGGGCAGGCCGGGGTCGGATCGGCGGTGGCGACCCGGGCCCCGGTGCTGATGATGGTCGACGCGCGTCCGGCCGGGGACGGTACGCCGGAGGGACGCGCACGCCCTGCCGGGAAACGTTCACCGTGGCTCGGACTGCTGCCGTCCACCCGGCTGCGGATCGAGGCCCGGCTCGCGCCCGCGACGGCGGGCGGTGACCGGTTCGCGGCCGTGCTGCGGGTCAAGGGCCGGGACGGACCGGAGACGGTGGGGGAGCCGACGGGGCCACAACGGCTGGCGGGGCGGCTGCGGGCCGGACTGAGGACGGCGACCGACGGGCTGTCGACGGACGCGCGGGCCCTGCTGCCGGGGCTGGTCGTCGGCGACACCGCACGCGTCACCCCGGAACTCGAAGAGGCGTTCAGAGAGACCGACCTCACCCACACGCTGGCCGTCTCCGGTGCCAACTTCACCATCCTCCTCGCCCTGCTCCTCGGCCCGCCGGGCCTGGCGCAGTATGCCGAGCGCCGTGGTCTGGCCGCGCGCCTCGGCATCCCGCTGCGGACGACCGCGCTGCTCGGCGGGGTGATCTCGCTCGGGTTCGTCGTCGTGTGCCGGCCGGATCCGAGTGTGCTGCGGGCCGCGGCCTGCGGGTCCGTCGCCCTGCTCGCGCTCGCCACCGGCCGCCGCAGATCGCTGATCCCGGCGCTGGCGACGGCCGTCCTGCTGCTGGTGCTCTACGACCCGTGGCTGGCCCGCACCTACGGCTTCCTGCTCTCCGTGCTGGCCACCGGCGCCCTGCTCACGCTCGCCCCGCGCTGGAGCACCGGACTGCGACGGCGCGGAGTGCCGCCACGGCTCGCGGAGGCGCTGGCCGCCGCGGGTGCCGCGCAGGCGGTGTGCGCGCCGGTGGTCGTCGTCCTGTCGGCGCGGGTGAGCCTGGTGGCGGTGCCGTGCAACCTCCTCGCCGAGTTCGCGCTCGCACCGGCCACCGTGCTGGGCTTCCTGGCGCTGGCCACCGCCCTGCCGGCGATACCGCTGGCGAAGGCGCTCGCCTGGTGCGCGAGCTGGCCCGCGGAGTGGATCGCGCAGATCGCCCGGACCGGGGCCGCGCTGCCCGGCGCCGGAATCGACTGGCCGGGCGGCTGGGCCGGGGCGGCACTGCTCGGGGCGCTCACCCCGGTCGTGCTGCTGGCCGGCCGGAGGCTGCTGGGGCACCCCTGGTGGTGCGCGGTCTGCGCGCTGCTCCTGGTGCTCCTGGTGGTGCGGCCGCCGCCGCTGACCCGGGTGGTCACGGGCTGGCCGCCGCCGGGCTGGCGGCTGGTGATGTGCGACGTGGGCCAGGGCGACGCGATGGTGCTGGCGGCGGGCGAGGACACCGGGGTGGTCGTGGACGCCGGCCCGGACCCGGCCCTGGTGGACCGCTGCCTGCGCTCCCTCGGCATCACCCGCGTCCCGCTGGTCGTGCTGACCCACTTCCACGCCGACCATGTGGCGGGCCTGCCCGGTGTGCTGCGCGGCCGCTCGGTGGGCGAGATCGCGATCACGGGACTGGAGGAACCTGCCGACCAGGCCCGCTTCGTACGCCGTCTCGCGGCCGACCGGCACCTGCCGATGACGCGTGCCGTCGCCGGGGAGCGGCGGCGCACGGGGGACCTGTCCTGGGAGGTGGTGTGGCCCCCACTGAGCCCCCGGCAGCCCGCAGCGCCCACGGCCCCGCAGTCCTGGACCCCGCAGCCGGAGGGCCCGAACGACGCCAGCGTAGCCATGCTCGTCCGGACAGGGGGCCTGCGCCTGCTCCTGCTCGGCGACCTGGAACCCCCGGCCCAGCGGGCCCTGGCCAGATCACCCGCCGCGGGGCGCCTGGCCGACGTCGACATCCTGAAGGTCGCCCACCACGGCTCGTCCTTCCAGGATCCCGGCCTCCTGCGCCGGGTGGCACCCCGGCTGGCGCTGATCTCCGCGGGCCGCGACAACACGTACGGCCACCCGGCTCCCACCACGCTCGACGCCCTCCGCAACGCCGGTACCGCGGTCCTGCGGACCGACCGCGACGGCGCGATCGCGGTGCTCGGCGACGAGGACGGGAGGGGAGAGCTACGAGTGGCGCGACGCTGAGGGCATGAGGGGAGCCGCGCACGACGACACGGACGAGGAAGCGACCCGAGCCCGGACGCGGGCACACAAGCGGGCACCGACGCCGGTCCGGACGCGACGGCGGTCGACGCCGGACTCTCCGATGTACGCCGTGATGCCGGCCGGGCTGCCGCTGCCCTGAGCGGTGGAGAGGGGGCAGCCTCTTCCAGAGCGCGGCGCGCGGCAGTAAAAGCCTTCATGGGCCGTTCATGTCGGTGTGCTCAGCGATGGCCATCGCGACCCTGGCGAAACAGCGCCGGGGTGAACGCATCTGTCACCGCTCGGGCTGCTTCTGCCACCGGCCCCGGACCGACGACGGCAACGGCAACGGTGATGCCTCGCTGATGCGGCTCACACCAGAAGGGCCTGTGAACGGACCAATCGGGCATGTCCTCGAACAGACCCTCGATGCGATGGCCGATGCCGAGGAAATCCTCGTAGCGGGCGACGCCGGCCTGGCCCAGAACCGGGCCGGGACCGGCCTTGTACTTGCCGCGGTCCTCAACCACCAGGCGCTTGGGCCTTCGCCTGGGCCGGAGCGGCGAAGCCAGGCTGTCCGAGCCGGCCCACCGCCGCCGCGCGGCCGAACTCGCTCACCGCATCGCCGCAGAGGACGGCGCCGCTGCGATGCTCGCCCCCATCGGCTCAGGGGGTGCCGGGCGAGCCCGAGGGATGCTCCGTCGTCGTGCTGCTGTGCCAGGCTGTCCGAGACGCTCTGCCGCGTCCAGCGCTGCCGAAACTCACGAATGATTCGAACGCCGCCGCCCCCGGCCGCTTTCCGAAGTCGTGAGTAAACGCTGCCGAAGTCGTGAACGTGGTCGACTCGCCGAGCTCCTTCGCCGCCTCATCGGCAGCTCCAGTCGCGATCGCCGCTCTCAGAAGCGTCAGGCGCCGTACTCGGTCGGCCTTGCGGCCTTGCCCGCATCCGTATCCCGCGCGCACACCCTGGTGGATGAGGCATCACCGCGATAAACGATGACGACTGCTGAGAGGACGACGGCCAGACCGAGAGCGGTCTGCGGACCGAACGGTTCACCGAACATGAAGGCTCCCCAGCCCGCTGTGACCGGGGCCATGAGGAACATGAGCGTGTTGACCTTGGTGACTCCGGAGCGCCTCAGGATGAGCCAGTACAGCCCGTACCCGCCGAAGGTCGACAAGGCCACGAGCCAGGTGATCGCGACCCAGAACGAGGGCTCAGCAGGTGGTTTCGCGACTCCGGCGCTCACGGCAAGTGCCGTGAAGACGACTGCACTGGTGGCGCAGTGGACGGTCATCGACACCGAGGGTGCGACCCGCGCGCGGGAGCGGCTTTCGAGGAACGTGGCCGCCACCAGCGAGAACATGCCGAGGAAGGGGACGAGATAGGCCCACCGGGCCACACCGGTGCCGGCCGCGGCATCGGCCATGGTGACAAGGGCGACGCCGCTCACCCCCAGGCACAGGCCGAGCCACTGCTTGCGCGTGACGTACTGACGCAGCAACGGTCCGGCGAGTACTCCGGCGACGAGGGGCTGGACGCCGTCGATCAGGGCTGTGGTGCCGCTGGAGACCCCGAGTTGAATCGCGTAGTAGACGGTGAGCAGGTAGCCGCTCTGCGACAGCGCGCCGATCATGGACTGCCGGGCCACATCCCGCACCGTGAGGCCCCGCCACGACGTTCCGGAGGTGGTGGCGATGACGATCAGGACGACGGCCAGCGGCAGGAACCGCCACATCAGGATCGTGACCGCGGACGCACTGCCCGCGCCGAGCTTGGCCCCGATGAACCCGGAACTCCAGCAGAGCACGAAGGCGATCGAGAGCAGGAAGTTCATGTCTCGCCCTCCAGTAAACAGATCGGTATACCCGCCAAGTCACTATACAGATCGGTATGGTGTGGAGGTATGGGTATTGCCGAGAGACCGCGACGGATCACGATGACGCCTGCCGCACGGCGCGTCCTGGAGGCCGCCGCGAGGCTGTTCTACGAGCGCGGCGTCCATGCCGTCGGGGTGGACCTGATCGCCGCCGAGGCCGGGGTGACGAAGAAGACCCTCTACGACCGGTTCGGTTCCAAGGAGCAGGTCGTCGTGGAGTACCTCGCGGATCGTGATGAACGCTGGCGGGGCTTCCTCGCCCGGTATCTCGACGCGGCACAGCCGGGGTCTGCGGCGCGCGTCCTGGCCGTCTTCGACGCCTCACGCGCGTGGGCGAAGAAGAACAGTTCCAAGGGATGCGGCATGGTCAACGCTCACGCCGAGATCAGCGACCCGTCCCACCCGGCCTACCCGATCATCATCGAACAGAAGCAGTGGATGCTCGCCCTGTTCACCGACCTCGTCGGGGACATGGATCAGGTCGGGGCCGACCGTCTGAGCCGGACGCTCATGCTGCTTCACGAAGGAGCGCTCGTCGCCCACGGCCTGAACGTCTTCGCGGACCCCATCAGCCATGCCCGTGAACAGGCGCAAGCTCTTCTTGTCGCCGTGGGGGACTCCGCGGCGAAGCGGTGAGGCGACGCCTGAAGGATCGCTTCCGAGAGCCGGAACGGCGCGATGTTCCGCCCTTCGGCGAGGACTGACGGCCGGGGCCCGGCGCTCGGCGCGGGCGACCGACCCGGGCGCCGGACCGTGACGGACCGGGACGGGTCGGTCGTGGTGCTCGGTGGTGGGGAGGGGAGTTGCGGGTGCGCGAGACTGAGGGCATGAGGGAAGCAGCGCGCGACGACACACACGTGGACACGGACAAGGAAGCGAACGCGGACACGCGAGCGGGCGCCGACACCGGTCCGGACGCGACGGCGGTTGATGCCTATCTGCGGCGACTGGGCGTCGAACGGCCGGCCCGGCCCACCGCCGACGCGCTGCGCGAACTGCACTTGCGCCATCTGCGGGCCGTGCCCTTCGAGAACCTCTCGGTCCACCTCGGCGAGGAGATCGTGCTCGACGGGAAACGGCTGCTGGACAAGGTGGTCAGCGGCCGACGGGGCGGCTTCTGCTACGAACTCAACGGAGCCTTCGGCACTTTGCTCACCGCCCTCGGGTACGAGGTCGTCCTGCTCGCCGCGCGGGTGTACGGCGACGGAGGACGGCTCGGCATCCCGTACGACCATCTCGCCCTGCGGGTACGGACCCCGGACGGAGACGACCTGCTCGCCGATGTCGGGTTCGGGGCGCACTTCCTGTTGCCGCCGGTGTTCGGGGAGCGGGAGGAGCAGAAGGACCCCGGGGGCACGTTCCGGATCGCCGAGGTGGTGCCCGACGCGGCCGGGGTGCGCGGTGGCCGTGACGTCCAGGACATCGCCCCGGTCGCGGACCTGGACGTGCTGCGGGACGGGAAGCGGGTGTACCGGCTGGAGCAGCGCCCGAGGGTGCTCGGCGACTTCGTGGGCGGGGCGTGGTGGCACAGCACCTCGCCGCAGTCGCATTTCACGCGGTCACTCGTCTGCTCACGGGCCACCGAGGACGGAGGGAGGATCACGCTCAGCAGCCGCAAGGTCACAGCGACAGCGGGGGACGGTACGCGTGAGGAGCGGGAGTTGGGGACGGACGAGGAGGTGCTCGCGTTCTACCGGGACCGGTTCGGAATCCGCCTCGCCCAGGTGCCGGCTGTGAGAAATCCCCACCAGGCCAGCTGATCGGGGCCAGTGGGGTTTTTAATGGCTGCCGTGAGCGATGTGAGACATGTGCTGGTGCTGCCCGACCGGGATGCCGCGGAGGAGGTGGCGGAGGCGCTCGGGGAGCGCTTCGGTGTCGACGAGGAGCCGCGGCTCGTCCGGGACGCGCTGGCCGGTGAGGACGACGCCGAGGACGCCCAGTGGCTCGTCGTCCTGCGCGACGAGGGGCAGCGGCTGGACCCCGGAGCACTGGACGAGTTCGCGGCGGAGTGGGAGGGCTGGCGGGAGGAGCCCTGACCCTGCGGCACCGCGGCGCCGGGAACCGTCGCTGTCGGTGGTGCGTGGGATGCTTGTCGCGATGGCCAGGAAGACAGCTCAAGACGACCCTCTCGTCCCGGTGACGCTCGCCGTGGGCCAGGAGGACCTCCTGCTCGACCGTGCCGTGCGGGAGGTGGTGGACGCCGCGAAGGCCGCCGACGCCGACACGGACGTACGGGACCTCACCCCGGACCAGCTCCAGCCCGGCACCCTCGCCGAGCTGACCAGTCCGTCGCTCTTCGCCGAACGCAAGGTCGTGGTCGTACGCAACGCGCAGGACCTGTCGGCCGACACCGTCAAGGACGTGAAGGCGTATCTCGGGGCGCCCGCCGAGGAGATCACCCTGATCCTGCTGCACGCGGGCGGCGCCAAGGGCAAGGGGCTGCTCGACGCGGCGCGCAAGGCGGGCGCGCGGGAGGTGGCCTGCCCGAAGATGACGAAGCCGGCCGACCGGCTGGCCTTCGTGCGGGGCGAGTTCCGGGCCGTCGGGAGATCGGCCACACCGGAGGCGTGCCAGGTGCTGGTCGACGCCCTCGGCAGTGATCTGCGGGAGCTGGCCTCGGCGGTGTCCCAGCTGGCGGCGGACATCGAGGGGACGATCGACGAGGCGGTCGTCGGCCGGTACTACACCGGGCGGGCCGAGGCGTCGAGCTTCACGGTCGCCGACCGCGCGGTGGAGGGACGGGCGACGGAGGCGCTGGAGGCGCTGCGCTGGTCGCTGGCGACGGGGGTGGCGCCGGTGCTGATCACCAGCGCGCTGGCCCAGGGCGTACGGGGCATCGGGAAGCTGCTGTCGGCGCGCGGCGGCAGACCGGCCGATCTGGCGCGGGAGTTGGGCATGCCGCCGTGGAAGATCGACCGGGTGCGGCAGCAGATGCGGGGCTGGACCCCGGACGGCGTGTCCGTGGCGCTGCGGGCCGTGGCCGAGGCGGACGCCGGGGTCAAGGGCGCCGGGGACGACCCGGAGTACGCCCTGGAGAAGGCGGTCGTCACCATCGCGCGCGCGGCGCGGTCGCGGGGACGGGCGTAGGGCCGCTGCCCACCGGGTGTCCTGCCGGGTGTGTCCCCGGGCGCCCTGCCGGCGTCGGCCCCACCGGCCGCCCGGCCCCCACAGACCGAGGACCCCGCCCGTCACCCGGGGGAAGGGTGGACGGACGGGGTCCTCGGTCGAAGCACGGAGCTCGTACCCGCGTGGCGAACGCAGGCCGCGTACGAGCTCGGGGTGCCGGTCGGGGGCGGAGAGAGAGGGCCCGCCCGGGTCCTTCCGGCGATCAGATCAAAGAGTGGTTCAGCCCTTGACGGACGCGACCTTCAGCGCCAGCGCCGACTTCTTGTTGGCGGCCTGGTTCTTGTGGATGACGCCCTTGGAGACGGCCTTGTCGAGCTGACGCGCGGCGACGCGCTGGTACTCGGCGGCCTTCTCGGCGTCACCCGCGGCGACGGCCTCGCGAGCCTTGCGGATCGCGGTCTTCAGAGAGGACTTGACGGCCTTGTTGCGCAGCCGGGCCTTCTCGTTGGTCTTGTTCCGCTTGATCTGGGACTTGATGTTCGCCACGAATGAGCCTCTACAGGTTCTGGCACGGGGCCGCAGGGGTCCCGCGCCGGTGATTGCTTTCCGACGGTGCCCCGTGCCGGGAGGGCAAGAGACACAGCTCCCCACACTACCAGCGGCCCGATCGGCGGCCCAAACCCGTCCCGCGGCCCACCCGGGGGACGCCGTCCGGAGGAGCTCACCCCGCACCCGTGGGACGATGGAAGCTACGTATCGATCCGACCCGAGACCGCAGACACTGCGGACGCCTCAAGAATCAGGACCCTGCGTGCCCGCGACCCCCAGCCACGTGCCCGAGCCGAGCCGTACCGACCCGGCTCTGATCCGCAACTTCTGCATCATCGCGCACATCGACCACGGCAAGTCCACGCTCGCCGACCGGATGCTCCAGCTGACCGGTGTGGTCGAGCAGCGGCAGATGCGTGCCCAGTACCTCGACCGCATGGACATCGAGCGTGAGCGCGGCATCACGATCAAGTCCCAGGCGGTGAGGTTGCCGTGGGCGCCCACTCACGACAAGGGCAGCACGCACATCCTCAACATGATCGACACGCCGGGGCACGTCGACTTCACCTACGAGGTGTCGCGGTCGCTCGCCGCCTGCGAGGGCACGATCCTGCTGGTGGACGCCGCTCAGGGCATCGAGGCGCAGACCCTCGCCAACCTGTACCTGGCGATGGAGAACGACCTCACGATCATCCCGGTGCTCAACAAGATCGACCTGCCGGCCGCGCAGCCCGAGAAGTTCGCCGAGGAGCTCGCCAACCTGGTCGGCTGCGAGCCCGACGACGTGCTGAAGGTGTCCGCCAAGACCGGGCTCGGCGTCGAGGCGCTGCTCGACCGGGCGGTCGCCGACATCCCCGCCCCGGTCGGCGTCAAGGACGCCCCGGCCCGCGCGATGATCTTCGACTCGGTGTACGACTCGTACCGCGGTGTGGTGACGTACGTCCGGGTCATCGACGGCCAGCTCAACAAGCGTGAGCGCATCCGGATGATGTCCACGGGCGCGACGCACGAGCTGCTGGAGATCGGTACGAACTCGCCGGAGATGCTGTCCTCCGACGGCCTGGGCGTCGGCGAGGTGGGCTACCTCATCACCGGCGTGAAGGACGTCCGCCAGTCCAAGGTCGGTGACACCATCACCAGCCAGCACAAGGGGGCCGAGGAGGCGCTGGGCGGCTACAAGGAGCCCAAGCCCATGGTCTTCTCCGGCCTGTACCCGATGGACGGCTCCGACTACCCCCTGCTGCGCGACGCGCTGGACAAGCTCCAGCTCAACGACGCGGCCCTGGTCTACGAGCCGGAGACGTCCGCGGCCCTCGGGTTCGGCTTCCGCGTGGGCTTCCTGGGCCTGCTGCACCTCGACGTGATCCGTGAGCGCCTCGAGCGCGAGTTCGGGCTCGACCTGATCGCCACCGCGCCCAACGTGGTGTACCGCGTGAACATGGAGGACGGCGCCGAGCACGTCGTCACCAACCCGAGCGAGTTCCCCGAGGGGAAGATCGACAAGGTCTTCGAGCCGGTGGTACGGGCCACGATCCTCGCGCCCACCGAGTTCATCGGCGCGATCATGGAGCTGTGCCAGACCCGGCGCGGCACCCTGCTCGGCATGGACTACCTCTCCGAGGACCGGGTCGAGATCCGCTACACGCTGCCGCTCGCGGAGATCGTCTTCGACTTCTTCGACCAGCTGAAGTCCAAGACCCGCGGCTACGCCTCGCTGGACTACGAGCCCACGGGCGAGCAGTCCTCCAGCCTGGTCAAGGTCGACATCCTGCTGCACGGCGACAAGGTGGACGCCTTCTCGGTGATCACCCACAAGGACCAGGCGTACGCGTACGGCGTGCGGCTCGTCGCCAAGCTGCGGGAGCTGATCCCGCGGCAGGGCTTCGAGGTGCCCGTCCAGGCCGCCATCGGCTCCCGGGTGATCGCCCGCGAGACCGTCCGCGCCATTCGCAAGGACGTCCTCGCCAAGTGCTACGGCGGTGACATCTCGCGCAAGCGCAAGCTGCTGGAGAAGCAGAAGGAGGGCAAGAAGCGGATGAAGATGGTGGGTTCCGTGGAGGTCCCGCAGGAGGCCTTCATCGCCGTCCTCTCCAGCGACGAGAGCGCGGGGTCGGGCAAGGGCAAGAAGTAACAAGGAGTAACAAGAAACAACCGGAGTCACCGGGGGTGCCAAGACACCCCGCGAGCCGGACGGAGAGGGGCCCGACGCGCGCAGGCGCGTCGGGCCCCCGCGCATCGGTCGTCACAGTGGATCAAAACAGTGGATCAAAGGGGCCTCTGTGCGAAGTGACAGGCCGTGGCCCCTTACGAAGCCGCCGGTCGGGCTCTACTCTGTCCCTGCCCGACGGTTACTCATGAGTTAAACAAGGTCATGCGAGCGTAACCAGTCGATCACCAGCCGACACCGAGCCGACACCCGAAACGATCACCAGCCGCACACCTGTCACATCTGAGCCAGCCGCACCGTTGCGGGCCCCGGAGGACGTCTTGAGCGACACACTGACTTTGATCGAGAACCGGCCGCCGAGCGTGGCGACCCTCTTCCTGGAGCGTGTCGCCGCCACACCGGACGCCGAGGCGTACCGCTATCCCGTCCCGTCCGCCACCGGCGAGGGCCCCGACGGCTGGAAGTCGCTGACCTGGGCCGAGGCCGCCCAGCGGGTCGACGCCATCGCGGCCGGTCTGATCGAGCTGGGCGTGCAGCCGGAGGAGCGGGTCGCGCTCGCGTCCGCCACCCGGGTCGAGTGGATCCTCGCCGACCTCGGCATCATGTGCGCGGGCGCCGCCACCAGCACGGTCTACCCGCAGACGAACCTCGACGAGTCCGCGTACATCCTGTCGGACTCCGGCAGCCGGGTGCTGATCGCGGAGAACGCCGAGCAGGTGGCCAAGGCGGTCGCGAAGCGCGCCGAGCTGCCGCAGCTCGGCCAGGTCGTGGTCATCGACGCGACCGGCGTCGAGACCGACGACTGGGTGATCAGCCTGGCCGAGCTGGAGCGCCGTGGTGCGGCCCGGCTGGAGAAGGACGCCGGGCTGGTCAAGGAGCGGGTCGCCGCGATCACCAAGGACCAGCTGGCCACCCTCATCTACACCTCCGGCACCACCGGCCGCCCCAAGGGCGTGCGCCTGCCGCACGACAACTGGTCGTACATGGCGAAGGCGATCGCCGCCACCGGCCTGCTCGACGGCGACGACGTGCAGTACCTGTGGCTGCCGCTCGCGCACGTCTTCGGCAAGGTGCTCACCTCCGGCCACATCGAGGTCGGCCACGTCACCGCGGTCGACGGCCGGGTCGACAAGATCATCGAGAATCTGCCGGTGGTGCGGCCGACCTACATGGCGGCCGTGCCCCGCATCTTCGAGAAGGTCTACAACGGGGTCGCCGCCAAGGCACGGGCGGGCGGTGGCGCCAAGTACAAGATCTTCCAGTGGGCCGCCGAGGTCGCCCGCGAGTACGCCAAGGCCACGCAGGACAACTTCCGCCGCACCGGCACCGCCGGCGCCCCCTTCGGCCTCACCGCGAAGCACAGCATCGCCGACAAGCTGGTCTACGCCAAGATCCGCGAGGCATTCGGCGGCAACCTGCGCGCCTGCATCTCCGGTTCGGCGGCCCTGGCCCCGGACATCGGCTACTTCTTCGCCGGCGCCGGCATCCACATCCTGGAGGGCTACGGCCTCACCGAGTCCTCCGCGGCCTCCTTCGTCAACCCGGGCGAGGCCTACCGCACCGGCACCGTCGGCAAGCCGCTGCCCGGCACCGAGGTCCGCATCGCCGACGACGGCGAGATCCTGCTGCGCGGCCCCGGCATCATGGAGGGCTACCACGGGCTCCCCGAGAAGACCGCCGAGGTGCTGGAGTCCGACGGCTGGTTCCACACCGGCGACATCGGCGAGCTGTCGCCCGACGGCTATCTGCGCATCACCGACCGCAAGAAGGACCTCATCAAGACGTCCGGCGGCAAGTACATCGCGCCCGCCGAGGTCGAGGGACAGTTCAAGGCGGTGTGCCCGTACGTCTCCAACATCCTGGTGCACGGCGCCGACCGGAACTACTGCACCGCCCTCATCGCCCTCGACGAGATCGCGATCACGGCCTGGGCGGCCGAGAACGGCCTGGGCGGCAAGCCGTACGCGGACATCGTCGCCGCGCCCGCCACGGTCGAGATGGTCGACGGCTACGTCAAGCAGCTCAACGAGGGCCTGCAGCGCTGGCAGACCATCAAGAAGTTCCGCCTCCTGCCGCGTGACCTCGACATCGAGCACGGAGAGATCACCCCGAGCCTGAAGCTGAAGCGCCCGGTGGTGGAGCGCGAGTACAAGCACCTCATCGACGAGATGTACACGGGCGCCCGGGAGGCGTGACCCGTACGGGGCGACCCGTGGGGCGTGAGCCGCAGCGTATGGCCGTGGGGCGGGGCCTGGACCTGACCGGTCCGGTGCTCCCGCCCCACGGCCGTCCGCCCGCATGTCCGGACTGTTCCGGCCGGCCATCGAGGTGGAGCATGTCGGCTGTCTCCTCTTCCTCGAGCTGGACCACGAGCGCTCGCAGCGGCCGGGCCGGTTCGCCCGGAAGTCCGTTGTCTCCGAAGACACTTGGCCGAAGCTGACGGACCTCAGCGGAGACGCCTCGTACGGCGGAATCACCACTCTCATGCGGAAGCTCGGCGCTCAGGCACCCACCCGTTCCGACCGGCGGATCGCCGACCTGCTCGACTCCGAGGCCACGCAATTCCGCGAGGTCGCGGAGGCTTTGCCGTAGGCAAGAGACGGATGGGGGGGCTGCTGCGCGCGCAGCCCCCCCACCACCCTGCGCGCTCAGTCCGCCGCTGCGAAGGCCACGAACGCCGCCCAGCCGTCCGCGCGCACGGAGAGGTGCGGCCGGTGAATGTCCTTGGAGTCGCGAACATGGATGCTTTCTGCGGCGAGGGCCATTTCCACGCACTCGCCCCCCTCATTGCCGCTGTAGCTGCTCTTGCGCCAGACGAGCTGTCGGGAGCTTTCAGCACTCATCTTCCGTCTGCATCCTCTCGATCAGGGCCAGAGACTCTCGCGGAGTGAGTGCCTGGGCCCTGATGCTGCCGTAGCGTGCGGCCAGAATACGGACCTCGTCCATGTCCGTGGCCAGACGTGCGACGGCCTGTACTTCCGTGTATCCCACCTGGGGCTTTCCCTTTGGTGACAGCAAGGTGAACGAACCGCCCATACCGGCATGCTCGGACCGGTCCGTGGGCATCACCTGCAACTCGACTGTGCGAAGCCGCCCAAGTTCGAGCAGCCGGGTCAACTGCTCCTTGTGGACCTCGGGCCCCCCGATCGGTCGACGAAGCACCACTTCTTCGATCACGGCAGTCACCATGGGCGGAGGCCAGTCGGTCAGGATGCGCTGGCGGTCCATCCTTGAGGTCACCCGCTGTTCGATGGTCTCCTCCGTCAGCAGAGGCTTCCGCATCTCGTACAGCGCGCGAGTTCGCTGCTCGGTCTGGAACAGCCCTGGTACGTCATGGTTGTTGTAGAAGTTGACCTCGACCGCTTCCCCTTCCAGCCGCGCATAGTCCCGGAACCACGCCGGGTGCCGGACCCGTGCGCGTGCCTTCGCCCGCGCCACGTCCTCCTTCGTCGCTTTCAGCAGCCCTTCGGCACCGAGAAGGTCGTCCGCCGCGTCGAGGAACTCGGGCTGAGGCGTTCTGCGGCCCCGCTCCAGGGACGAGACCAGGTCCTCGCCGTATCCCAGCCGGTCGCCCAACTCCTTCTGGGTCAGGCCGGCGCGTTCCCGGAGCAACTTGACCTGTCTGCCCACAGCCCGGTTCAGATCGATGAGGCCGTCCGCGTCCTCCGGGGGCTCGGGGCGGTTTTCGGTGTTGTTCTGACGGGGTTCCGATGTCATCACGTATCCCCCAACCCGCCTGCCTGCCGCCCGGTTACCGGGATTCTTGCAGAAAGCCCCGGCGTTCACGCCGGGGATGAATGCATCTCAAGACTGCTCTGACGTGCACTTCAGAGCGGACGTTTTTGCTGCTCGATGTACTGGTGGACGATCGCCAACGGTGCTCCGCCGCACGATGCGGAGAAATACGAGGGCGACCACAGGTGCCCATGCATGATGGCGCGGTTGATCCGGCCGGTGAACTCTTGCCGTATCCGGCGAGCGGAGACGCCCTTGAGGCTGTTGACCAGCTTCGAGACGGCGACCTTGGGTGGGTAGTGCACCAGGAGATGGACGTGATCGCGTTCGCCGTTGAACTCCTTCAGCTCCGCTTCGAAGTCCTCACAGACCTTGCGCATGATCTCTTCGCAGCGCGTCAGCATCTCGTCGTCGAACACCCCGCGCCGGTACTTCGTCACAAAGACCAAGTGCACATGCATCGCCGAAACGACGTGTCTGCCAAGTCTGTAGTCGTTTGCCTGATCCATGAGACCAATCGTAGTAGGGTCTTGGGTGTGCAGCTCCGCTACAACTACCGGGCCTACCCCAATGCCTCCCAGCGCCGCGCGCTGGCGAGTGCGTTCGGGTGCGCCCGCGTGGTGTGGAACGACTGCCTGCGCGACCGGAAACAAGCGCACGCTGCCGGGCTGCCGTATGTGACGTCGGCCGAGCTGTCCCGGCTTCGCATCACCCAGGCCAAGCGCACCGAGGAACGCGCCTGGCTCGCCGACGTCTCAGCGGTCGTCCTGCAGCAGTCTCTGCGGGACCTGGATGCCGCCTACAGGAACTTCTTCGGCAGCCTCAAGGGCAAGCGGCAGGGCCGGAAGGTCGGCCCTCCCCGCTACAAGTCGAAGAAGGACACCCGGCAGTCGATCCGCCTCAACACCAACGCCTTCTGCCTTCAGGACGACGGCACGGTGTATGTGGCCAAGGTCGGCCATCTCAAGGTCACATGGTCGCGTCGGCTTCCGGCCGCACCCACGTCCCTGACCGTCACCAAAGACAGCTCCGGCCGGTACTTCCTCAGCTTCGTCGTGGACACCGAGCCGGACATCCTCCCCGAGCTGGAGGCGGAGTCCGGTCTCGACCTCGGCCTGTCCGCCTTCGCGGTCCTGTCCGACGGGACGAAGATCGACAGCCCGCGTTTCCTGCGCCGGGCCGAGAAGAAGCTCAAGCGTCTTCAGCGGGAGCTGTCCCGCAAGCAGAAGGGGTCGAAGAACCGGGCCAAGGCCCGCAGCAGGGTCGCACGCCAGCACGCGCGTGTGGCGGACCGGCGCCGGGACTGGCACCACCAGGCCTCCACACAGATCATCCGCGACAGCCAAGCGGTGTATGTGGAGGACCTCTCGGTGTCCGGTCTCGCACGCACCCGGCTGGCCAAGTCGGTGCACGACGCGGGATGGTCCGCGTTCGTCGGCATGCTGGAATACAAGGCTGTCAAGCACGGGCGCACCTTCGCCAGGGTGGACCGGGCCTTCCCCTCCTCGCAGGTCTGCTCGGCCTGTGGATTTCGGGACGGTCCCAAGCCGCTGCACGTCCGTGAGTGGGCGTGCAGGGAATGTGGCACGGTGCACGACCGCGACCACAACGCGGCCCGCAACGTCCTGGTCGAGGGACGCCGGATCGTCGCCGCCGGACGGGCGGAGACGCTAAACGCCCGTGGAGCGCCGGTCAGACGGGCACACGTGCCCGCACAGCGCGGTGAAGCAGGAAGCCCCCGGAAGGGTCGGACGAGCCAGGCCGGAATCCCTGGACTTCAGGCCAGGGAGCACGTCAATCCCGTCAGTACGGACACGCAACCGACAGCGGCGGTACAGGCGCGTGCCGTACCGATGGTTCCTCTGGTCAGCGCACGACCATCCGGACACGCTCTGTCACGTGAAGTATGAAATCCGTGACCGAGGGCCTTTGCCCCGTCGAGTCTCCACGCCCGTGCCTTTCCACCAGCAGTTCAGCTCGACCCGGCGTGGAGCACGGCTTGCCCGCCTTCTCGCGACTCAACAGATGGCGGACTGGGGGTGGGGCAGGGACGGCGAGTACCTGGAGGCCGCCGAACTGGTGGTGGGTGAACTCGCCGCGAACGCGGTGACCCACGGTCGTGTGCCCGGGCGGGACTTCCTGCTCACCATGACGCTCGTCCGGCCCCCGGAGGGCGGCTCCGGCATCCTCCGGATCGAGGTCGCGGACAGCAGGGGAGAGCGGCTGCCCGCCCCGGTGGCGATGCCCTGTCCGGACGGCGAGCACGGACGTGGGCTGCTCCTGGTGAGCGCGCTCGCGGCCCGGTGGGGTGTCGCGCCCCGGTTCCCCTCGGGAAAGACCGTGTGGGCCGAATTGCCGAGTCCGCCGGGATGAGACGGCACGTGAGTGTCACCGCCTCCGTCCGAGTCCACGCGCCCAGGCCTGGCGGCTACGACAGATGATCGTCCTCCGACGTCTCCGCGGCCGCGATCCGCCACGCTGCCGGGCCGCAGGTGGCCGCCTTGCCGAAAAGCGTGAGCAGTCGGCGGGCAAGTGTCACGCGAGAGCTCAAATGAGCGCTATGCGGACAGAAATGGCCGAAGTGCTCACGCTTTTGGGAAGAGGTGTCCCGCCCGGGGCAGGCGTCCACCCCGGCAGCGGCTGCTCCCGCGACCGGGCCGAAGTCGGCGGGTGCCCTTCTGGGACCGGCGGGCCCGGGAGGTCACATCGTGCGCTGCCGAGGCAGTTCGGCTCGCCGTACCGGGCCGGAGGCCAGGGCGATGACCACGCCCAGGCCGGCGAAGGTGCCGCAGCCGACGAACACCGGTGCGGTGCCCCAAGCCCCGACGGCGGCACCGACCAGCGGGTAGCCGAGGGGGGCGAGACCGACCAGGGTGAGCATGACGACGGAGGTGACCCGGCCGAGGTAAGCAGGGTCCGCGGCAGTCTGTATGAGGGTGCTGTCCAGGCTGCCGAAGACGCCCGCGCTCAGTCCGATGACCACCGCCAGCACCACGGCGGTCCAAAGGGAAGGAACCAAGGCGATGGTGGCCGCTCCCGTGCAGGCCACGAGCAGGGTCCCGGCCAGCATCAGGCCGGCGCGGGGCAGCCAGCCGACGACGGCGAGCAACGCGGCGCCGGCCGCCGCTCCCGCGCCGAAACCGCCGCCGATCCAGCCGTAGCCGGAAGGGCCCCAGCCACGCTCGGCGTTGAGGAGCACCATGCCGACGTTGAGAGTGCCGATCAGGCCCAGCTCGCAGACGGCGCCGGTGATGACGAGCGGGCCGATGAGGCGGTGGCGCCGGATGTAGCGCAGGCCGGCGAGAAGGTCCTGCCACGCCGTGCCGGGTTCCGGCTGTTCCTCGCCGGGCTCCGCGAGGGGCCGTATCCGTATCGTCAGCAGGAGCGGCAGGGACAGCGCGAAGAGGATGCCTGCGACGGTGAAGGCGGCCGCCGCGCCCCCGAGTCCCATGGCCAGGCCGCCGATGGGCGGGCCCGCGATCTGACTGAGGCGCATGGACAGAGAGCGCATGCCGGCGACCCGGGCGAGCTGGTCGGCGCTGGTGATCCGCGGCGGGAGGGCCCCGATCGCGGGCACGAACAGCGCGTCCACGGCACCGAAGACGAGTGCCACCGCGACCAGGAGCCACAGGGCCGGTGCGGTCAGCGCGATCGCGGCGGCCACCGAGAGGATGAGGAGACAGCGCAGTGCGTCACTGCCGAGAAGGACGCGGCGCGGGTCGAAACGGTCGGCCAGCACACCTCCGCCCAGCATGAGTAACGCCCGTGGCAGTGCCGCGGCGGCCATGACGAGGCCGACCTCGGTGGGGCCGGCGGCCTTCTGGGCGGACCAGCCGAGGGCGACGAAGTACACGCTGTCGCCGACGAGGGAAACGGTGTACGCGGTGAGCCAGCGCAGTACGTTGCCGTCGAGGTGGGCCGGTGGGGTGGCGCGTTCGGGTGGGGCTGTCCCTGCTGTGGTCATGGCAGGCTCCAGGAGTCGGGAACGGCGGGGTCAGGGCCGGAACGGGAAGCCGTAGAGGTGCACGGACACGTGCTCGCGGCCCTCTGTGTCGCCGGCCTCCTGGGCGGCCTTGCCGCGCTCCCGCCAGCGGCGGGTCAGTGCCTGGAGTTCGTCGCTCATCTCGGCGAGCTCGGCGGGGGTCAGGTCGAGCATCCATTCGGAGCTGAACGCGGCGTCCGTCCACGCCTTGCCCCAGGCGGCCGTCTGGTCCAGATACGCGCGGTACTGGGCGGTGCGGGTGTCGAGGATGCCGCGGGTCACCGCGCCCACGGCGGCGGACCCTTCGGGCGTGTCCGCGAAGTCCGAGTTGCGGAAGCCCCAGCCCTCCTCGGACGCCACCTGCCACCACCGCTCACGGCCGTCGGTGCTCCGGCCACTCGCCTCGGTCACGAAGCCGTGCTCGGCGAGCTTGCGCAGGTGGTAACTGACCAGCGACGGCGCCTGGTCGACCTGCTCGGCGAGCTGGGACGCGGTCGCGGTGCCCGCGACGTACAGCAGCCGGTAGAGCTGCATGCGCAGGGGGCTGGTGAACGCCTTCAGCCGGGACAGGTCGGTGATCTGCTCGGGTTCGCGCTTCGGTGACATGCCCTCACCGTAGGTATGAAATTTAATTTGCGCAATATATATTTCTGACCTGCGGCGGCGGGAAGCCCGGCTCCGCATGGGGGCTCGCCGGGGCATGCAACTGCCCCTCCCCGGTGGCGACTTCATGGTCGACCGGCGAACGGCCGGGCCCCCGTTTCCTGCGGATCGGGCAGGCCGCACCCCTGGGGTGATGGGTTTCGCTGAGGCCGGTGGCCGCCCATGGTGTGCTCGGACTGCACTGTCGGCGTGGCCGGTTGGGAGAGATCTGCGATGGAGGTCGTGGCCGACCGTGTCAACGGCCGCCGGGAAGGCGGCTCAACGAGGGCCTGCAGTGCTGCAGGCCCTCAAAGAGTTCCGCATCCTGCCCGCGGCCCGGGAGGGCCGCTTCCCGGCGGTCTGGCAGCGGGACCGGATGACGTGGGTCATCCAACCGCGTTGACAGACTCCATCCGTGACCAAGGTGCCTCGTGCCGTCCAGGTGACGTCGGGGTGGCCTTCACAGGTCTCCTGAGGGTCCGGCTCGTTGGGCTTGCCAGAGGGATCGCAGTGCGGCGGCTGCTCGTTGCACTGCCTCGCGGGGCTCGGGACGCGGTGCGAGGGTCCTTGGGCCGGCCAGGTCCCGACCGCTGAGTGACCGGGCGGGGACGGTGGTCCAGTCGGCTCGGTCCACCACGGCGACGTGTCCGCTCTCGTGCGCCGCTTCGTCCCGCCAGTCGTCCGGTGGTGCCATGAGGACACGCAGCGACCGTTCGTCGAGCCACTCCAGTCCCAGAACCTGACGACCGAACCCGTTCTCGATGAGAGAAGCGACCGCGCCTGTTTTCAGGTGCAGAAGCAGCAGCTCCCCCTCGAAGAAGTAGCCACCGTCGTACTTGCCGGTGCCGATCGCGAGCAGCGGACGCCGGGGGTGGAAGGCCAGCGCGTGGACGGGGAAGCATGAGCGAGTGAGCGCGCGGCGGACGAAGGAACGGCTGTGGTAGACCGCGACCGGCGTAGCTTTGCCGTGTGCATCCGTGCCTGCCACGGCCAGAAGGCCGCGCTGTTCGTCGTGGACAACCAGGGACGGGTCTCCGACTCCGAGGAAGGCCCAGCCGTCGGGAGGATGTTCGTTGGAGGCTGCCATGCCGTGATCTTCTCAACTGCCCGGCTCCACGCGGTAGCTGCCTGGAGCGGGATCATGAGGAGGTGACGAAGCAGATCAAGAGGGCAGCTCCGGTGGAGCGAACTGCCAGTGAACCGGAAATCTCCGCCTACCAGCGGGCACTGCGAGACCGCTTGCTCGCCGCCTCTGTCGTTCCCGCGCCCGCGCCCTGGCGGCCAGTCTTCGAGTACGCATACGGAGCCCCTGTCGGTGGACTGCTCGGCATCGGCTTCGCGTCGCATCCCGGCAGCGGCCATGACCTGGTCATGGTCGTCTCGCACGACGGTCACGGTCTCTTCGACGCCGTCACCGGCGAGAAGGTCACCTGGGACCGCGACCCCGGCCCCGAGGGCAGCACCCCCGACGCGGCTGTCGACCTGACTTGCCCCGGACTGGGACCGATCGCCGGCAGCCGCGTACACATCGCAGGGCTCTTCGGCGGGGGGTGCCCCTATGGGTTTCGTCAAGGGAATTGGGCTGCGTTTCGGTGAGTGGCGAGGCAGTATGGCGTGATGCCTGACCTGCTGTGGGGTGACGTCAAGAGCTTCTTTGCTCCCGAGTTGATGGGGTCGCTGCCGGACGTCCTCGTCCCGGATACTTCGGTGGAGGACTGGCAGGCGGTGCTTGATCTCGTTCGGTCGCAGGGGTGGTCGTGCGAGTACTCCGAGGACGGTGCTGTGGTCCGGCTGTCGAGAGCTGCGGAGATGCTGGCCCGCGGCGAGGGTGCCGACGTGTTGCTGAGGGTCTGGCCGGTTCCCGGATTCCTGGTGATCTTTCGTCCGTATGAGGCTGACTCGATCGACTTCGACGTTGATCTGCGGGAGTTGCAGGGTCAGCACGGCGTGGATGTGCTGTGCCGTCTGCTGCGGGCAATCGGGCGTCGGCTCGGCCAGCCGGTGTTGCTGAGCCCGGAGTCTGATCCGCTTCACCCGGTTCTCGGCTTCGGCGTCGAGGCCGACCGTGTGGTGCTGCTGGGTGGCCCGCAGGTCATGTGACCGCCGCTGGCTGCGGCTCGTAGAAGGTGCCGTCGCGGAGCATGGCGAATGGGTCCCCGAGCGCGATGTGTGCCTGCGGCCGCTCGCCCACCGCTCGCTGCAGCTCGGGCTCACCGGTGAGGCGGCACACCGCTACGCGGACGAGTGGACGGTCTCCGTCACCGGTACCACCGATCTCGCGCGCGAGATCCACGGGCAGGCGCGGGACGGTGACCTGGAGGCCGCCCGGCGGCTTCTTCCCCGCGAGCTCCCCTGTCCCGTTCCCGAGGGGCTCCTGGATCACCTGCGCCCATGAGGGTCGGGACGTGCGGGCGTCAACTCGGCAGGTGCCGGCGCCGCTCACACTTTTCGGTGTTGCGCGGAACTGATCGGTTTTCGGCCGGTTGTCGGCTGTGGGCTTAGCACTGTTCTTGCTCCAGAGGGTCCACTTCGGTAACTCGTTGCTTATGGGCGGGGTCGGTCTGTCACCCTGGCGGCATTGATCGAGGTGTATTCGTGCGAACTGCCCGGGGAGCTGCCCATGAGGGCCATTCCGACGCAACGGGAGACCCCGCGTGCCGTCTCGGAGGCGCCCGCGCGGGCGTGCGCGCGGGCGGACGCGGCGCTGTCCGGCGGCTCCCTCGCGCCGGGCACCGCGCGGGCCCTGGTGCGGTCGGCGCTCGCCGACTGGACGGAGCGCGCCCTGCCCGGTGCCGAGCACCTCACCACCCGCGCCGGCGACGACGCCACGCTGATCGCCAGCGAACTGGTCACCAACGCCGTCGTGCACGCCGGCACCGAGGTACGGCTGACCTGCCGCCTCGAGGAGGAGAGCGGTGCCCTCGTCGTCGAGGTCACCGACCGCCACCCCTCCCGCGCCCCGCACGGCGGCGAACCGGAGGCACCGCCCTACGAGAGCCCCGAGCACGGGCGCGGCCTGCGCCTGGTCGCCGCGCTCTCCGAGGCCTGGGGGATCACCTACCGCCCCGGCACCAAAACCGTCTGGGCCCGGATCCCCGTGGGAGGGGGCTTCGCGGCGGACGGCGCGGAGGAGAGCGCGGAGAACACGGAGGGTGCGCAGAGCGCGGAGGGCATGGGCGTCCCGTTCGACGCGTACGTGTGGGAGGCGGAGCCGGAGCCCGGCGGTGAGGGGTGGCGCGTGCCCCGGCCGTACCGGCGGGACGGGGCCTGGCTGGGGCGCGGGGCGCTGTCCTTCCTCGCCGAGGCGTCCGATCTGCTCGCCGGGCAACTGGACGAGGACCTGGTCGCCGCGCTCACCGGGCAGCTGATCGTGCCGCGGCTGGCGGACTGGTGCGCGGTGTGGCTCGAGGACGAGGCCACCGGCCACGGCGGCTGGAGCGACGGGGCACGGGCCGACGGACCCCGCCTCGCCCGTGTCTGGCACGCCGACGAGAGCCGCGTCGAGGAACTGAGCCGGGTACTGGAGCAGGAGCCACCGCCTCCCTCCGATCCACTGAGCACCGGACCGGTCGGCTATCCCTGGCCGGAGAAGGCGCTCCACCTGACCGGGGGCCACGACGAGGGCACCGGCACCGCCCTCGCCTACCGGCTCGTCGCCGGTGGCCGGCCGCTGGGGACGCTGGTGATCGGGCGGGCCGGGATCGGGCGGTTCCCGGACGAGGTCACCGGACTGGTGGAGGACCTCGGGCGGCGCGTGGCGCTCGCCATCGGCGCCGCCCGGCAGTACGCCCGCCAGGCCACCATCAGCGCCGTGCTCCAGCGCGGACTGCTGCCCGGCGCCGTCGCCGAGATCCCCGGCGTGCGCTCCGCCCTCGTCTACGAGCCCCACGACAAGGGCGGACCGAGCGGCGACTTCTACGACCTGTTCCCGGCCGGGCCGGGCCGCTGGTGCTTCGCCATCGGCGACGTCCAGGGCAAGGGCCCCGAGGCGGCCGTCGTCATCGGTCTGGCCCGCCCCTGGCTGCGGCTGCTCGCCCGCGAGGGCTACCACGTCGCCGACGTCCTGGACCGCCTCAACCAACTGCTCCTCGACGACGCCACGGAAGCCGCCGACGCCGCCGCCCGCGCGCTCGTCGCCGCCGGCGCCCGCCCGACCGCCCCCGGGGACGGCCCCCAGACCCGCTTCCTTTCCCTGCTCTACGGCGAACTCACCCTCGTCGAGGGCGGCGCCCGTGTCACCCTCGCCTCCGCCGGACACCCCCTGCCGCTGCTGCTCGCCCCCGACGGGACGGTCCGTACCGTGGCCCGGTCGCAGACCCTGCTCGGGGTCGTCGAGGACGCCACCTACACCAGCGACTCCTTC
Source organism: Streptomyces cathayae (assembly GCF_029760955.1). GTDB lineage: Bacteria > Actinomycetota > Actinomycetes > Streptomycetales > Streptomycetaceae > Streptomyces > Streptomyces cathayae. The sequence continues at coordinate 5,398,046 of NZ_CP121682.1, forward strand.
GAGCTGCGCTCCGGCGACACCCTGCTCTGCGTCACCGACGGCGTCACCGAGCGGCGCCGCGGCTCCCACCAGTTCGACGACGGCGACGGACTCGCCACCGCACTGGCCGACTGCGCGGGACTGGACGCCGACCGGATAGCGGAACGTATCAGCAGGCTGGTCCACGAGTTCGGGGAGCGGCCACCGGCGGACGATCTCGCCCTGCTGGTGCTCCAGGCGGACTGACCGGCCCACGGGCCGGATGCGGGACAATGGAGCACATGCCTTCCGCACTCCCCGACGGCGAGCCCGTCCCCGCCGACGGCGCGCTGCCCGCGTCCGCGCTCGCCGGGGCCGCAGCACGCCCCCTCGGGTTCTACCTGCACGTTCCGTACTGCGCGACCCGCTGCGGCTACTGCGACTTCAACACCTACACCGCCACCGAGCTGCGCGGCAGCGGCGGAGTGCTCGCCTCCCGCGACAACTACGCCGAGACCCTGATCGACGAGGTCCGCCTGGCCCGCAAGGTGCTCGGCGACGACCCGCGCGAGGTCCGCACGGTGTTCGTCGGCGGCGGCACCCCCACCCTGCTGGCCGCCGACGACCTCGTACGGATGCTGGGCGCGATCCGCGACGAGTTCGGGCTGGCGGCGGACGCCGAGGTCACCACCGAGGCGAACCCGGAGTCGGTCGACCCGGCCTACCTGGCGACCCTGCGCGCGGGCGGCTTCAACCGGATCTCCTTCGGCATGCAGAGCGCCCGGCAGCACGTGCTGAAGGTCCTCGACCGCACGCACACCCCCGGCCGCCCGGAGGCGTGTGTCGCCGAGGCGCGGGCGGCGGGCTTCGAGCACGTCAACCTCGACCTGATCTACGGCACCCCCGGCGAGTCCGACGACGACTGGCGGGCCTCGCTGGACGCGGCCCTCGGCGCCGGACCCGACCACGTCTCCGCGTACGCGCTCATCGTCGAGGAGGGCACGCAGCTCGCCCGCCGCATCCGGCGCGGTGAGGTGCCGATGACCGACGACGACGTGCACGCGGACCGGTACCTGATCGCCGAGGAGGCGCTGTCGGCGGCCGGCTTCGACTGGTACGAGGTGTCGAACTGGGCCACCTCCGAGGCGGGACGCTGCCTGCACAACGAGCTGTACTGGCGCGGCGCGGACTGGTGGGGCGCGGGGCCCGGGGCGCACTCGCACGTGGGCGGGGTGCGCTGGTGGAACGTGAAGCACCCCGGCGCGTACGCGGCAGCCCTGGCCGAGGGCCGATCACCGGGGGCCGGGCGCGAGGTCCTCTCCGAGGAGGACCGGCGGGTGGAGCGGATCCTGCTGGAGCTTCGGCTGGAGGAAGGGGTTCCGCTCGCTCTTCTCCGTGCGGAGGGGCTGGTGGCGGCGCGCCGTGCTCTGACGGACGGGCTGCTGCGGCAGGAGGCGTACGACGGGGGGCGTGCGGCCCTCACCCTGCGGGGGCGGTTGCTGGCGGACGCGGTGGTCCGGGACCTGGTGGACTGAGGGGTGCCGGGAAGGGTTTTTCGCCCCCGCCGCCCCTTCCCTTCCCGTCCCCTGAGGGCTGCGCCCCCAGACCCCCCTTCGGCCTGAACGGCCTCGTCCTCAAGCGCCGGACGGGCTGAAAATCAGCCCCGTCGGGGCGAAACCAGCCGGGGCGGTCAGGACGGCATCGTCACGAAATCGATCAGTTCCTCGACCCTGCCCAACAACGCCGGCTCCAGGTCCTTGTACGAGTGCACCGCGCCGAGGACGCGCTGCCAGGCTTCCCCCGTGTTGGCCACGCGCCAGCCCAGGGCCCGGCAGACGCCCGTCTTCCAGTCCTGGCCGTGCGGCACCCGGGGCCAGGACCGGATGCCCAGGGAGGACGGTTTCACCGCCTCCCAGACGTCGATGTACGGGTGGCCCACCACCAGGGCGTGCTCGCTGGTGACCGACTCCGCGATGCGCCACTCCTTCGAGCCCGGCACCAGGTGGTCCACCAGGACGCCCAGCCGTGCGTCCGGGCCCGGCGCGAACGCGTCGACGATCGCCGGCAGGTCGTCGACGCCCTCCAGGTACTCCACGACCACGCCCTCGACGCGCAGATCGTCGCCCCACACCTTCTCGACCAGTTCGGCGTCGTGGCGGCCCTCGACGTAGATGCGCCCGGCGCGCGCCACCCGCGCGCGGGCGCCCGGGACGGCCACCGAACCGGATGCCGTCCGGGGCGGACGCGCCGGGCCCGCGGCGGGCCGCACCAGCGTCACCGCGCGGCCCTCCAGCAGGAATCCGCGCGGCTCCAGGGGGAAGACCCGGTGCTTGCCGAAGCGGTCCTCCAGGGTCACCGTGCCCGCCTCGCAGCGGATCACCGCGCCGCAGAATCCGCTGCCGGGCTCCTCCACCACCAGACCGGGCTCGGCCGGGACCTCGGGGACGGGCCGGGACTTCTTCCACCCGGGGGTCAGGTCAGGAGAGTACGGGCGCATTCTGATGACGATAGGAGAACCGGCTCCCCGTTCGGCCGAAGGGTCAGTCCGACACGCCGAAACGAGCCGCGAGGGCGTCGCGTTGGGACCGTACGAACGCCGCGTCCACCACCGCTCCGTGACCGGGGACGTACACCGCGTCCTCGCCGCCCAGGGCCAGCAGCCGGTCCAGGGCGGCCGGCCACCGCGACGGGACGGCGTCGGGGCCCGCCTGCGGATCACCGGACTCCTCCACCAGGTCGCCGCAGAAGACCACCTCCGGCTCGCCGGGCACCAGCACCACCAGATCGTGGGCGGTGTGCCCGGGGCCCACGTTGGCGAGGAGCGCCTGCCGTCCGCCGCCCAGGTCGAGCGTCCACTCGCCGGACACCAGGTGCCGGGGACGGACCAGCGTCAGCGCGTCCACGGCCTCCTCCGCCGCCCGCGCGTCCAGCCCCTCGCGCTCCGCGTCCGCGCGCAGTTCCTCGCCTCCCCGCGCCAGCGCCGTGTCCAGGCCCACCGCGCCGAACACCTCCGCGCCCGCGAACACCGCCGCCCCCAGCACATGGTCGAAATGGGGGTGGGTGAGCGCGAGATGCGTCACACGCCCACCGGCGAGCGCCTGCGCCCGTGCCCGCAACCGGGCGCCCTCGCCCAGACTCGAACCGGCGTCCACGAGCAGTGCCGCGCCCGCGCCGACGACGAGCCCCGCCGTGCAGTCCCACACCGGCAGCCGGCACCGGCCCACTCCCGGCGCCAGCCGCTCCCACCCCGACTCTTCCCAAGTCACCGTCATACCGCGACGCTAATCGCCCACGGCTGTCCCGGCGCGACGGCCCGGTACCGGCCTTGCCCGGGGTGTACCCCCCGGCCGTACACTGGGCGGGGAAGTCTGGCACTCGCGTGCGAAGAGTGCCAGGACAGGGAGAAAACGGACCGGGCGGAAGGCTTCTGGAGGTGTGCGCCGTGCTCAGTGAACGCAGGCTCCAGGTGTTGCGCGCCATCGTTCAGGACTACGTCGGAACCGAGGAGCCCGTCGGCTCCAAGGCCCTCACCGAGCGGCACAACCTGGGCGTCTCCCCGGCCACCGTGCGCAACGACATGGCGGCCCTGGAGGACGAGGGGTTCATCGCCCAGCCGCACACCAGCGCCGGGCGCATCCCCACCGACAAGGGCTACCGGCTCTTCGTGGACAAGCTCGCCGGCGTCAAGCCGATGACCGCGCCCGAGCGGCGCGCCATCCAGAACTTCCTCGAGGGCGCCGTCGACCTGCACGACGTGGTGGCCCGCACGGTGCGGCTGCTCGCGCAGCTGACCCGGCAGGTCGCCGTCGTGCAGTACCCGTCGCTGACCCGCTCGACCGTGCGGCACGTGGAGCTGCTCCCGATGGCGCCCGCGCGCGCCATGCTGGTGCTGATCACGGACACCGGGCGGGTCGAGCAGCGCATGATCGACTGCCCGGCGCCGATCGGCGAGGCGACCCTGGGGGATCTGCGGGCGCGGCTCAACAGCCGTGTCGCGGGCCGACGTTTCACCGATGTACCGTCTCTGGTCGAGGATCTCCCCGAGGCTTTCGACCTCGAGGAGCGCGGTACGGTCTCGACCGTGCTCTCCACCCTCCTGGAGACGCTCGTCGAGGACAACGAGGAGCGGCTGATGATCGGCGGTACCGCCAATCTGACCCGCTTCGGACATGACTTTCCCCTTGTGATCCGGCCCGTACTGGAGGCGCTGGAGGAGCAGGTCGTGCTTCTCAAGCTGCTGGGCGAGGCGAAGGAACCGGGCGTGACCGTGCGTATCGGTCATGAGAACGCCCACGAGGGACTCAACTCCACCTCAGTGGTGTCGGTGGGCTACGGTTCGGGCGGCGAGGCTGTTGCCAAGCTCGGCGTGGTCGGTCCGACCCGCATGGATTACCCAGGAACGATGGGAGCGGTACGCGCAGTGGCACGGTACGTCGGACAGATCCTGGCGGAGTCGTAGTGGCCACGGACTACTACGCCGTACTCGGCGTACGCCGCGACGCTTCGCAGGAGGAGATCAAGAAGGCCTTCCGGCGGCTCGCCCGCGAGCTGCATCCGGACGTCAACCCGGATCCGAAGACCCAGGAGCGGTTCAAGGAGATCAACGCCGCCTACGAGGTGCTGTCGGACCCGCAGAAGAAGCAGGTCTACGACCTCGGCGGCGATCCGCTCCAGCAGGCCGGGGCCGGCGGCGCGGGCGGCTTCGGCGCGGGTGGCTTCGGGAACTTCTCCGACATCATGGACGCGTTCTTCGGCACGGCGTCGCAGCGCGGTCCGCGCTCGCGCACCCGCCGCGGCCAGGACGCCATGATCCGGATCGAGGTCGAGCTGGACGAGGCCGCGTTCGGCACGACCAAGGACATCCAGGTCGACACGGCGATCGTGTGCACCACGTGCAGCGGTGAGGGCGCCGCGCCGGGGACCAGCGCGCAGACCTGTGACATGTGCCGCGGCCGCGGTGAGGTCTCGCAGGTCACCCGGTCCTTCCTGGGCCAGGTCATGACCTCGCGCCCCTGCCCGCAGTGCCAGGGCTTCGGCACCGTCGTCCCGAACCCGTGCCCGGAGTGCGCCGGCGACGGACGCGTCCGCTCCCGCCGCACCCTGACCGTGAAGATCCCGGCCGGTGTCGACAACGGCACCCGGATCCAGCTGGCCGGCGAGGGCGAGGTCGGCCCCGGCGGCGGTCCCGCCGGCGACCTGTACGTGGAGATCCACGAGCTGCCGCACAGCACCTTCCAGCGGCGCGGCGACGACCTGCACTGCACGGTCACCCTCCCGATGACGGCGGCCGCCCTCGGCACCAAGGTGCCGCTGGAGACGCTGGACGGCATGGAGGAGGTCGACATCCGGCCCGGCACCCAGTCCGGCCAGTCGATCCCGCTGCACGGCCGGGGCGTCACGCATCTGCGCGGCGGCGGCCGGGGCGACCTCATCGTGCACGTCGAGGTGCAGACCCCGAGCAAGCTCGACCCCGAACAGGAACGCCTGCTGCGCGAACTCGCCAAGCTCCGTGGCGAGGAGCGCCCGCTGGGCCAGTTCCAGCCCGGGCAGCAGGGGCTGTTCTCCCGGTTGAAGGACGCTTTCAACGGGCGCTGACGGACGACACCGACGGGTGGCGCGCGGGGGCCGGAAACGGCTCCCGCGGAGCTCCGGAAGGTGGTCCGCAGGTGCCCCGGGAGCTGCCCCGAAGGTGCCCCGAAGGTGCCCTGGACACGGCCTGTGCCAAGGGCGAGGGCCGGTTGAGCCCCGATTCGGAGATGTCCGAAGGACGTGGCAACATGCCGTCATGTCCTTGGCGCTCACCGATCTCCTTCCGCACCCCGTCGTGCAGGCACCCATGGCGGGCGGTGTCTCCGTGCCGCAGCTCGCCGCGGCCGTCTCCGAGGCGGGCGGGCTCGGCTTCCTGGCCGCCGGGTACAAGACCGCGGACGGGATGTACCAGGAGATCAAGCAGCTGCGCGGACTGACCGGCCACCCGTTCGGCGTCAACGTCTTCATGCCCCAGCCCGAGACCCCCGACCCGGCCGCCGTGGGCGTCTACGCCCACCAGCTGGCCGGTGAGGCCTCCTGGTACGAGACCGAGCTCGGCGACCCCGACAGCGGCCGCGACGACGGCTACGACGCCAAACTCGCCGTCCTGCTCGACAACCCGGTGCCGGTGGTGTCGTTCCACTTCGGTGTGCCGACCCGCGAGGTCCTGGACTCCCTGCGCCGCGTCGGCACGTTCACCCTGGCCACCGCGACCACCGCCGAGGAGGCGCGGGCCGTGGAGCGGGCGGGCGCCGACGCGGTGATCGCGCAGGGCGTCGAGGCCGGCGGCCACCAGGGCACCCACCGGGACCTCCCGGAGAACGACGGCTCCGGCGTCGGACTGCTGTCCCTGGTCGCCGAGGTGCGGGAGACGGTGGGCATCCCGATCGTCGCCGCCGGCGGCATCATGCGCGGCAGCCAGATCGCCGCGGTGCTCGCGGCCGGCGCCTGGGCGGCCCAGCTCGGCACCGCCTTCGTCGCCACCCACGAGTCCGGCGCGCACGCCCTGCACAAGCAGGCGCTGACCAGCCCCCTGTACGTGCGCACCGAACTGACCCGCGCCTTCTCCGGACGCCCGGCCCGCGGCCTGGTCAACCGGTTCCTGCGTGAACACGGCCCGTACGCGCCCGCCGCCTACCCGGACGTCCACCACCTCGCCGCGCCGCTGCGCAGGGCCGCCGCCAAGGCGGGGGACGCACAGGGCATGGCCCTGTGGGCGGGACAGGGCCACCGGATGGCCCGGGAACTGCCCGCCGGGCAGCTGGTGGAGGTGCTGGTCGCCGAACTCGCCGCCACCCGCGCGGCGTTGTCGGCGGGGGGTGCCGGATGACCGCGCCGGTCTTCGTGGTGGAGGACTTCGGCACGGACGGCTCCGGGCACCATGTGCTCGACGGCCCCGAGGGGCGGCACGCCGTCTCCGTGAAGCGGCTGCGGGCCGGGGAGAGCGTCGTCCTCACCGACGGCGCGGGCCGCAGGGCCGAGGGCGAGGTGACCGGCACCGAGGGCAAGGACCGGCTGATCGTGCGCCTCGGGGACGTCGTCGAGGAGCCCGTGGAGTGGCCCCGGCTCACCGTCGTCCAGGCGCTGCCCAAGGGCGACCGGGGCGAGCTGGCCGTGGAGACGATGACCGAGGTCGGCGTCGACGCGATCGTGCCGTGGTCCGCGGCGCGCTGCGTCACGCAGTGGAAGGGCGAGCGCGGTCTGAAGTCCCTCGCCAAGTGGCGGGCGACGGCCCGGGAGGCCGGCAAGCAGTCCCGTCGGGCGCGCTTCCCCGAGGTCGCGGACGCGGCGACGAGCAAGCAGGTTGTCTCACTTCTCGCCGAAGCCGACTTCGCCGCCGTGCTCCACGAGAGCGGCACCGAGCCCCTGGCGACCGCCGGACTCCCCGCCACCGGCAGCATCGTGCTGGTCGTCGGCCCCGAAGGCGGGGTCTCGCCGGAGGAGCTGGCGCTCTTCGCGCAGGCTGGCGCCACGCCCTACCGACTGGGCCGCAGCGTCCTGCGCACCTCCACCGCGGGCACCGCCGCCGCGGCCGTCCTCCTGGCCCGCACGGGCCGCTGGTCCTGACCCCCCGGACGGCCGTTCGCCGTCAGCCGCGCGGCCGGCCGTCAGCGGTCCGCCGCGCGGGCGGCGGCGACCGCCGGGAACAGGTCCCAGCCGTCCGGCTCCGCGGCCCCGGTGAGCAGCCCGCGCCGGACCGCCTCGTCGACGAAGGCCCGTACGACACCGGGCTCGTGCAGGTCGAGCGCCGCGTGCCCGCCGAGGGCCACAGCCCCGGAGTGCAGGAAACCGTCGGGGACGAAACGGCCCTCGCCGCCCCGGAACACCAGGTGGGTCATGGTCGTCGTCCCCTCCCGGGTCAGTGCGAGCACCTCATGGCAGGGCTCGCCGGTGTGGTGCCGATGACGCACCGACCACAGGGAGACGGCCGTTCCGCCCGGGGCGGTGTCGTCCACGACGAGCCGTCTGGCCGGCGTTCGCTGCGCATCACTCCACGGTAGTGAGGAGTGGCCGTATGCGCCCTACCGTCACGCGTGGGGCGGTGGCAGGCTGCCGGGCATGGGGGCATCGAGGTGGGTCCGGGACGGGACACGGTGGCGGCGGGCGGCGTCGGCCGTCGGGTTGGTCGTGGTCGCCGTGGGCGGGGCCGTGGCGTGCGAGCCGGGTGCGATCGGCACGGCGTCGGTGGCGTACACGACCGACGAGACGGTCACCAGAGAGCTCAACCGGCAGAAGGCCGGGGTGCGGTGGCTCAGCTGCACCGCCTCCTACGGGAACCAGGACGGCGCGTCGTCGCGGCCCGCGAGCGAGGACACCGTGGCCACCGTGGACTGCGACGGGGAGACCGAGGACGGCAAGGAGATCACCGTCACCGGGAAGATCACCCATGCCGTCGACGGCGCCTGTGTGCGCGGGGACATCACCGCGAAAGTGGACGGCAAGCAGTGGTTCCGGGTCGACGGCCTGGGCGACTGCGACGCCACCAGCCCGCCCGCGGTGGGCGAGCCCACGCACCGGGGCCCGCGGCCCACCGTCACCGTGACGGTCACCACGACCGTGTGGTGCGAGCAGTACCCGTCCTGTCGCCCCGTCGAGGGCAAGTGATCCAAACCCCTGTCCAGGCCGACCGCGCGTGCATAGGGTGATCGAGTGACACAGTCTGCATCGGTCGCCCCCGCCGCGTATCTCCGGTTCCCGCATCCGCACGGCGAGTTGGTCGCCTTCACCGCCGAGGACGACGTGTGGCTCGCCCCGCTCGACGGCGGCCGGGCCTGGCGGGTGAGTGCCGACAACGTGCCGGTGACGCTCCCCCGTATCTCGCCCGACGGCACCACCGTCGCCTGGACCTCCACCCGGGACGGCGCCCCCGAGGTGCACACCGCGCCCGTCGAGGGCGGCCCCGGCCGGCGTCTGACGTACTGGGGGAGCGGGAAGACCCAGGTGCGCGGCTGGACCCCGGACGGGAAGGTCCTCGCGCTCAGCACCCAGGGCCAGGCCAGTCTGCGCCGCACCTGGGCCCGCGCGATCCCCCTCGACGGCGGACCCGCCACCACCCTGCCGTACGGCCCCGTCGGCGACGTCGCCCACGGGCCGCGCACGGTCCTGCTGTCCGCGACGATGGGCCGCGAGGCCGCCTGGTGGAAGCGGTACCGGGGCGGCACGGCGGGCAAGCTGTGGATCGAGCAGGCCACCGGAGACGGGGACGACGGTGCCGACAACCCGGCCGACGGCTCAGGGGAGTTCGTCCGGCTGCACGGTGACCTCGACGGGAACATCGAGTACCCGCTGTGGGTGGGGATGGGGGTCCCCCCTGTTCGAGCGGAGCCGAGAACTTGGGGGAGGCTTGGGTTCCTCTCCGACCACGAGGGCACCGGTGCCCTGTACTCCTCCCTCGCCGACGGGTCCGACCTGCGCCGGCACACCCCCCTCGGGGGTTTCTACGCCCGGCACGCCGCCACCGACGGCACCCGCGTCGTGTACTCCTGCGCCGGTGAACTGTGGATCCTCGACGACCTGGACGGGGCCGAGCCGCGCCGGCTCGACATCCGGCTGGGCGGGCAGCGCGTCGACCTCCAGCCGTTCCCGGTGAACGCCGCCCGCTGGTTCGGCTCCGCCTCCCCCGACCACACCGCGCGCGGCAGCGCCGTCTGCGTGCGCGGCACCGTCCACTGGGTCACCCACCGCGCCGGCCCCGCCCGCGCGCTCGCCGCCACCCCCGGTGTACGGGCCCGCCGCCCGCACACCTTCCGCGCGGACGGCGAGGAATGGGTGGTGTGGGTGACGGACGCCGAGGGCGAGGACGCCCTGGAGTTCGCCCCCGCCACCGGCCTCGCCCCCGGAGCGAGGCCGCGCCGGATCGCCGCCGGACAGCTCGGCCGCGTCCTGGGCCTGGCCATGGCACCCGACGGCAGCCGCGCCGCGGTCGCCTCGCACGACGGCCGTCTCCTGCTCGTCGAGCGGGAGAGCGGCGAGGTCCGCGAGGTCGACCGCAGCGAGCACGGCGACGTCTCCGGGCTGACCTTCTCGCCCGACTCCGCCTGGCTCGCCTGGTCCCACCCCGGCCCCCGCCCGCTCAGCCAGCTGCGGCTCGCCGACCTCACCGACCTGTCGGTCACCGAGGCGACCCCGCTGCGCTTCCAGGACTACGCGCCCGCGTTCACCCTCGACGGCAAGCACCTCGCCTTCCTGTCGACCCGCTCCTTCGACCCCGTCTACGACGAGCACGTCTTCGACCTCGCCTTCGTCGAGGGCGACCGCCCGCACCTGATCACCCTCGCCGCGACGACGCCGTCCCCGTTCGGCCCGCAGCGGCACGGCCGTCCCTTCGAGACGCCGGACCGGGACGAGACCCCCGACAGCGAGGGCACCCCCACCACCCGGATCGACCTCGAGGGGCTGGCCGACCGGATCGTGCCGTTCCCGGTGGAGGCCGCCCGCTACTCCAACCTGCGCGCCGCCAAGGACGGGGTGCTGTGGCTGCGGCACCCGGTGCGCGGTGTGCTCGGCGCCTCCAGGGCCACCCCCGACGACCCCGACCCCAAGACCGAGCTGGAGCGCTACGACCTCGTCCAGCAGCGCCTCGAGCATCTGGCCGCGGACGCCGACCACTTCGAGGTCAGCGGCGACGGCAAGCGGGTGCTGCTGTGGACCGACGGGCGGCTGAAGGTCGTCCCCAGCGACCGGCGCGCGCCGAACGACGACGACAGCGACGGCAACATCACCGTCGACCTCGACCGGGTGCGCCAGTTCGTCGACCCGGCCGCCGAGTGGCGGCAGATGTTCGACGAGGCCGGCCGCATCATGCGGGACAACTACTGGCGGCCGGACATGAACGGCGTCGACTGGGACGGCGTCCTCGACCGCTACCGGCCCGTCCTCGACCGGCTCGCCACCCACGACGACCTGGTCGACCTCCTCTGGGAGGTGCAGGGCGAACTCGGCACCTCGCACGCCTACGTCACCCCGGGCGGCGGCCACGGCGGCGGTGCCCGGCAGGGCCTGCTCGGCGCGGACATCTCCCGCCACGAGGACCGCAGTTGGCGCGTCGACCGGATCCTGCCCGCGGAGACCTCCGATCCGCAGGGCCGCTCCCCGCTGGCCGCGCCCGGCGTCGCGATCCGCACCGGTGACGCGATCGTCGCCGTGGCCGGACAGCCGGTCGACCCGGTGGCCGGACCGGCGCCGCTGCTGGTCGGCACCGCGGGCAGACCGGTCGAGCTGACCGTCTCCCCGGCCGGCGGCGGGGAGCCGCGGCACGCGGTCGTCGTCCCCGTCGCCGACGAGGAGCCGCTGCGCTACCACGCCTGGGTCGCCGACCGGCGGGCCCACGTCCACGAACGGTCCGGTGGCCGGCTCGGCTACCTCCACGTGCCCGACATGCAGGCCCCCGGCTGGGCCCAAATCCACCGAGACCTGCGGGTCGAGGTGACCCGCGAGGGCCTGATCGTGGACGTCCGGGAGAACCGCGGCGGACACACCTCCCAGCTCGTCGTCGAGAAGCTGGCCCGGCGGATCGTCGGCTGGGGCGTGCCGCGCGGCATGAGTCCGGACAGCTACCCGCAGGACGCGCCGCGCGGCCCCGTGGTCGCCGTCGCCAACGAGTTCTCCGGCTCCGACGGCGACATCGTCAACGCGGCGATCAAGGCGCTCGGTATCGGCCCGGTCGTCGGCACCCGCACCTGGGGCGGCGTCATCGGCATCGACAGCCGCTACCGGCTCGTCGACGGCACCCTGGTCACCCAGCCCAAGTACGCCTTCTGGCTGGAGGGGTACGGCTGGGGCGTGGAGAACCACGGAGTGGACCCGGACGTCGAGGTGGTGCAGCGCCCGCAGGACCACGCGGCGGGGCGGGACGTGCAGCTGGACGAGGCGGTCCGGCTGGCGCTGGCGGCCCTGGCGGAGAACCCCGCGAAGCAGCCGCCGTCCCTTTCCTGACGGCCGGGACGGATACGATGCCCGGGTAGGCGACCCCCCGGGCATCACCCGGGCAGTGACCGGGCAGCAACCGGGCGAGGAGGCACACCCATGGCAGGGGAACCGCAGGACGACTGCCTGTTCTGCAAGATCGTCGCCGGGCAGGTCCCGTCGACGATCGTCCGCGAGACGGAGACGACCGTCGCGTTCCGCGACATAAACCCGCAGGCACCGACGCACGTCCTGGTCATCCCGAAGGCGCACCACAAGGACGCGGCGGCCCTGGCCGTGGCCGCTCCCGAGGTCGCGGCGGACGTCCTGCGCGAGGCCCAGGCCGTCGCGGACCAGGAGCAGTTGGAGAGCCACCGCGTCGTCTTCAACACCGGCAGCGGCGCCGGACAGACCGTCTGGCACGCGCACGCCCACGTCCTGGGCGGCCGCGGTCTCGAGTGGCCCCCCGGATAGGCGACTCCTTGTCCGTACGCGAACTGGTGGTCCTCGGCACCGCCAGCCAGGTCCCCACCCGCCACCGCAACCACAACGGCTATCTGCTGCGCTGGGACGGTGAGGGCATCCTGTTCGACCCCGGCGAGGGCACCCAGCGCCAGATGCTGCGCGCCGGGGTCGCCGCGCACGACCTGAACCGGATCTGCGTCACCCACTTCCACGGCGACCACTCGCTCGGCCTCGCCGGAGTGATCCAGCGCATCAACCTCGACCGGGTGCCGCACCCGGTCACCGCCCACTACCCGGGCTCCGGGCAGCGCTTCTTCGACCGGCTGCGCTACGCCACCGCCTACCGCGAGACGGTCGGCATCACCGAGGCGCCGGTCGGCGCCGACGGCCCGCTCGCCCGCACCGCCGGGTACACCCTGGAGGCGCGGAAACTGTCGCACCCCGTGGAGTCGTACGGCTACCGGCTGGTCGAACCCGACGGGCGGCGGATGCTGCCCGACCGGCTCGCCGCGCACGGCATCAAGGGCCCGGACGTCGGCCGCCTCCAGCGCGAGGGCACGCTCGACGGGGTCCCGCTGGAGGAGGTGAGCGAGGTGCGGCGCGGCCAGCGGTTCGCGTTCGTCATGGACACCCGGCTCTGCCCGGGGGTGTACGCGCTGGCCGAGGGCTGCGACCTGCTCGTCATCGAGTCCACGTTCCTCGACGAGGACGAGGAACTCGCCGTCGAGCACGGCCATCTGACGGCGGGCCAGGCGGCCCGGGTGGCGCGGGACGCGGGCGTGCGGCACTTGGTGCTCACCCACTTCAGCCAGCGCTACGGCGACCCGGAGGAGTTCGAACGGCAGGCACGGGCCGCCGGGTACGAGGGGGAGCTGACCGTGGCGCGCGATCTGCTGCGGGTGCCGCTTCCGAAGCGTCGCTGAGATCGCCGTACGATATTTCGATGCCCGTACCCAAAGCCGAACTGCACCTTCACATCGAAGGCACCCTCGAGCCCGAGCTCGCCTTCGCCCTCGCCGCGCGCAACGGCGTCGCACTGCCCTACGCCGACACCGACGCCCTGCGCGAGGCGTACCGGTTCGAGGACCTCCAGTCGTTCCTGAACCTGTACTACGAGCTCATGGCGGTGCTGCGCACCGAGCGGGACTTCGAGGACCTCGCCGACGCCTACCTGGCCCGCGCCGCCGCCCAGGGCGTGCGGCACGCGGAGATCTTCTTCGACCCGCAGGCCCATGTGTCCCGGGGCGTCGCCATGGACACGGTGGTCGACGGGCTGTGGCGGGCCCTGGAACGCGGGGAGCGGACGCACGGCGTCTCGACCCGGCTGATCATGTGCTTCCTGCGGGACGAGTCCGCCGAGTCGGCCCTGGCGACCCTGGACGCCGCCAAGCCCCACCTGGACCGGATCACCGGGGTCGGCCTCGACTCGGCCGAGGTCGGACACCCGCCGGCGAAGTTCCGCGAGGTGTACGAGGCGGCCGCCGCGCTCGGACTGCGGCGGGTGGCGCACGCCGGTGAGGAGGGGCCGCCGGAGTACATCACCGAGGCGCTGGACGTCCTCGGCGTCGAACGGATCGACCACGGGCTGCGCTGCACGGAGGACCCGGCGCTGGTGGAGCGGCTGGTGCGGGACCGCGTTCCGCTGACCCTGTGCCCGCTGTCCAACGTCCGGCTGCGCACCGTGGACACCCTCGCCGACCACCCGCTGCCCGCGATGCTCGACGCCGGCCTGATGTGCACGGTGAACTCCGACGACCCGGCCTACTTCGGCGGCTACGTCGGGGACACCTTCGACGCGGTGCGCGACACCCTCGGCCTCGGCCCGGAGCGGCTGCGCGAACTGGCCCGCAACTCCTTCCTCGCCGCGTTCCTGGACGACGACGAGGAGCGCCGGGCGCGCTACCTCGCCGAGGTGGAGGCCTACGTCTTCCCGTAGTTCTCGCAGTCCTGGCAGCTCCCGCGGTTCCTGTCCTTCCCATTGACGGGGTCTGTTCGCCTCTCTCACCTCTGTTCCCATGTGTGGATGACGTTCGTACGGTGGGACGGCGCGGGTGGGCCTCGGTGCGGCGACGGGGGCGGCGCCTTGGCCCGTCGGCCCCGCCCGCCACCGGCCTGGACCTCGTAGGAGCTGCCCCGTGACCGTGCCGACCGCCCGCGACCTGACCGTCACCGAGGTACGGCTCACGCCGATCCTGGTCGCCGACCCGCCGCTGCTGAACACCCAGGGGGTGCACCAGCCGTACACGCCCCGGCTGATCGTCGAGATCGTCACGGCGGACGGGACCACCGGCGTGGGGGAGACCTACGGCGACACCAAGTACCTGGAACTCGCCCACCCCTTCGCCGAGCAGCTGAAGGGACGCCAGGTCACGGATGTGAACAGCCTCTTCGTGCTCCTGGACGAGGTCTCCGTGGCGGCCTCCCGGGTGGAGGACGCCGTCGACGTCGGCGGGCTGCGCGGTGTGCAGACCGCCGACAAGCTGCGGCTGTCCATCGCCTCCGCCTTCGAGGTCGCCTGCCTCGACGCCCTCGGCAAGGCGCTCGGACTGCCCGTGCACGCACTGCTCGGCGGCAAGGTCCGCGACGCCGTGGAGTACAGCGCGTACCTCTTCTACCGGTACGCCGAGCACCCCGAGGGCGTCGCCGCCGAGAAGGACGACTGGGGCGCCGCCCTGGACCCGGCCGGCGTCGTCGCGCAGGCCCGTGCCTTCGAGGAGCGGTACGGCTTCACCTCGTTCAAGCTCAAGGGCGGCGTCTTCCCGCCCGAGGAGGAGACCGCCGCCGTCCGCGCCCTCGCCGAGGCCTTCCCCGGCCACCCGCTGCGGCTCGACCCCAACGGGGCCTGGTCCGTCGAGACCTCGGTCCGGGTGGCCGAGGAGGTCGGCGGGCTCCTGGAGTACCTGGAGGACCCGACGCCCGGCACCCCCGCCATGGCCGAGGTCGCCGCCCGCACCGGAGTGCCGCTCGCCACCAACATGTGTGTGACGACCTTCCCCGAGATCAAGGAGGCGTTCACCACGGACGCCGTCCAGGTCGTCCTCTCCGACCACCACTACTGGGGCGGGCTGCGCAACACGCTGCACCTCGCCGCCGTCTGCCGCACCTTCGGCGTGGGCGTCTCCATGCACTCCAACACCCACCTCGGCATCAGCCTCGCCGCGATGACCCACGTCGCGGCCACCGTGCCGGACCTGCACCACGCCTGCGACTCCCACTACCTGTGGCAGTCCGAGGACGTGCTCACCGAACGCCTCACCTTCGAGGACGGCACCGTGCGGGTGTCCGACGCCCCCGGCCTCGGCGTCACCCTCGACCACGACCGGCTCGCCGCCCTGCACCGGCGGTGGCTGGCGGACGACGGCGCGCTCCGCGACCGCGACGACGCGGCGGCCATGCGGATCACCGACCCCGCCTGGGTCACCCCGCCGGTGCCCCGCTGGTGAACCGGTGAGACGAAGAACCCCCGGATGTGACGGCCGTGACGGACGGCGGGCTGTCCGTGAGGTGGTGCACACTGGCCGGAACCGCACCAGGCCAGGGAGCGCATCGTGAAGGCGTCCACCACGTCGTCCGAAGAGGGAGCCGACGACAGTGCCCCCCGGGGCGTCATCAGCCACAGCGGCACCCCGGCGGGGGCGCACGGCGTGCCCCACGTCGACCCGCTCGCCGCGCTGCGCACACCCGGCGACCCGCCCTGGGACGTCTACCTCACCGGCACCGTCTTCCTCGACATCATCTTCACCGGGCTCGACTCCGCCCCGGTGCGCGGGACCGAGTCCTGGGCGCGCGGGATGGGGTCGAGCCCCGGCGGCGTCGCCAACATGGCCACCGCCCTCGCCCGCCTCGGCCTGCGCACCTCCCTCGCGGCGGCCTTCGGCGACGACCACTACGGGGAGTACTGCTGGGACGCCCTGGAGCGGGGCGAGGCCATCGACCTCTCCGCGTCGCGCACCGTGCCCGGCTGGCACTCCCCGGTCACCGTCTCCATGGCCTACGAGGGGGAGCGCACCATGGTCACCCACGGCCACGAACCGCCCCCGGAGGAGCCCTCCCACCGGCCGGCCTCCAGCAGCGGCAAGCTGCCCCCGCCCGGCGCGCACCTGTCGCCCCGCCCGCCCCGCGCGCGGGGCGCGGTCGCCTCCCTCGCCCCGGGACGCAGCGAGCGCTGGATCGCCCACGCCGCGCGGCAGGGGACCAGGATCTTCGGCGACGTCGGCTGGGACGACACCGGCCGGTGGGACCTCGCCGCACTGCCCGACCTGCGGCACTGCGAGGCGTTCCTGCCGAACGCCGAGGAAGCCATGCGCTACACCGGCACCGACTGCCCCCGCGCCGCCGCGCACGCCCTCACCGAGCACGTGCCGGTCGCGGTGGTCACCCTCGGCTCGGACGGGGCGTACGCCGTGGACCGGCGCACCGGGGAGAGCGCCGAGGTGCCCGCCATCGCCGTCGAGGCCCTCGACCCGACCGGCGCGGGGGACGTCTTCGTGGCGGGCTTCGTCACCGGCAGCCTGGCCGGCTGGCCGCTCGCCGACCGCCTCGGCTTCGCCGGCCTGACCGCGGCCCTCTCCGTCCAGGAGTTCGGCGGCTCCCTGTCGGCGCCCGGCTGGTCGGAGATCGCGGCCTGGTGGCGCGAGGTCCAGTCCGTCGAGGGCCAGGACCCGGCCGCCCTGAGCCGGTACGCGTTCCTCGCGGACCTGATCCCCGACGGGCTGGTCCGCCCCTGGCCCCTGCGCAGAGCGGTCCCCACCATCGGCTTCGGCCGGTCCGCCTGACCCCCGCCCACCGGCCGTCACCCGGTCCCCGCCCGTCCGCGACCACCCCGCCGGTAAAAGGCCTACGGGGTTGTCACCGCCGCGTCGTACCCTGGGAGGCGCGAGGCCGCCCTCAGCTGCGCGGCCCTGACGAGGAGGAATCGCAGGCCTTCAGCGCCGGCCCATGACTCAGACACCCACAGCTCAGACCCCCGCGCAGGAGCAGGCGAGAGTCCAGTTCACCGTCCCGGCCAAACACCCCATGGTGACCGTGCTGGGTTCCGGAGACTCCCTGCTGCGCGTGATCGAGAAGGCCTTCCCGGGGGCCGACATCCATGTCCGGGGCAATGAGATCAGCGCGGTCGGCGATGCCGCCGAAGTCGCCCTCGTCTCGCGCGTTTTCGACGAGATGATGCTGGTGCTGCGCACCGGGCAGCCGATGACGGAGGACGCGGTGGAACGCTCGATCGCCATGCTGAAGGCGAGCGAGAACGGGGAGAGCGACGGCCAGGAGACCCCGGCCCAGGTGCTCACACAGAACATCCTGTCCTCGCGCGGCCGCACGATCCGCCCCAAGACGCTCAACCAGAAGCGCTATGTGGACGCGATCGACAAGCACACCGTCGTCTTCGGCATCGGTCCCGCCGGTACCGGCAAGACCTATCTCGCCATGGCCAAGGCGGTGCAGGCCCTGCAGTCCAAGCAGGTCAACCGCATCATCCTGACCCGCCCCGCGGTCGAGGCCGGAGAGCGCCTGGGCTTCCTGCCCGGCACCCTCTACGAGAAGATCGACCCGTACCTGCGCCCGCTCTACGACGCCCTGCACGACATGCTCGACCCCGACTCCATCCCGCGCCTGATGGCGGCGGGCACCATCGAGGTCGCCCCGCTGGCGTACATGCGCGGCCGGACGCTCAACGACGCCTTCATCATCCTGGACGAGGCGCAGAACACCAGCCCCGAGCAGATGAAGATGTTCCTCACCCGGCTCGGATTCGACTCGAAGATCGTCATCACGGGTGACGTCACCCAGGTCGACCTGCCGAGCGGCACCAAGTCCGGTCTGCGGCAGGTGCAGGACATCCTGGAGGGCCTCGAGGACGTCCACTTCTCCCGGCTGTCGTCGCAGGACGTCGTACGCCACCGGCTGGTGGGCCGTATCGTCGACGCGTACGAGCAGTACGACAGCGAGCACGGCACCCAGAACGGCACGCACCAGAGCGGCGGCCGGGACAAGGCCGGGCACAAGGGGAAGTAGACCGAACAGCAGATGTCGATCGACGTCAACAACGAGTCCGGAACCGAGGTCGACGAGCAGGCGATCCTCGACATCGCCCGCTACGCGCTCGCCCGGATGCGCATCCACCCGCTCTCCGAGCTCTCGGTGATCGTCGTGGACTCCGGGGCGATGGAACAGCTCCACATCCAGTGGATGGACCTGCCCGGCCCGACGGACGTGATGTCGTTCCCGATGGACGAGCTGCGGCCGCCGTCCAAGGACGGCGACGAGCCACCGCAGGGCCTGCTCGGCGACATCGTGCTGTGTCCCGAGGTCGCCGCCCGGCAGGGCGCCGAGGCGCCGACGCGGCACACCATGGACGAGGAGCTGCACCTGCTCACCGTCCACGGTGTGCTGCACCTGCTGGGCTACGACCACGAGGAGCCCGACGAGAAGGCCGAGATGTTCGGCCTGCAGGCCGCCATCGTGGACGGCTGGCGCGCGGAGAAGGGCATGACCGGCCCGTCCCCCGCCCCGACCGTGTCATGAGTCCCGGACTCCTCCTCGGCGCGATCGCCCTGATCGTCGTCGCCTGGCTGTTCGCCTGCGCGGAGACGGGCATCGCGCGCGTCTCCGGCTTCCGCGCCGAGGAGGCCGTGCGCTCCGGCCGCCGGGGCAGCGCCGGGCTCGCGAAGCTCGCCGCCGACCCCACCCGCTACCTCAACGTGGCGCTGCTGGTCCGCGTCGGCTGCGAGATGGCCGCCGCCGCGCTGGTCACCTACGCCTGCCTGAGGCAGTTCGACGGCACCGCCGAGGCGCTGCTGATCGCCATCGCGGTCATGGTCCTCGTCTCGTACGTGGCCGTCGGGGTCTCCCCGCGCACCATCGGCCGCCAGCACCCGATGAACACGGCCACGGCGGCGGCGTACGTGCTGCTGCCGCTGGCCAGGATCATGGGACCGATCCCGTCCCTGCTGATCCTCATCGGCAACGCGCTCACCCCCGGCCAGGGCTTCCGGCGCGGTCCCTTCGCCTCCGAGGCGGAACTGCGCGCGCTGGTCGACCTCGCGGAGCAGGAGTCGCTGATCGAGGACGAGGAGCGCCGCATGGTGCACTCGGTCTTCGAGCTGGGGGACACCCTGGTCCGTGAGGTCATGGTCCCGCGGACGGACCTGGTGATGGTCGAGCGCTACAAGACCATCCGCCAGACCCTCACCCTCGCCCTGCGCTCCGGTTTCTCCCGGATGCCGGTGACCGGCGAGAGCGAGGACGACATCGTCGGCATCGTGTACCTGAAGGACCTGGCCCGCAAGACGCACATCAGCCGGGACGCGGAGAGCGAGCTGGTGTCCACGGCGATGCGGCCCGCGTTCTTCGTGCCCGACACCAAGAACGCCGGCGATCTGCTGCGCGAGATGCAGAAGGACCGCAACCACGTCGCCGTCGTCATCGACGAGTACGGCGGCACCGCGGGCATCGTCACCATCGAGGACATCCTCGAGGAGATCGTCGGCGAGATCACCGACGAGTACGACCGGGAGATCGCGCCGGTGGAGGAGCTGGGCGAGGACCGCTACCGGGTCACCGCCCGTCTCGACATCACCGACCTCGGCGAGCTGTACGGCCTGGAGGAGTACGACGACGAGGACGTGGAGACCGTCGGCGGACTGCTCGCCAAGCTGCTCGGCCGGGTGCCGATCGCGGGCGCGTCCGCCGTGGCCGGCCTGCCCGACGAGCGCCGGCTGCGGCTGACGGCGGAGGCGGCGGCAGGCCGCCGCAACAAGATCGTCACCGTGCTGGTGGAGCCGGTGGCGCCGGGAGACCCGGGGGAGCCGGTGGACCCGTCCCGGGTCGAGGAGGAGCCGACGCGATGACCCCGGAGGACCTGCGTGGCCTCTGTCTTTCCTTCGACGCCGCCGTGGAGGACTTCCCGTTCAACCCGGAGACCTCGGTCTTCAAGGTGCTGGGCAAGGTCTTCGCACTGACCGCCCTGGACGCGCGGCCCCTGGCGGTCAGCCTCAAGTGCGACCCGGAGGACGCGGTCCGGCTCCGCGCCGAGCACCCCGGCCTGATCGTCCCCGGGTGGCACCTCGACAAGCGCCACTGGAACACGGTGACCGTCGACGGCGAGCTCCCCGACGGGCTGGTCCGGGAGCAGGTCGAGGACTCCTACGACCTGGTCGTCGCCGGCCTGCCGCGCGCGGAGCGGCTCCGCCTCGACCGCCCCTGAGCAGGGCTCCGTATGCTCGGGTCCATGACAGACAGCAGCGCGCTCGACCCCGAGGACCACAAGATCATCACCCTGGCCCGTTCCGCGCGGGCCCGCAACGGTGTGCCCGAGGGGGCCGCCGTGCGGGACGAGAACGGGCGGACCTATGTCGCGGGGACCGTGGCCCTGGACTCCCTGCGGCTGACCGCCCTGCAGACGGCGGTGGCGATGGCGGTGGCGTCCGGGGCGAAGTCGCTGGAGGCGGCGGCCGTGGTGACGACGGAGGAGTCGGTGCCGGCCGCGGACCTCGCGGCGGTACGGGACCTCGGCGGCCCCGGAACCCCGGTGCTGCTGGCCGGCCCGGACGGCACGGTCCGGGAGACACTCGCCGCGGGATGATCTCCGTGGGGCCACCCTGGGGTCATCCCTGAGGTCATCCCCAAGGGCCACCCCAGGGGGGTGATTCAACGGGGGGTGTTACCGGCGGTAAATAGGCCGGATTTCCACCTTGCCGCCGCCTCGTCCCCCGCGCATCAATGGAACCGTTGTCTCCGACGGGCTCTCGGACCCGGCCCGTCGGATCCCTTCGTCTCGTGCAGCGTCACCGCTCCCACCTGCCCGAGCACTTCCCCCCACGGAAAGGGAACCGGACTCCATGAGAGGTACACGAACCGGCACCGGCGCGTTTCTGGCCGCCGCCGTGGCGGCCTGCGGGCTCGCCTTCGCCCCCTCCGCCGCCGCCGTCGCCCCCGGGGCGGCCACGGTCAACGCCGACTGCGGAAGCTGGGGCGGTGGCGACGCCACCCTCACGGCCACCCAGAGCGGCACGTCCGCCACCGTCACCATCAACACCTCCGCGGTCACCGCACCCCTCGCGATCGGCAAGGACTCGCTCGTCTCGCAGCTCACCCTGGTCAAGGCCGGCGGCGGCACCACCGTCTTCAAGGGCACCAAGAACCCGGCCATGGCGACCGGGGCCGCCCTCGAGGTCGGCCCGCTCTCCGGGACCGTCGCGTCCGGCGACAGCCTGGAGGCGTTCGGCGGCACGCTGAAGGTGACCGCGTTCGGCTTCATCACCATCACGTGCACGGCCACCGGACCGCAGTCACCGGGCCCGTTCGTCTTCGACTGACCCCCCGGCCGTCACTCCCCGGTTCCCCCTCCCCACTCCCCAGTCCCACCGGTCCGGGCGCCCCACCGGGTGTCCGGACCGGTGGGGTGTGCGGACCGGTGCGGGCGGGTGGTACGGCGGGGCCTCGGGGATCAGGGACAATGGGCGGCATGAGTGTTCGTACCCAGTCATCCGAGCAGCCCGCCGAAGCTGTCCACCGGGCCGGCTTCGCCTGCTTCGTGGGCCGCCCCAACGCGGGCAAGTCCACCCTCACGAACGCTCTGGTCGGGCAGAAGGTGGCGATCACCTCCAACCGGCCGCAGACGACCCGGCACACCGTGCGCGGCATCGTCCACCGCCCCGAGGCGCAGCTGATCCTCGTCGACACCCCCGGCCTGCACAAGCCGCGCACACTGCTCGGCGAGCGGCTGAACGACGTGGTCCGCACCACCTGGGCCGAGGTCGACGCGATCGGCTTCTGCATCCCCGCGGACCAGAAGCTCGGCCCCGGCGACCGCTTCATCGCCAAGGAACTGGCCGGGATCAGGAAGACCCCGAAGGTCGCCATCGTCACCAAGACCGACCTGGTGGACAGCAAGACCCTGGCCGAGCAGCTCATCGCCGTCGACCTGCTGGGCAAGGAGCTCGGGATCACCTGGGCGGAGATCGTCCCGGTGTCGGCGACCACGGACCAGCAGGTCGACCTGCTGGCCGACCTCCTCGTCCCGCTGATGCCCGAGGGCCCCGCCCTCTACCCCGAGGGCGACCTGACGGACGAACCCGAGATGGTCATGGTGGCGGAGCTGATCCGCGAGGCCGCCCTGGAGGGCGTCCGCGACGAGCTGCCCCACTCCATCGCCGTGGTCGTGGAGGAGATGCTGCCCCGCGAGGACCGTCCCGCCGACAAGCCCCTCCTCGACATCCATGCCTACCTCTACATCGAGCGCACCAGCCAGAAGGGCATCGTCATCGGCCCCAAGGGCAAGCGGCTCAAGGACGTCGGCATCAAGTCCCGCCAGCAGATCGAGGCCCTCCTCGGCACCCCTGTCTTCCTCGACCTGCACGTCAAGGTGGCGAAGGACTGGCAGCGGGATCCGAAGCAGCTGCGACGACTGGGGTTCTGACGCGGGTGGGTGCTTCGGTGAGTGCCTGAGGGACGTCGGCGGCCGCACGCCGACGCGGCCTCGACCCGCACGTCAAGGTCGCGAAGGACCGGCAGCGAGGTCACCGGCGCTGCTCGCGCAGCATCTCCCGGAACCAGCCGTAGGACGCCTTCGGAGTGCGCTCGAGGGTCTCGAAGTCCACGTGGACCAGGCCGAAGCGGCGGGTGTAGCCCTCCGCCCACTCGAAGTTGTCCAGCAGGGACCACACGAAGTAGCCGCGCACGTCCACGCCCGCCTCCACCGCCCGGTGCAGGGCGCGGACATGGCCGTCGAGGTAGACGATGCGGGCCTGGTCGTCGACGCCCTCGTAGGAGCAGCCGTTCTCGGTGATGAGGACCGGGGGGAGCCGGTCGCCGTAGCGGGCCCGGAAGGCGGTGAGGAGCTCGGTCAGGGCCCCGGGGACCACCGGCCAGCCGAAGTCCGTCACCGGGTACCCCTCGATCTCCCGTACCGAGAAGGGGAGCTCGGCCGGCATGCGGACACCGCCGAACTCGGTCCCGGTGCCCTGCGGGGCGCCCACCCGGGTCGGCGCGTAGTAGTTGACGCCGTACCAGTCGACCGGCTCCCCGATGACCCCCAGGTCCGCCTCGACGTCGCCCGGCATCAGTTCGCCGAGGCCGTCCGGGTAGCGGCCGAGCAGCACGGGGTCGGCGAACAGGCGGTTCAGGAGCATGTCGTAGAAGTCCGCCGCCGCCACGTCCGCCGGGTCCGGGCCGGCCGGCCAGACCGGGCCGTGGGAGTTGGCGATGCCGATGTCGCCGGCACCGGCCGCGCGCAGGGCACGCACCGCCAGCCCGTGTGCGAGGAGTTGGTGATGGGCCACCGGCAGCGCGTCGAGGAGCAGCTTCCGGCCAGGGGCGTGGACGCCCAGCGCATGGCCCAACAGGGTGTGCTCGGCGGGCTCGTTGAGGGTGATCCAGCGCGCCACCCGGTCGCCGAGCCGGTCGGCGACCTCGGACACGTACTGGGCGAAACGCTCCGCGGTGCTCCGCTCCAGCCAGTCCAGGCCGGCCGGCAGGTCCCAGTGGAACAGCGTCGGCACCGGTCGCACCCCCGCCGCGCACAGGTCGTCGACCAGCCGGTCGTAGAAGTCCAGGCCGCCCTTCGCCCGCACTCGCGGCCAGGAGACCGAGAAGCGGTACGCGTCCACCCCCAGTCCGGCCAGCAGCGCCACGTCCTCGCCGTGGCGGTGGACGTGGTCACAGGCCACCGCGGCCGTCGAACCGTCCCGCACCCGCCCCGGCTCGGCGCTGAACTCGTCCCACACGGACGGTTCGCGTTCGTCCACCGCGCCCTCGATCTGGTGCGCCGAGGTCGACACGCCCCACAGGAAGCCGTCCGGGAAGCGGGGGACCGGTTTCGTCGTCGCCATGGCACGGATCATCCGCACCGACCGCCACCCACGTCAACGCCCCTGCGGACAACGGTGGTTACGCGCCCTCCTGGAGCACTCTGCTGATCAGCGTGCGCTGTTCCTCGGTCAGCCGGGGGTCCGCGCAGTACACGGTCCTCCCGTCCACGGTGATCCGATAACTGAAGCCGTCCGGCACCCCGGCCGGCGGTGTGCCCCGGCCCGTGGCCACGGCCCCCTCGGCCAGGGCGTGCCACTCGGGCGCGTCGGCCCGTCCCGAGGTGTCCACCTCGGCCTGCCGCTCGATACCGGCGAATCCGCCGGTGCGTGTCACCTGGATGCGCATGGGTCCGTGTCTAGTACGGAACTACAGCGTCCGCACCCCCACCCGCTCCCAGGCCTTCGACACCGCCCGCAGTTCCTCGCCCTCCCCGAACCGGGCCCGCGCCGCCTCCACCGTCAGCGTCGCGAAGTCCGTGAACTGCGCGTCCTGCGACAGCTCGCCACCGGTCAGCACGTCGTACCAGACCTGCCCCGCCCGCTCCCAGGAGTGCCCGCCGAGGGTGGTGGCGGCGAGGTAGAAGGCGTGGTTGGGGATGCCGGAGTTGATGTGGACGCCGCCGTTGTCGCGGCCGGTGCGGACGTAGTCGTCCATCGTCGAGGGCTGCGGATCCCTGCCGAGGACGTCGTCGTCGTACGCGGTGCCCGGCTCCTTCATGGAGCGCAGCGCCTTGCCGGTGACCCGCGGGGCGAGCAGCCCCGCGCCGATCAGCCAGTCGGCCTCGCCGGCGGTCTGGCCGAGCGTGTACTGCTTGATCAGGGCGCCGAAGACGTCCGAGACCGACTCGTTGAGCGCGCCGGACTGGCCGAAGTAGTCCAGGTTGGCGGTGTACTGGGTGACGCCGTGCGCGAGTTCGTGGCCGATGACGTCGACGGGGAGGGTGAAGTCGAGGAAGATCTCCCCGTCCCCGTCGCCGAAGACCATCTGGTCGCCGTTCCAGAAGGCGTTGTTGTAGTCCCGGTCGTAGTGCACGGTCGCGACCAGCGGCAGCCCGGCGCCGTCGATCGAGTCGCGGGAGAACGCCCTGAGGAAGAGTTCGAAGGTGGCGCCGAGGCCCGCGTAGGCGCGGTTGACGGTGGCGTCCTTGCCCGGCTCCTCGCCCTCCCGGCGGGCCACCGCCCCCGGCAGCTTCGTGCCGTGCCGGGCGTCGTGGACGGTGCGGTGCGGCGTGCCGGACTCGGCCGCGGGGAGCGGGGCGGCGGGGGCGGCGCCGACGACCGTGGTCAGACGGCGCTGGGTGCGCTCGTAGGCGTCGCGCTGGAGGGTGCGGCGGGCGGGTCCGGAGAGTGCGGGGTCCTCGGCCTGCGCGAGCCGGTCGAGGACGTGCGGCGGAACGATGGTGCAGAAGACGGGCTCGAAGCCCCCGTTGGTGGTCATGTCCGGCACTCTTGCACTGTGTGATGCCATTGTCACCATCCGTGACCATGATGGATGAAAAGTGTGGTCGATCCCCGTGGTCGGGCGCTCTGAAGTGGTATACGGCACTTTTTGTCCCGTTTCTCCCTCTGGTCCCGCATACTGATACGGACGCTCGCACGGGCCTGTGTCTCGGTTAAGCTGCGCAGCATCATGCGTTTCGGGCTGCTTCTCCTTAGCTGCCGCGGTGAGGGTCTGCAGTAGGCCGACCCCCTCCCCGCGGAGTTCGGCGCTGCGCCGTCGGCCGTCCCTTCCGGTTTCGTCCCGGAGCACCGCGGACCCTCGAGGAGCCCACGCACCATGGCCAACCGCCAGCAGCCCAGTTCCATGCCGATCCACAAGTACGGCCGCTACGAGCAGGTCGACATCCCCGACCGGACGTGGCCGGACAACCGGATCACCACTGCCCCCCGCTGGCTCTCCACCGACCTGCGCGACGGCAACCAGGCCCTGATCGACCCCATGTCGCCCGCCCGCAAGCGCGCGATGTTCGACCTGCTGGTCACGATGGGCTACAAGGAGATCGAGGTCGGCTTCCCGGCCTCCGGCCAGACCGACTTCGACTTCGTGCGCTCCATCATCGAGGACCCGGACGCCATCCCCGAGGACGTCACGATCTCCGTACTGACCCAGGCCCGTGAGGACCTGATCGAGCGGACGGTCGAGTCCCTGAAGGGCGCCAAGCGCGCCACAGTGCACCTGTACAACGCCACCGCGCCGGTCTTCCGCCGGGTCGTCTTCCGCGGCTCCAGGGACGACATCAAGCAGATCGCCGTCGACGGCACCCGCCTGGTCGTGGAGTACGCGGAGAAACTGCTGGGCCCCGAAACGCACTTCGGCTATCAGTACAGCCCCGAGATCTTCACCGACACCGAGCTGGACTTCGCGCTGGAGGTCTGCGAGGCGGTGATGGACGTCTACCAGCCCGGACCCGGCCGCGAGATCATCCTCAACCTGCCGGCCACCGTCGAGCGCTCCACCCCCTCCACCCACGCCGACCGCTTCGAGTGGATGGGCCGCCACCTGTCCCGCCGCGAGTACGTCTGCCTCTCCGTCCACCCGCACAACGACCGCGGCACGGCCGTGGCCGCCGCCGAGCTGTCGCTGATGGCCGGCGCCGACCGTGTCGAGGGCTGCCTGTTCGGGCAGGGCGAGCGCACCGGCAACGTCGACCTGGTCACCCTGGGCATGAACCTGTTCTCCCAGGGCGTCGACCCGCAGATCGACTTCTCCGGCATCGACGAGATCCGTCGCACCTGGGAGTACTGCAACCAGATGGAGGTCCACCCGCGCCACCCCTACGTGGGCGACCTGGTCTACACGTCCTTCTCCGGCTCCCACCAGGACGCCATCAAGAAGGGCTTCGACGCCATGGAGGCCGACGCGAAGGCCCAGGGCGTCACCGTCGACGACCTCGAGTGGGCGGTGCCGTACCTGCCCATCGACCCCAAGGACGTCGGCCGCTCCTACGAGGCCGTCATCCGCGTGAACTCGCAGTCCGGCAAGGGCGGTATCGCCTACGTCCTGAAGAACGACCACAAGCTGGACCTGCCGCGCCGCATGCAGATCGAGTTCTCGAAGATCATCCAGGCCAAGACGGACGCCGAGGGCGGCGAGGTCACCCCGGCCGACATCTGGTCGGTCTTCCAGGACGAGTACCTGCCCAACCCGGACAACGCCTGGGGCCGCATCCAGGTCAGGAACGGCCAGTCCACCACCGACCGGGACGGCGTCGACACGCTCACCGTCGAGGCCACCGTCGACGGTGAGCCCACCGTGCTGACCGGCAGCGGCAACGGCCCGATCTCCGCCTTCTTCGAGGCCCTGCAGTCCGTCGGCGTCGACGTACGGCTGCTCGACTACCAGGAGCACACGATGAGCGAGGGCGCCTCCGCGCAGGCCGCCTCCTACATCGAGTGCGCCATCGGCGACAAGGTTCTGTGGGGGATCGGAATCGACGCGAACACCACGCGCGCCTCGCTGAAGGCGGTCGTCTCGGCCGTCAACCGGGCGGCCCGCTGAACAGCCGCTCCGAGAGGTCCGAGGGTCCCGCCCGCCGTTTCCGGCGGGCGGGACCCCGTCGGTTACCGGCCAATCCCCGCGCAGGTCACGGCAGGGTCTCGTCCGAGATGCTGACGAAGACTCTTCGATGTGGCTAACATCACGCAAGCGCGGCGACGAGGCCGGGGCGATGTGGAGGTGTGACGTGCTGCCAGGACGGGGACCCGACGACCGTGCCGCTGCCACCAGACTCTCGCGCCTGCTGGGCACCCGGACCGCGTGGCGGGCCGTCGGCGACGGGGAGTTCTTCTGCCCCGGCTGCGGCGGCGACCGCAACTACCGGCGGCTGACCGGACAGCGCCGCTTCACCCTCCTCGGCGTGCCCGTGGTGCCGCGCGGCACGGCCGGCCCGGTCGTCGAGTGCGCGGCCTGCCTGTGCCACTTCGGCACCGACGTCCTGGACCACCCCACCACCACCCGCTTCTCCGCGATGCTCCGCGACGCCGTGCACACCGTCGCCCTCGCGGTGCTGACCGCGGGCACCTGCTCGCGGGCGTCCCTGGAGACCGCCGTGGCCGCCGTCCGCACGGCCGGCTTCGACGACTGCACCGAGCACCGGCTGGCCGCGCTCGTCGAGGCGCTGGCCGCCGACACCGGCCGCTTCACCGGCGAGCCCTGCACGGCGGGCCTCGCCATAGAGCTCCACGAGGCCCTCGACCCGCTGGCCCCGCACCTCGCCGCCCCGGGCCGCGAGTCGATCCTCCTGGGCGGTGCCCGCATCGCCCTCGCCGACGGCCCCTACACCCCCGCCGAGCGCGACACCCTGGCCACCGTGGGCGCCGCCCTCACCATCTGCTCGGACGACGTGACCCGCCTGCTGACAGCGGCCCGGACACCGTCGTAGGCGACACGAGAGGGTTCCGGGGAGGGGAGCGGGATCCTCTTCCGGCGAAACGCGAAGCCGTTCCGGTGGCCGGTGCAACGACGATTTCCATGGGGCATGCAGTGACGGACCGTGTGGTGGTCATCGGCGCGGGTGTCATCGGACTGACGACGGCCGTGTGCCTGGCGGAGGGCGGCGTCGACGTCCAGGTCGTCAGCGAGCGGAAACCGGGCGAGAGCACCTCGGCCGCGGCCGGGGCCATGTGGGATCCCTACCTGGTGCGCCCCGCAGCCCTGGTGGACCGCTGGAGCCGGGCCACCCTGTCGGCGCTGACCGAGCTGAGCGCCGACCCCGACAGCGGAATCCGGCTGGTGGAAGGCACCCAGGAGTCCCGGACCCCGTGCGAGCCGCCCGGTTGGACACCGCTGGTCGACGCTCGGATGTGCACCCCCGACGAGCTCAGGCCGGGATTCGTCACCGGCTGGCGGTACCGGGCCCCCGTCGTCGACATGCCACGCTATCTCTCCCACCTCGCGCGGCGCCTCACAGCCGCGG
Source organism: Streptomyces cathayae (assembly GCF_029760955.1). Lineage (GTDB taxonomy): Bacteria > Actinomycetota > Actinomycetes > Streptomycetales > Streptomycetaceae > Streptomyces > Streptomyces cathayae. The sequence continues at coordinate 5,427,126 of NZ_CP121682.1, forward strand.
GCGGGACGTTCCGCCACCACCGTTACGACACGCTCGACGAGGCCGTGCGGGAACCGGCCAGGGTCGTGGTCAACTGCGCGGGTGCCGGAGCCCGTTCCCTCGTACCGGATCCGTCCGTCGAACCGGTGCGCGGTCAACTGGTCGTGGTCGAGAACCCCGGCGTCCAGGAGTTCTTCTGCGACGACACCCCCGGCGCCGGGCCCCTCACCTACGTCTATCCCCACGCGGACACCGTCGTACTGGGGGGCACGGCGGAACCGGGCCGCTGGGACACGGAGCCGGACGGCGACGCGGCGCGGCTGATCGTCCGGCGCTGCTCACGCGTCGACCCCCGGCTGGCGGACGCCCGAGTGCTCGAGTGCAGGGTGGGGTTGAGGCCGACCCGGCCCGAGATCAGGTTCGCGGAGGAACTCCGCGAAGACACCGTGGTGCTGCACAGTTACGGCCACGGCGGCGGCGGGCTCACCCTGTCCTGGGGGTGCGGCAGTGAGACCGCGCAGAAGGCCCGGCTGGCGCTGGGGCTCACGCCCTGATCTGCCACTGCCCGCGGTGCTGGGCGATACCGGCCTCGGAGCCGTGGCGGGCGAGGTACAGCCACGTACGCAGCATGAGCGTCACGATCACGAGGAGGGCCCACGGCCAGCTGACGGTGCCGGTGGTCACCGCGGCCACCCCGAGGAGCGGAAAGGCGGCGGTCAGCGCCATGAGGGTGACACCGAGTCCGGTGTGCCGGAAGCGATGGGCGATGGAGAACTCGGACCACTCGTAACCGCCGATGGCGACGCTGAGCGTGAACGCCAGGACCAACGTGACCCACCGGTTGTCGCCGACCCCGGCGTAGATGACGGGGAGGGTGATCAGGAACGGCAGCACACCGCCGTACTCGGAGAGGACGTTGCCCCATTTCATGATCCGGCCGAAGGAGTTGGCGCGAATTCTGGCCAGCTCGCCCGAGGCACTCGCGTAGACGATCAGGGACAGCATGGTGCTGAAGGTCGAGCCGATGAGGATCAGCCGTACATCGTCGGGGAAACGGTCAGAGGTGAAGGAGATGCCCAGGAGAAAAGTGATCGCGGCCAGCAGGGCGCCGGAGAAGGAGATCCCCGCCGCGGCCTCTCCCGACTGAAGGGTCGCGGGGTCGTCCTGCTCGAACCGGGTGATCTCGAAGGCGGGGCCCTCGGCCAGGGCGACCACACCTGTCACCGCGTGGTCGGCGGGCTCCAGGGACTCCAGCAGCTGGTCCGTCAGGGAGACCGGCACCAGGTGACGGGCGTCGGGGTCGACGTAGTCGATCCGCACCTTGTGCTGGAACAGGAGGCGGACGCCGTCGTCCTGACCCGTCCTCAGTGTCCGGGCCCCTATGAACCCGCACGCCAGGAGGAAACGGGCCGAACGCAGTTCCTCCGTGCCGACGACGGCCGAAATCGTGGGACGTTCGCCCGGTGATTCCGGAAGTCCGTCCAGGACCTCCCTCAGCAGGCGGGAGCCGATTCCCGTCCGCCGCACATCGGGGCGGACGGCGACGACGTGCAACCGTATGTGGTCCGAGGAGGGTGTCTCCACGGCAACGCACCCCACCGGGACCCCGTCGGCCTCGGCCACCCGTACCCGCCCGTGGGCCAGGACGTGGTGCAGGACCTGGCGGGTGGGTGCGGCCGCCGACGTGGGCTCCGACTCCGTCCAGCCGGTCAGCAGGCAATGCAGTTCCGGTAACTCGGACGAGAGTGCCGCCCTCGTGGACAGCGTCGCCATGTTTCTCCCCCCGGCCCGCCTGGTGCCTCGAACGCCTTCGAGGCGTCAGAGGCATGGTCACGGCACGCACGTGTCGCGCGCAAGCCTTCCACCGGAGTCTGACCCGGCGCACTCCCCGTTACTCCTCGGGGAGTAGCCCGTCCTCCGCGCCACCCTCCGCAGTACCGGCCGGCTCGCTCTCGCGCCGGATGTGCCGGTCCTCTCGCGCCGGGAGTCTGGAGAGCGTTCCGGGCAGACCGAGTGGAGGGAGTTCGTCGCATGGGGGAGACGAGGACATGGGCACGACGGGGGCGCGCCGTGCCCTGGGGGGTGGTCGGGCTGTGGCTGGCCGCGCTCGTGCTGGTCGGGCCGCTGGCCGGGAAGTTCGGCGGCGTGCAGCAGAACCGGGCCGTCGACTATCTGCCCGACAGCGCGGACTCCACCCAGGTCGCCCGCATCCAGGACGAGTTGCCCGGCGGGGAGTCGACCGACCTGGTGATCGTCTACTACCGGGAGGGCGGGCTGACCGCGGCCGACCGGCGGACCGCCGCCGAGCAGATCGCCGAGGTGGCGGACGTCCACGAACTGTCGGGCGAGCCGCGGGGCGTTCCCTCCGAGGACGGCAGCACCCTCATGTACCCGGTCTCCAGCACCGGGCCCGGCCAGGACGAAGAAGCCCGCGCGGCCTTCGTCGACGAGGTGCGCGAGATCGCCGACGGAGGTGACGGCGGCGGTGGCGGGCTGAGTCCGCTCACGGCGAAGACTCATGTCAGCCGGATCATGGGCAAGCTGGCGGCCCGCGACCGGGCCCAACTGGTCATCGTGGCGTACGAGTCGGGCCTGGTGGCACCGGGCACACCGTGACCGGCGCCACCGTCGCTCAGAGGGCGTGGGCCAGCCAGCGCTGGATCGTGTTGTTGATGTTGCCGGGCAGGGCGCTGAGCCGGTCGATGGCCTCGCGGTCCTCGGGCCGCGGCGGGATGCCGGCCGCCGTCAGAGCCGCGTGCAGCTCCAGCCGGCGCCGGTCCTGCGGGTCGATGGCGACGTCCAGCCGCTCGCCGGAGCGTGGTGGCGTCAGCTGGTAGTCACCGAAGCCGCTCCCGTCGAGGGCGTAAGGGTCGACGAAGGCACGGTGGTCGGTGCCGAACTCGTAAGCGGAGGCGGTCACGTGGGTCTCCAAAGGATGTCGGTCTACCTCACAGGAGACCGTCTCGGAGCCCACCTCGGTGGTACCCCCGCCGAAATGTCACGCCAACAGAGCCATAGCCAGTTCATCCTCACGTCGGACCAACAGCCCGGTGGGAGAAGGGAGATGAGGTGACGCTCCGTGGCGCGTACGACAGCGGTCGTATTCGCACGACTCGACGGGCCTACCCGCAAACGCATGAATCGAACCCCTCGTGCACAACTGCGCCACATCCTCGCAGGTTGTACCCGCGCGCCTCGTGAGCGACATCGGGAAGGGCGCGGACCATCCAAAGAAACCGTTGCAAAGAAAGTGTTGCAACGGGTTCTTTGGAGCGCTACCGTCGGTGTCATGGACGGTTCCCGGGATCCACAGGACACGCAGCTCCACAATCTCGACGCCCGCTCGCTGCGCGGGCTCGCGCATCCCCTGCGGATGCGGCTGCTGAACGCGCTACGGCGCAGAGGGCCGGCCACCGCGTCGCAACTGGCCGAGAAACTGGGGGAGTCCAGCGGCGCGACCAGCTATCACCTGCGTCAGCTCGCCGCGCACGGCTTCGTCGAGGACGCGCCGGAGCGCGGCAAGGGGCGGGAGCGGTGGTGGCAGGCGGTCCACCGGGGCGTGCTGTTCGACGGAACGCTGCTCGAGGACCGTGACCCCGAGGTGCGCGGCGCCGCCGACCTGTTCCTGCACGAGGTCGCGAACACCCACACCCAGGAACTCGCCACCTGGCTCGGTACCCGCCACGACTGGTCCGAGGAGTGGAGGCGCTCCTCGGACATGAGTGACTGGACGCTGAGCCTCACCCCCGAACGCGCCCGCGAACTCAGGGACCAGATGTACGAGCTCGTGGAGCGCTACCGGACCCTGGCCCCCGACGAGGACACCCCGGACGTCGAGCAGGTGCGTATCCACACGCACCTCATCCCCACCCGCACGGACTGAGAGGCCGCCCGATGCACTCCGAGACCCATTTCGCGCTGCACCGTCTCCGCGACACCGAACTCCGCACGCAGGCCGAGGAGTACCGTCTCGCCGCCTCCGTCGGACGCCCCCGGGCCCTCCGGACCCGCCTCGGCTGGACCCTCGTGGAGTTGGGCCTGCGGCTCGCCGCCGTCCCCAGGACGGCAGCCACCGTGCCCTAGTGGTCCAGCGGCCCAGCGGAACCCGCGGCTCGGACAGCGAAATCCTGCTGGAGTGCCGGAGCCCGACCGGGTCAGCCCCGCTCGCACTGTCGGTCCGGTGGGGGCGGAGGGGACTTTCACAGCGCCGACAACGCCAACCCCGCATCGTGCACGGATGCTTCGGAGGCTCCCGTGAGCAGCCTCACACGGGGCGTGCGGAGTGGGCCTTCCCGGTAGGATCATGTGAGTTCTGCCGGCCTGTCCGTCACTCGGATTCACGCCGAACACCGCATTGTGCGAACGACTGCGTGGAATTGACTGGCCGGGGGCGGACCAACAGTGACGAAATTAACGGCTGTCCGTCCTTGGCGCTGCCACCTTCTTGTCTGGCTGATTCCGTTCCTCTGGACCGTCACGTTCGGTCTGTGGGGGCTGTCGCGGCAGCGCAGTGTCTGGCGGGACGAGGCCGCGACCTGGCAGGTCGCCCTCCGGTCCACTGGCGAGATCGTGCGCATGCTGGAGCATGTCGACGTCGTGCACGGTCTCTACTACCTGGTCATGCATGGGCTGTTCGAGTGCTTCGGTCCGTCGACCACGGTGTTACGTCTGCCCTCCGTGCTGGCCGTCGCGGTGGGAGCGGCATGTGTGGCGGCGCTCGGGCGGCGGCTGGGCGGGAGTCCGGTGGGCCTGGGCGGAGGCATGGTGTTCGGGCTGCTCCCCTCCGTGCAGTTCTACCTCCAGGAGGGCCGTCCGTACGCCCTGGTGGCGGCCGGGGCAGGGCTCTCGACACTGCTGCTCGTGGCGATGCTGCAGGCACGACGGGACCGGTGGGCGTGCTGGGCTGTCTACGGCTGCACGATCCTCGTGTGCGGCCTGCTGAACTGGCTCTCGTTGCTGATTCTGCCCGCGCACCTGGCGACTCTGATGTGGGCACGTGTCGCGCGCGGGACGTGGGCCCACTGGGCCGTGTCATCCACGGTCGCAACGGCGGGCGCCGCACCGCTGATTCTTTTCAGTCGGGCCCAGTCCGATCAGGTGTCCTGGATACCGCCGCTGACCTGGCACATGTTGATCGGGCCGGCGATCCTGCTGTCGATCGCCGGCCTCGGGACCCTTGTGGACCGGCCCCGAGCGGGACGGCTTTCGGCGGCGACCGTCGGGCTGCCACTGCTTGCGGTTCCGCAGCTCGGTCTCATCGGGATCTCCCTGTTCAAGCCACTGTTCGTGGACCGGTACGTCCTGTTCAGCCTGCTGGGCCTGGCCCTGATGACCGGTGTCGTCCTCGGCGCGCTCGTGCGGGCGGTGTCACGGCGCTCGTGGAGCGCGTCGCGGTGGGTCCTTCCCGTCGTGATCGCCGTCGTGTCGGCCGCTCTGCTGCCACAGGCGTTGGCGAAGCGTTCGCCGCAGAGCCGCGTGGACGACGTCCTGGCAGCGGCGGCGCAGGTGGAGCGGCTGAAGGAGCCCGAGGACGCCGTGCTCTTCGTCCCGGCAGCGCGGCGGGACACCAGGATGGTCTCCCCGCATGCGTTCACAGGTCTTCAGGACATCGCACTGGAGGAGACCCCGGAGCGTTCCAGAACGCTGAAGGGCGTGGAGCTGTGCCCTGCGCGAATCCGGACGGAGATACTCGCCCGGCAGCGCGTCGTTCTCGTCACCGACGCGGCGGAGGTGTCGAAGCCGATCATTTCGGTCCGGGACAAGACGAAGATCTCCACGCTGCGGAAGTACTTCACGACGGTGGCCGACGAGCAGGTCCGCGGCCGGAGAGTGACGGTGTACGAGAGGCTCACGCACGGCCACCCGTCGTGACCTCTGCCCACACCGTCTTTTTCCGGGCCTCTGAGGACACGGGGTGACGTCCCGACGGTCGGCGAGGCGGTCCTCGACGAGGTTGCCGCGACCAGGGTGTGAGTGGGTGGTGCGGTGGCAGTGAGTACGCGTCAGCGGGAACGCGGTGCAGACGTTCTGGTCGTGGGTGTGGAGTGGGGCTCGCGGTGGTATCGGTCCCCGGCGGCGCCTATGAACTCCGACCAGGCCGCCGCCCCGACCACCAGCACGGGCCCGTCGGCCACCTTGCTGTCCCGGACGGGGACGACGCCGGGGAAGCCGTCGGCGACTTCGACGCAGCTGCCGCCCTCGCCGTTGCTGTGGCTGCTCTTGCGCCAGCGTGCCTCGCTCAGGTCGTACTCGCGCATCGTCTGAAGTCCTCCGCCGCCGACTCGACCAGGGCCAGGGACGCCTCCGGCGACAACGCGGCGACCCTGAGCAGATCGTATGCGCGCTGCGCCCGCTTCACCACGGCCGGGTCATCGACCAATGTTCCCGAAAACGATGTCTCTGTATAGGCGATGGGCGGCGCGTCGTCGAAGTCCATGAGCGCAAGCATCCCGCCCATGGAAGGGTGGGCTCCTTCCGAGTACGGCAGCACCGCCACCACCGCGTGACGCTCACGCATCAGCAGCGCGATGTGCTCCAACTGTTCAGCCATGGCTGCCCGGCTGCCTACGGGCATGCGCAGCGTGTTCTCGTGCAGAACGACCCAATACTCGGGGCGTGTTGCGTCCCTGAGGATGCTGGCCCGCTCCAAGCGAGCGGTAACCTTTTCCGCAACGTACTCATCGGTGACAAACGGGTTGGCTGCCACGGTTACCGATTGGGCGTATGCCGCCGTCTGGAGGAGGCCCGGCACCAGTGTGGGCGCGAACTCGCAGACCTTTGTCGCCAGCCTCTCCAGCTCCACTACTTCTGCGAAGTAGTCCGCATACCGGCGATCGTTGATCAGCTTCCTGCACAGTCGCTCGAAAATACCGTCGGTTTGCAGTGTGTCGTCGATTCGTTGGGCCACGTCCAGTTGGGGTTTTCGGATGGCCTGTTCGAATTGGCCGATGTAGCCGCCGGAGACGAAGACCCGCGCCCCCAGCTCCACCTGCGTGAACCCCGCTTCCTCCCGGCGCCGCTTCAGTTCCGTGCCGAAGAACTCCCATGCCGCCTGGCGTGAACCGTTGGCCATTGCTGACTCCTTTCCCAAGCTCTTTGCGCAGCCCGTTACTTGTAGGCCGCACCCCTCTTCCGAGTGTAGGTTCCGGCGGGCACCTTAAGGAGCGGAAGCGTGAATGCCGAAAAGAAGGGGATCAGGGTGAAGGCACAGCACTCGGCGCTCTGCGTCGAAGAAGCGGAGGAAGTGGTGAAAGAATTGCGGGCGTTACTCGCGAAGGCCGGAATTACCCTGCCGTCACTGGGGCTGGACCCGGTGAGTCTTGCGCGGGAGGCGCCCTGTCCGCTCGTCGACCTGGGGCGGTGCTCCGTGGACACCGCACGGCGGATCGCGGCCGTGATGGCCGCGGCGGCCCGATGAAACCGCCGGTCGGCGTGTACGTCGTGGACACCCGGACCGAGCGGATCGGCATCGTGATGGGGCACGAGGGGCCCTACGTCCAGCTGAGACCGTACGGCGGCGGCCGGGAGTGGGACGCCGAGCCGGTCGCCCTGCGCCGGGCGACCCCCGCGGAGCGGCTGCGCGCGGCGACCGCGTACGCCAACGCGCGCAGCCGGGGAGAGCGGCCGTGAGCCGGGTGACACGGATGTGGACGGTGCGGGTGATGGGGTGTCCCGGGCGTGCGCGAGAATGGGGGCATGAGTCTGTTCCGCGACGACGGCATCGTGCTGCGCACCCAGAAGCTGGGTGAAGCGGACCGGATCATCACGCTGCTCACGCGCGGTCACGGACGGGTACGCGCCGTGGCGAGGGGGGTGCGCCGGACGAAGTCCAAGTTCGGCGCCCGCCTCGAACCGTTCTCTCACGTGGACGTGCAGTTCTTCGCCAAGGGCAGCGAGCTGATCGGGCGCGGGCTCCCGCTGTGCACCCAGAGCGAGACCATCGCGCCGTACGGCAGCGGGATCGTCACCGACTACGCCCGCTACACCGCCGGAACGGCCATGCTCGAGACCGCCGAGCGGTTCACCGACAACGAGGGCGAGCCGGCCGTGCAGCAGTACCTGCTGCTCGTGGGCGCCCTCAGGACCCTCGCCCGCGGCGAGCACGCACCGCATCTCGTCCTCGACGCGTTCCTGCTGCGCTCCCTCGCCGTCAACGGGTACGCCCCGACCTTCGGGGACTGCGCGCGGTGCGGGATGCCCGGGCCGAACCGGTTCTTCTCGGTCGCCTCCGGCGGTTCCGTCTGCGTCGACTGCCGGGTGCCCGGCAGCGTCGTACCCTCGCCGGAGGCCCTGGAACTGCTCGGCGCGCTGCTGACGGGGGACTGGGAGACCGCGGACGCGTGCGAGGAGCGGCACGTCCGGGAGGGGAGCGGGCTGGTCTCCGCCTACCTGCACTGGCACCTCGAGCGCGGGCTGCGCTCACTGCGGTACGTCGAGAAGTAACCAGCACCCACAGAGCAGCACCAGCCAGAGGGAGACGAGGAAGCACATGGCCGTACGCGGGTTCCTGGGACGTCAGCGCCGGGAGTACAGGACGCCGGAACCGCACCCCTCCGGCGCGCGGCCCCCGAGGTTCCCCGGCGAGCTGGTCCCCAAGCACGTGGCGATCGTCATGGACGGCAACGGCCGCTGGGCCAAGGAACGGGGCCTGCCGCGCACCGAGGGGCACAAGGTCGGCGCCGAGCGGGTGCTGGACGTGCTCCAGGGCGGGATAGAGATGGGCGTGGGCGCCATCTCGTTGTACGCCTTCTCCACCGAGAACTGGAAGCGCTCGCCGGACGAGGTGCGCTTCCTGATGAACTTCAACCGGGACTTCATCCGCAAGTCCCGCGACGAGCTCGACGCCCTCGGGATCCGGGTGCGCTGGGTGGGCCGGATGCCCAAGCTGTGGAAGTCGGTGGCCAAGGAGCTCCAGATCGCCCAGGAGCAGACCAAGGACAACGACCGGCTCACGCTCTACTTCTGCATGAACTACGGCGGCCGCGCCGAGATCGCCGACGCGGCGCAAGCCATGGCCGAGGACGTGAAGGCCGGACGCCTCGACCCGGGAAAGATCACCGAGAAGACCCTGCAGAGCTACCTGTACTACCCGGACATGCCGGACGTGGACCTGTTCCTGCGGCCGAGCGGTGAGCAGCGTACGTCCAACTACCTGCTGTGGCAGAGCGCCTACGCGGAGATGGTCTTCCAGGACGTCCTGTGGCCGGACTTCGACCGCCGGGACCTGTGGCGGGCGTGCCTGGAGTTCGCCTCCCGCGACCGGCGCTTCGGCGGGGCGATCCCGAACGAGGAGCTGCTGGCCATGGAGGGCCGGCAGCCGGAGGAAAGCCAGCAGTAACGGGGACGGGCGCAGGACACGGCGAAGGGCGCGGAGACGATCTCCGCGCCCTTCGCCGTGTCCTGCGCCCGCGACCTCAGTCGTCGCGGCCGGCCGCCGCGCACTCCGCGCAGGTGCCGAAGATCTCCACCGTGTGGGCCACGTTGACGAAGCCGTGTTCGGCGGCGACGGCCTCCGCCCAGGTCTCCACGACCGGGCCCTCGACCTCGACCGCCTTGCCGCAGGTGCGGCAGACCAGGTGGTGGTGGTGCTCGCCGGTGGAACAGCGGCGGTAGACGGACTCCCCTTCGGCGGTCCGCAACACGTCGACCTCGCCGGCCTCGGCGAGGGACTGCAAGGTGCGGTACACCGTGGTGAGCCCCACCGAGTCGCCCTTGTGCTTGAGCATGTCGTGCAGTTCCTGCGCACTGCGGAACTCGTCGACATCCTGGAGCGCAGCCGCCACAGCGGCCCGCTGCCTGGTGGCGCGGCCCTTCACGGGCGGTCCAGCGGTGGTCACCGGTTTCCTCCTCACGTCCGAGTCTGCCGCGGCCATTGTGCCAGTCCGGGGAAGATCGGGGCCGGGAGCAGTCAGGCGCCGGCCCGGCCGGTGGGGGTCCGGCCTGCCGGGACCGCGCATTCCGCGGGCTCCGGGGCGGGCCGTGCGGCGGCCAGGGTGCGGGCGCGGCGGCGGGCCAGCGGGGCGGCCAGCGCGGTCAGCACGAGGAACGCGGCGATCGTCAGCAGCACGATCGTCGCGCCGGGCGGCACGTCCTGGTAGTACGAGGTGACCGTGCCGCCGAGGGACACGGCCACGCCGATGGCGACGGCGATGGCGAAGGTGGCGGCGAAGCTGCGGCTGAGCGCCTGGGCGGCGGCGACCGGCACCACCATCAGCGCGCTCACCAGCAGCAGGCCGACCACGCGCATCGCGACGGTGACGGTGAGCGCCGCCGTGACGGCGGTGAGCAGGTTCAAAAACCGCACCGGCAGGCCCGTGACCCGCGCGAACTCCTCGTCCTGGCTGACCGCGAACAGCTGGCGGCGCAGACCGAGGGTGACCAGCACCACGAAGGCGGCCAGCAGGCAGATGGCCGTGACGTCGGACTCGGAGACCGTCGACAGGGAGCCGAAGAGGTACGAGGTGAGGTTCGCGTTGGAGCCGGTCGGGGCGAGGTTGATGAACATGACACCGCCCGCCATGCCTCCGTAGAAGAGCATGGCGAGGGCGATGTCGCCGCGGGTCCTGCCGTACCAGCGGATCAGCTCCATGAGGACGGCGCCGAGGACGGAGACCAGGGCCGCCATCCACACCGGCGACCAGGAGAGCAGGAAGCCGAGGCCGACGCCGGTCATCGCGACGTGCCCGATGCCGTCGCCCATGAGGGCCTGGCGGCGCTGTACGAGGTAGATGCCGACCGCGGGGGCGGTGATGCCGACCAGGACGGCCGCCAGCAGCGCCCGCTGCATGAAGGCGTAGTTCAGGATTTCCATGGATCAGCTCAGCAGTCCCGTGCGGATCGGTTCGACGCCCGCGGGTGCGTGCGGGTGTACGTGGTCGTGGCCGGGCAGGGCGTGCTGGCCGACCGCCTTCGGGGGCGGGCCGTCGTGCACGACGCAGCCGTCGCGCAGCACGACCGCCCGGTCGATCAGGGGTTCCAGCGGGCCCAGCTCGTGCAGGACGAGCAGGACGGTGGTGCCCTTGGCGACCTGCTCGCGCAGCGTCCTGGCGAGCACTTCCTGGCTGCCCAGGTCGACGCCCGCCATCGGTTCGTCCAGGATCAGCAGCTCGGGCTCGGCGGCGAGCGCGCGGGCGATCAGGACCCGCTGGTGCTGGCCGCCGGAGAGGGCGTCCACCGAGTCCTTCGCCCGGTCGGCCATGCCGACCAGGTCCAGGGCGCGGTGCACGGCCTCGCGGTCGGCCTTGCGGAACACGCCGAAGCGGGTGCGGGAGAGCCGGCCGGAGGAGACGACCTCGGTCAGCGTGGCGGGCACACCGCTCGCGGCCGTGGTGCGCTGCGGTACGTATCCCACGCGCGCCCAGTCGCGGAACCGGCGCCGCGGGGTGCCGAACAGCTCGACCTCGCCGGCGACGACCGGCACCTGGCCGATGACGCTGCGCACGGCCGTCGACTTGCCGGAGCCGTTGGCGCCGAGCAGGGCGACCACCTCGCCGCGGTGCACGGTGAGGTCGATGCCGCGCAGCACGGGGCGCGAGCCGAGCTCGGCGTGGACACCGCGCAGGGATATGACGGGCTCGGTGCTCATGCTGCCGTCCTCATGCCGGTGTCCTCCCGGTGGTCGAAGTGGGTCACTCGGTGCCCAGCGCCGTCTGCAGGGCCTGCAGGTTGGATTCCATGACCTGGAAGTAGTCGTCGCCGCGGGACTTGTCGGTGATGCCCTCGAGCGGGTCGAGGACGTCGGTCCTGAGTCCGGCGTCGCG